>NZ_JAGGQC010000015.1:0-64874 GCF_018613455.1 Bacillus sp. ISL-78
TGTGCTCACTTAAAATTTAACATTGGCGCTTTGTTTTGTTCAGTTTTCAAAGAGCAATATTTTTCATCGCTTCGTTTAGCGACCTTATCAGTGTAACACCCTCCAAACACAAAGTCAACAACAAGTTTCATTTACTTGTTTGTCTTGTTTGTCTCAAGCGGTGTATTTAATATACTAGCACTTGCATATAGATAAGTCAATTTAATCTTTTAAAATTAAACTTCATTTTTTTCGCTGAACCACTTTCCTTCTATTAGAAGCCGGTCCATGCCAAATAATCATCAAAAAAAACAGGAGGGCAGCTGATTATAGCCACCCTCCCGTTATTTATTAATGATTATTTATTGATGGAGATTACGTCCGCTTCTTCCCTATCTACATTTCCAGCCTTTTCAATCTTGACGCTTTCACCTTCGGAAAGGTTAGTAAAGACGATCGGCGTAATGATAGAGCTAGCATTGTTTTTGACATACTCTATATCAACTTTAAGCAATGGCTGCCCGCTTGTCACTTTATCTCCTTGAGCGACAAGTGCTTCGAAACCTTTGCCTTCCAATTTAACTGTATCGATCCCGACATGTATCAAGATTTCACGTCCAGCTTCGGAAACGATCCCTATTGCATGTTTAGTCGGGAATAAATTAACGATCGTACCGTCCACAGGAGAAACAACCAACCCTTCCTCGGGTACAATTGCAAATCCATCACCCATCATTTTTTCAGCAAAAACTGCATCAGGCACTTCCGTGATTGGTTTTAATTCCCCTTTAATAGGAGAAACAAAGCGCTCGGAAACTTCATCCGTCCTTAAAGGTTTCGGGACGACATCCTCGATTTGCTTTTCCACACCTACTTCAGGAGACACCTCTACTTTACGAGGCCTTTTTCCATCAATGATATCTTTCATTTGCCCCTTGATCGTTTCTGAACGAGGTCCGAAGATAGCCTGGATGTTATTGCCCACTTCCAGAACTCCAGCGGCACCAAGTTTCTTCAGCCTATTTTTATCAACGTTACCGATGTCATTAACCGATACACGAAGACGGGTAATGCAAGCATCCAAGTGAGAAATATTTTCTTTTCCGCCCATGGCATCCAAGATATCCCCAGGAAGACTTCCAGCTGTACTTGCAGATCCTTCCGCTTCCTCATCCTCTTCCACTTCACGACCAGGAGTTTTAAGGTTAAACTTCCTTATCGCAAATCGGAATCCAAAGTAATAGATAACCGCAAGGACTAAACCAACCGGAATAACAATCCATGCATTGGTTTGCGGATTGATTAAACCAAACAGTACGTAATCGATCAAACCACCCGAGAACGTCATCCCGATTTTCACGTCCAGTAAATGCATGGTCATGAATGATAGACCGGCAAACAGACAGTGAATCCCGAAAAGTACCGGTGCAACAAATAAGAATGCAAATTCAAGCGGCTCAGTAATCCCAGTCAGGAATGATGTAAGTGCTGCAGAAGCCATCAATCCTCCGACTATTTTCTTTCTTTCCGGTCTTGCTTCATGATAAATGGCCAAAGCTGCAGCTGGTAACCCGAACATCATGAATGGATATTTACCAGTCATGAAGGTACCGGCCGTTAAATTCTGTACGCCATCTTTAATTTGTGCCATGAAGATGGCCTGGTCTCCTCTGACTGGAGTTCCCCCTCCTTGAGGGATATAGCTACCAAATTCGAACCAGAATGGAGAATAGAAGATATGGTGCAATCCAAAAGGAATCAGCGCACGTTCTACAACCCCAAACACGAAAGCTCCAAGTGTCAGATTGGCACCCAACATATTTTCGGAAAATGAATTTAACCCCGATTGAATCGTCGGCCAAATCAAAATCATCAGCAACCCAAGAATAACTGCGCTTGCAGCTGTTACAATGGGTACAAAACGTTTACCTGCAAAGAATCCTAAATAAGAAGGCAGTTCAATTTCATAAAACTTATTATACATAACAGCAGCCATGACACCGACGATAATACCGCCGAACACACCTGTTCCCAACGTCGGGATTCCCAGAACATTGGTATACACCGCACTATTGTTCTCAATGTCGGCAGCGTCAATGCCAAGAACAGTTCCCATCGTTACATTCATAATCAAGAAACCGATAATCGCCGCAAGGCCGGCAACACCATCTCCACCAGCTAACCCAATTGCGACCCCCACAGCAAACAACAAAGGAAGATTCCCAAAAATAATATTTCCGGCATTCTCCATTACCGATGCGACCATTTCCACTCCGCCACTCGCAAGAAACGGGGCGATATCCAACAAAGTTTCGTTTTGCAACGCATTACCAAACGCAAGCAAAATTCCGGCCGCTGGTAAAATGGCTACAGGAAGCATCAAAGCTTTACCGATTTTTTGCAAAACACCAAACAACTTCTTAAACATAGGTTTTCCTCCTCTTTACTGTTTTTCCATGCTAATAAAACGGTTACATTTACGATGGTATTCATCTTCCCACGCATCAGAATTCAAACACAAAAAAGGCATAAGCAAAGATAGGATTGAAATGAAAATTCAGGTATATAATACCCTCTTTCATAACAATCATTCTCCTCACTTATGCCTGATCGAATCAGTAACACGTAAGTTAATGTATGTTTATTTAATTTTCTTTTGTAATCGTTGGATATGCATCGTTAGATAGACAGCTTCCGCATCACAAACCGGCTTGCCTAATTTCTGCTGCATAATTTTTATTAGCTTCCAAGAGATATTGTAACACAAAGGATATTCTTCTTTCAATAGCATTGCTATTTTTTCAGGTTCCTCTACTTTTTCCCCAGCAAGCACCCTGTCTATCATGAATCTTAAATGACGGACCAAACGTGAATAGTCTATGCTATCCTTATTAATTTTCACATTGAGCTGTTCTTCAACAACTTGGATAAGGTGATAGATTAACTGCGAATGCTGATTGACTTCCGATAAGTCTTTATTTGATATTGCGCTATGAATATGAAGCGTAATAAAACCGATTTCCCCTTGGGGCAGGCCTATGCCTGTCTTATCTTGAATTAATTCTACTACATCGACAGCAATATCATGTTCAAAAGGATAAAGGGTTATCGTTTCTTTCAGGAATGGGTTTTTAATAGTCATTCCTTGGGAAACACGCTGAAGGGCGAACAATAAATGATCTGTTAAACCGACATGTATATGTTCATTTAGCTTTCCAGTTACCCGGTCATTAATGAGATGAATGGATTCTATTATGGCAGCTTGAAGATTTTGATCGATTTGCGGCAAAAGTTTTTTGTAACTTTCCTGTTCCTTAACATTTTTCAGGACAAACGTTTTCTCCGCTAGTTCCGGACTCAACTCTTCGCCTTTCTTCCGGTTGAAGCCTAAGCCCTTTCCAATAGTAACGACTTCTCCATACGACGGATGCGTGGCAATCACCACATTATTGTTCAAAACCTTTTCAACGATAAAACCATTCATTTTTCTCCCTCTTTTTTTCTCAAAGTCATCCCTATGCCCCATACAGGATAAAGTACTTAGTACTTAGTACTTTTACTATACACGATATGAGCTTTCTCTTACAACATGAAAGAAGAGCCCTGAAATCAGGACTCTCCTTACTTACTTGCATTATTACTTCAAGAAAATGAAATATAGCAGGAAGACGACTCCAAGACCCCACATGATCGGATGAACCTCTTTTGCTCTTCCTTTCATCGACATAGTGATTGGATAGAAGATGAATCCGCAAGCGATACCTGTCGCAATTGAATATGTCATGGGCATCATGATGACCGTAAAGAAGGCCGGAACCGCAATTTCGAACTTTTGCCAGTCAATATTTTTAAGTGATGATGCCATTAATACTCCGACTATAACCAATGCCGGCGCAGTCACAGCAGATGTCACCACTGATAGAAGCGGGAAGAAGAAAAGGGATAGGACAAACAGCAACCCTGTCACTACAGCCGCAAATCCGCTTCGAGCTCCAGCAGCAACACCTGATGTGGACTCTACATAAGATGTCGTGGTGGATGTACCAAGAATTGCACCTGAAACGATGGATAATGAATCAGCCAGCAATCCTTTACCCACTCTAGGAAGAACATTATCCTTCATCAATCCAGCTTGTTGTGCGACAGCCACCAGCGTACCGGCTGTATCAAAGAATGCTACGAACAAGAAGGTCAGTATAACGATTAACATTTGACCAGTGAAGAGATCACCGGGATTTCCAAAGGCATCGAACGCAACCCCGAATGTTGGCGCTATGCTAGGAACGGCACCGATTATTTTATCCGGCACCGGAACTTGTCCAAAGATCATTCCTGCAATGGCTGTAATGACCATTCCTATGAACACGCCGCTTTTGACGCCTCTCGTCATCAAAATGACGGTAACGACAATTCCAAACACAGCCAATAAAGTATTTCCTGATGTCAAATCGCCCAGTCCAACAAGAACGCTGTCATCATTCGTGATGATTCCAGCATTCTGAAACCCTACAAAAGTAATGAATAAACCGATACCGGCTCCAACTGCGTATTTCAATTCGACTGGAATTGCATTAATGATTTTTTCACGTATTCCCGATAGGGAAAGCAAAACGAAGATAATACCTGAAATCAATACTCCTGTTAAAGCCGTCTGCCAAGGAATTCCAAAGCCAAGCACAACGGTAAAAGCGAAGAAAGCATTCAATCCCATACCCGGCGCGAGCGAGATTGGATATCTGGCTATGAGTCCCATTAATATCGAGCCGATTGCGGCTGACAATGCGGTTGCGGCAAAAACCGCTCCGTAGTCCATTCTTAATTCATCCGGATAGTCCTCGATGCTTTGTAAAGTCAGCATTACAGGGTTTACAACCAGGATATATGCCATTGAAAGGAAAGTAGTTAGTCCACCAAGTATTTCACGGCGATAATTAGTTCCCAGCTCGTTAAACCGAAAATAATTTTTCATTATGAGTCTCCCCCATCATAAAATCGTGCCAACAGAAAATGCCCCATTCGATTACGAACGGGGCTTGACTGCGGTCATGTAAAGAAGTGGCGGTTTATTTTATAACACGCCAATCCTTCCACATCGTAGTCAAGCCGTTCACGGCAGCTTGGTAGAAACTTTTGGGCCATATCCCCAATATTATACGACAATTATGTTTTTTTATTATTATAGGTATAGTGTATCAGTCACTAAAATAATCGTCAATATACCAAACGAATATTTTTTATGTAATTTTAGGCAATGTTCGCGTTTCGCTATATATTCCTTAATTATCATGGCTATATCTTCGCCAACATACGTAAATGTAAGTAATCTACATATTTAAATACTATTTCAACAAAAAAAATCAGTGAAGGTTAATTCCTTCACTGATTGGATGGTTTCAATCTACTATTCCCACTCGATCGTTGCAGGCGGCTTAGACGTAATGTCATAAACGACGCGGTTTACATGGTTTACTTCATTAACGATTCTCGTTGAGATGATTTCAAGTACATCCCATGGGATTCTTGCCCAATCGGATGTCATTCCGTCAATGGACGTAACCGCACGGATTCCGATTGTATAGTCATACGTACGTGCATCGCCCATTACCCCTACGCTACGAATGTTAGGAAGCACCGTAAAGTACTGCCAAATTTCGCGTTCCAAACCATTTTTTCTAATTTCCTCACGTAAAATATGGTCAGACTCACGAACGATTTCAAGTTTTTCATCTGAAATTTCGCCTAATACACGAATACCTAAACCTGGACCAGGGAATGGTTGACGCCAAACGATTTCGTCCGGAATGCCCATTTCACTTCCAAGTGCACGCACTTCATCCTTGAATAGAGTGTTCAAAGGCTCAATCAATTTAAATTGCATATCTTCCGGCAGACCGCCAACATTGTGATGCGATTTAATTGTTTGTGCAGTGGCCGTACCACTTTCAATAATGTCTGTGTAAAGCGTACCCTGTGCAAGGAAATCAATTCCTTCGAGCTTCGTTGCTTCGTCATCGAATACGTAGATGAACTCGTTACCGATGATTTTCCGTTTTTGTTCCGGATCTGAAACGCCAGCAAGCTTCGATAGGAAACGTTCTTTTGCATCGACCTTGATTACGTTCATATTGAAACCTTCCCTGAATGTTTCCATTACACCTTCGGCTTCGCCTTTACGAAGTAATCCATGATCAACGAAAATACATGTCAGCTGATCGCCAATCGCTTTATGGATCAATACAGCAACAACGGATGAATCCACTCCGCCGCTTAAAGCGCATAACACTTTTTTATCTCCGACTGTTTGGCGGATTTTCTCCATCTCGATTTCAATGAAGTTCTCCATTGACCAGTCACCTTTACAGCCACAAACTCCGAATACGAAATTTTTCAGAATGTCATTACCGTATACGGAATGACGGACTTCTGGATGGAATTGCACGGCATACAATTTACGTGACTCGTCACTCATAGCCGATATTGGGCAAGACGGGTTCGTCCCGTCAATTTGGAAACCTTCAGGCGTTTCCACCACTAAATCACCATGGCTCATCCAGACGATTTGTTCTTTTGGCAGGTCACTGAATAACTTGGACTCATTTTGGATGGCAAGTGTCGCTTTTCCGTATTCACGGTTTTTCGCTGGCTCCACCTTACCGCCAAAATGTTTGGTCATAAGCTGCATGCCATAACAAATACCGAAAATCGGAAGACCCATTTCGAATATACGTTCATCACAACCAAATGCATTTGCATCATAAACACTGTTCGGGCCCCCTGAGAAGATGATTCCCGTTGGGTTCATTTTCTCAATTTCTTCTACAGTAATTGTATGAGGATGAAGCTCACTGTACACACCAAATTCACGGATACGACGAGTGATCAATTGATTATATTGGCTTCCGAAATCAAGTACTACGATCATTTCCTGGTTTTTTTGCAATTCTGTTTTCCCCGGCACAAACGTCACCTCTATCAATGTAATTCACTCATAAAATCGAGTGATAATTCTTATAAAAAATATTATCATAAAAAAAGAAAAACTAAAAATCCACCCTCAAAAATACAGAAAAAGTACAGACGAAGGCAGATTTTCAGCTTTCCTGTTAAAATCCGCCTTCATAGTCAAATCATTTACGGTGATTCGGTAGAAACTTTCGATCCATATTATCGAGGATATATGAAGGATATATTTGTTTAAGTTAGTTTTTGTTATTGTATCAATATAATAAAAACCTGGTCAAGAGCTAGTTTTTCTCATTAAGCTTTCCCAACCCTTTTGAAAGTGTTTCCATTCCCCATCTTCCGCATCTCCGCGATATATCATTAACTCGTATCCAGCCGTCAATTCACTCATCTCATCTGTAGCGTACACTGCATCCACATAGGCGGCGTACTCCCTTAAGGTTTGCCCCTCCGGCCGAACTAAACCAGCCCGTTTTAATTGTTTCAATAATATTAAATAAGCTGTCGAGAAATGAGCACCGGTTTTCTTTCTATAACGAAGAATCTGCAGAAGAGGAATCCACTTCCTTCTGAGGAAATAACCGAGAGAAGCAAAAATCAATCCACTTGATAATGTGATTGCAGACCATTTTAAGAACCCTTCCATGTTCCCAAAACCCGTTTTCACGGAGGATTGAGTTTCCCTATCAGGTGTATCTTGGCGTTCCCTGGCCTCTTTCTTTGTTTGCTCTTCATTAGTCGGGGTTTCTTCCGAGTTCTTGATTGCTTCCTGTTTCAATTCCGAATCGTAAAATTCAACTTCCCCATCGAAACCCTTTGTCGGCTCGAAGGGAATCCAGCCTATCCCTGAAAAATAAACCTCGACCCAGGAATGTGCATTATTATTGGTCACCTTATAAACGGATTCACCATCAAGGATTGATTTTTCCCCTTCGGTATAGCCCTTTACCCATCTTGCAGGTATATTGGCGGCCCTTAGTAATACGACCATGGCAGTTGAAAAATTATCGCAATACCCTATCTGTGTCTCGAATAAAAATTGATCGACATAATCTTGATTGCTCTCTGGATACGGAATATCGTCCTTGGAGTAAATGAATTCAGCTCCGTCAAAATAATCCTCAATGGCTTTTGCTTTATCGTACCAATTCGTTTCATTCCTTGTAAGCCGGGAGGCCAATTCAAATATCCGGTTTGGCAACCCTTCTGGAAGCTGAGTGTTTTTTTCCATTAATAAATCCATGGAATCGTCGGGTTCCGTCACCTTCCTTAAACCAGCTATATCAAAACTCGGCATATCATAAACCAGTTCATACTCTTTCAAGGAAAGTCGTTCGCCATTACCCTGTTCGGAAATAAATTTGTCCATACCCTGATAATACTTGAAATCCTGCCCATTTTTGCCCTCAATCTTTTTTACATACCCGGACTGCGGATGAAGGATATGTGAATATGATTCCGTCATGGATACTTTTGCGGTCATTTCTTCAGTCCTCACCAATTCAGGAACGTCGTAAATATCTAACGTTGCCGTATCCTGCCCGTTGGAAAAAGTGTGAAATTCCGTTTCCGGTATGGAAACCCACCCTTTACCGGTATAAATATTCTTGTTCTCGACTTTCCAGTAATGTCCTGCAGGAGCATTATTATAAAAAACGATCGAGCTATCCGGCTCTATCGAACCGCCAAGATCCGAATCGTCTTCATCATATCCGACACTTTTACGCTTCGAATCACCGTCTTCTTTCACAGCTTTATCAGAATAGGAAGAAATATAAGGCACCGGGTCCGGCCACTGCGGAGAGAGCTTTGGGGCAGCAAAACCGACAAGGACACTTACCAATATCATGCCGGTCAGCATCAAGATCCACTTATTGATGGAAGCCATCGGAAAATCAATCCTCTCCTGTATCGTTAGCCGCAGCAGGGAAAGCAAGCCGAGCATCAAAAACCCGACGATGATGATTCTTATCATTGCACTATCCCCCGCATAAGGAGTGAATGTGTCGAGTACAGATATAAAAATCACCGTTAACATAAAAAAGAAAAAGATGCTTTGCCTCACCATCACCCAGTAATGGATCAAATATGTCACAAGCCAAAGAAGGATAAAAAATAGAAACGTTCGAAATGGATTCGTGATCAACTCCCAATTCCCATCATATATAAAACCAAGATTGCCCTTAAAATCCGCTAGAAACCCTTTCAGCCATGACAATTGATATAAAGCCTCTTTTGAATGGAGGAACTGTAATGAAATCATTATATATGCACTAATGAGAATAAATCGGATCGACCAATGTATGCGGAAATAATGCAGTAGCAGGGAGTAGAGCAAAAATAAGATAAAAATGATGATATTACCTGTATCGGTAAGTCTATCGACAGGCCTTAACCATTCAGTAATCAACAACAGACCAAATACATACATGAGGACGTGCATGAACTTTTCCAATTTTTCGGTAGTGACATTCACTTCGCCATCACCTCCGATCTGTCAAACTTTAGTTGGCCATGTTCAAAAAAGCTAACCTTTATCCCCCTCGAAACAGCTGTAGAAATTGAAAACCTTTCCTCATCAGTAAGATCTGCCTGTTTCTTCACGCATAACATCAATCCCTGATTAGGCCGGAAAGCACTCAATAAGTCCACCTTTTCTAAGGTTAAGTCTGAAACGATGAATATCACGGCAGCGTTTGCCGGAAGAATTCCCTTCCTGACATTTTCGTTCAACGCGTTTATAACACCCGGCTCTTCTTTAGCAAGCCGGTAAAAAATCTTTCGTTTCTGTTTGTTGCCTGCTGCTGCCGGTATGATTAACCTCGACCCCATACTCACATACCCAATTTCCATGCCTTTCTTTAACATGGCATGGGCAATGGAAGCTGCCATTTCAATAGATTCTTCGAATAAATCAGAAGGCCTTTCATCAAGCATGATGAATACATCCCGGTTTTTCTGCACCTCGAATTCCTTCGTCATGATTTCACTCGTCCTGGCAGTCGCCTTCCAGTTAATCCAAGACAATTGATCGCCTGGCTGATATTCCCTTACACCGGAGACCACAGAATGTTCCCGTTGTGTTTTCTTTGTTGAAACCACTGCCCCCTGATTGAACACTCGATCAAGATCACTGTAGGAAAGCTCGTGATATCGAGGAAAAACGGTTATTTTCAAAGGTGAACTATATATCGCTTCCTTTTCGACCAGCCCGAAAAAGTCCCCAATCCAAAAGCGGATCGATTGAAACGAATGCTCTCCCCGCTGCAAGTTTTCCAAGGTATATGACATGCTGAAGGTACGCTTGAATCCCGGAAAGATAATTATTTTCCTTTGTAGTCCCCTATCTTCCATCTCCTGAGGCAATTCCTCCTCTACCACCATAAATAATAGGGGCAGCCTGTTTTTACGCGTAAACGTCAATGCTATCTCAACGGATTCACCAACCTGGCATTCCCGTTTATTGACCTTTCTCTCAACCGTAAAATCATGGAGCGGATAAAACAGCAGGATCGAAGCGTACACAGAAAACGGCAAAAATGAATAAAAAATGAACCAACTGACAAAACCGCCTTGAAACATTGCATAGCAAAAGGAAACGGTCATGAGCAATACAAGTCCGATCACACTCATATTTCCCCTTAGAATATTGATGAATCTTCGCATTAGGTTACAGCCCGCTTCACAGGCACTTTTGTTGTCGCGACAATTTCATGTATCACCATTCCAGCATCGAAGCCCTCATAATTCGCTTCTGGCTTCAAAATAAGCCGATGGGAAAATACGAATGGCACTAAATATTGAACATCGTCAGGCAGGACATAGTCCCTGCCCTTGATCAGCGCGTAAGCCTGGGCTGCCTTCATCAATGCTATCGATCCACGGGGACTCACACCTAAGTAGACCCATTCATGTGAACGTGTTTGATTCGCCAATTCAACAATGTATCGTTTTATTGTGTCATCCACTATCACCGCTTTTATCTCAGCCTGTAATTCTATCAATTCATCCAAGGTGATGACGGATTCCAATTCCTCTAGCGGTGCCGTGTATTGGGCCCTATGAAGAACCTCTATCTCTTCTTCCACACCTGGATAGCCCATTTTCATTTTTAATAGGAATCTATCCAATTGAGCCTCCGGCAGCGGATATGTTCCCTCGTATTCGATTGGATTTTGTGTCGCCATTACGAAAAAGGGCTTCTCCAATCCTCTTGTGACACCATCAATCGTCACACTTGCCTCTTCCATCGCTTCAAGCAATGCAGACTGGGTTTTCGGCGAGGTCCGGTTTATTTCATCGGCTAAAATAATATGGCCCATTATCGGACCTGGCCTAAAGATGAATTCTTGTTCCTTAGGATTGAAGATCGAAACGCCAGTAACATCCGAAGGAAGTAAATCGGGCGTGAATTGAATTCGCTTGAAGCTTGCACCTATTGATTTTGCCAATGCCCTTACCATGACTGTCTTTCCCACACCCGGAACATCCTCCAATAAGACATGTCCGCCGGAAAGGAGTGCTACGATGCTTAGTTCTGCTATATCCCGTTTTCCGATAATCACCTTTTCGATATTCCCTAGAACCATTTCCAGTTTTTGATTGACCTGCTTATAAATCATTCTCTACCTCCCGGGATTCACATTATCACTATTATTTCATGTCTTCTCTATATCACGCATTTTACATTAAGACCCAATTGAACCTTACATTGTAAGTTTACTAGATAACCGGAAAACCATAAACGAATTTGTCTAAAAATATTATAGCGGCTTACTGAAAAAGGCAGGGTTAACTGTTTGCTTAGTGAATATGAACCTTGCAGAAAAAGGTCAGCCTTTCAGCTTAATAGGGATTTCGGTTTAATACCGAAGCTGTTGAACTCGCAGCAAAGACTGTTTATCCTGATTTGGTTAAATGACACGAAAGGGGGATTCCTCTTCCTTTTTCCCGCTCCTGTCATTGGCAATGAAGCCACGCCCTTCCGATCTGTATATTCTTAAGTAAACTTCTTTTCCGCCTTGTTTATGCTAAAATGAATGCAATCCACTCCTAAGATATAAGAGGTACTGATCATGTATAAAAAATTCTTCATTTTGATCTTCGCAGCCGCCCTTCTTTTAGGGCTTATTAAAACCGTTATGGATATGTAGTCAAAACAGCCCGATTCCTGAGGGGAATCGGGCTGTTTTCATTTTCGTTTAACCTCTCCATTCAGCTTCCCCATTTTCGGGATAAGGATAAAAAACAAACAACCGACCAAAAGTGCCAAAACGATGCCTAACAATACAGTCAGGTCAAAATTAAGCGAAGGCTCTGTTTCTTCTTCGTTTCTCGTTGGAATGCGGACCTCCGAGAATAATCCAAGCTGTTCTGATTTTGAAGCGATGGTATTATTTTGATTCTCCATTACAGGAGACTGAAACAGTGAGTCCTTCACCGAGTCAATGGCATCATATTTCCCTCTTTCAAAAGTGAGGTCCTTTTGTTCTTCAGGCAGTTTCCGCTTCTGTTCCAACAATCCTTCTTCATGGAAATACTCCGTTTGAATATCAATATCGTTTTCTTGATATTCATTGGGCTCCACGATCGGTTCCTCTTCCGCCCCGCCATGAGGTGCATGGCTGAAAAACAGGATGAGCAAGACAGGCATTACGTATTTATTCCACTTCATGGGCCATTGCTCTTCTTTCTGCAAGACGCTTCACTATATATGGAATGACCGTTGCGATAAGCGTCAGTACAATCAAGATGATACTAGCCGGAATGAATGCCGACTGATTACCGAATTGAATGGACATGTATACGTCCGCAACAGGGTGGTCTACATTGAAATTAGGCATGATTAAATCCAATAATGGAATGGTAAAGAAACTGATCAACCCAATCACCAGGATAGCACCGACAAACGGCCCAATCGAGAAGGCAAATCTGGTAAACGCTGAACAGAAGAATAAAAGCAGGACGGTGAAGACGGTCCATTTAATCTCCTGCATATCTCCCAGTGGATAGATCTTCAAGCCATACATGCTGATGATTAAACCTACGATCAGATTCAATAAGGTAAACAAGGCCGCATGGACCATCATTGGAATGGTTTCATAATGATGCAAGAAGAAACCGATCAATATCCCAGAAATGAGTATGATCACCAACATGACGATCGGCGGGATATTAACCTTTTCCTGATGAAGGACTTCCCCGCTGATCTGTACGGGATTCGCTAAATATTCGTATACATACCCGTTCTCCTGATCATCAACTAGGGTGTTGTTCAAGACGCTATATACGTCCGTCTTGATTTTTTCGGTTGAGTCTACATTTTGGGACCAATTATCATTAAGCTGATCGGCCCTTTCCTGCACGGATCCCACTTTCGCTTGCAGGTCTGCTGTATCCTTCGTGACCGTTTCCTGTCTTTCCGCTACAGAATTGACAAGCTCGGAAATGAAGCCGACAGTTGTTGCCGTATTGTCTTGAAGTGATACAAACATTTCTCCATCAAGGTTAACTGGCGGTTCGGCCTCCATCTCAGGAACTTCCATATCATCCGACAAATTGGCAGACACCTCTTGAGCCTTGCCGGTAATTGCCGCCAATTCAGCTAAAGTGGCTTTCTGCCCCTTTTCAACGTTAGCATCATATTCTTTCATATAACCCATAATGGATTCCGAGAACATCCCGAAGTTCTCATTGACTCCTGCTAAACTGGCTTTAACGAGTTTCGCTTCTTCATCTACATTTCCGGAAACCCCATTTTTCAAGTTTTCCAATTCTTTTATATTGGCTGCAAATATCTTATCTACATTTGCTTCGGTGACTCTTTCAGCCAATTCACCATAAGATGAGAGTGAACCGTAATAGGCAAGGAGGGTAGTTGAATCCCGATTGGTGATAGGATTCTCGAAGGCCTTCACAAGCACCGCTCGCCTTTCTCCCCCCACTTTTTCTAAAAGTGACTGTTCGAGAGTCTTGATTTCTGCGATGGCCTCTTCGATTGTCATACTCTGGATGTCCTGTAATTTTTGAATATCTTCCTGTGACTTTTTCCATTGGTCACCTAAATCCTTATAATTCGTGCCGAGTTCATTATAATCAGCTTGTAATTGCGTAAACTGCGCCAGCAGGTCATTATATGAATCTACCAGTGTATTAAACTCCGTTATCACTTGGTTATAATTACCCGTTCTGCCGCTTACAGTTCCGCTGAGATTATTGATTTCCGTTTGGAGTTCCGCTGTAAGGATGTTGACTTGTTCAGCAGCTCCTTCGCTTCCTTCTGCCGGCACCAAGCTTTCAAGTGCCGTGTTGATCCCATTGATTTGATCCAGCAGTACCTGGAGGGACAGTTCATCAATCGGGTCCTTCTTGTCAGGTGCAGCAGCTGATTCACCTTTTCCCGTTTCCGTTTCAATATCCTCTATAGGCGTCGTTCCTTCACCTATATCCTCCCCATCACCAGAGCTGCTTGCAAGATTTCCTCTTTGCATAAGCAAGGTTGACTGAAGGTTATCAAGACCCGCCTCTTCCGATTGTTTCAATTGTTCAATCGAGCTTTGTTGATCTTGAGTGATTTTCGTAATTTGTTCTACTTGTTTGTCTTTCATGCTTGTTGAAAATTGTTCCAATTCATTACTGCTGGAATCAAGTTTCTGCTGCATGATTCCAACATTTTCTCTAATGCTTTGATCATTAAGGCTGTATTTCGTATTCATCCCTTGCTGAATCTCTGGTATAGTTTGATTCCCCTCATTCAGCACCTTGTCGTATGACTGCACACTCTCCATGACAAGCTGCTGATTTTGGGCAGAGGCCTTCTCAAAAAGGATGCTTTGAGCTTTTTGATATTCCTCAAAAGAAACAACATCTTTCACAAATGAAGCCATTTGAGTCTTCGTGTTCCCTATTTCATCCATTGTTTCAGTACTTGTTTTGCCAGCATCTTTCGTCTCGGCAAAAATTCCTTCAAGCATGTCCTTATGCTGCTTGATTTCGCCTGCAAGACTTTCCGAGCTTGGAGTATAGAACTCATACATCGTGTTTTGAAAAGCGATTTCTTTAGCAAGGACATTATCGAACTTCTTACGGATGTCCTCGACCGATTGGGAAACATAGCTCCAATACTGTGTTGAAATATGCTTATTCATTTTGCTCTTTGTTTTCTCTAATTCCTTTTGTACCTTTTCCATGTTCTCTGCATTCAAACTAGGTTGTACCTTGTACTTTATCCCCGCCTTTACAGGCTGTTCATCATCAAACGTATAAATATTCTCTGAAAAATCGGATGGAAAATATATGACTGCATCGTACTTTTCATTTGCAAGTCCACTTTCCGCCGTACTTCTATTTACCACAAACCACTCATATTCAGAATCCTTGTCCAGTGTAGTAACAAGTTCTGAGCCCATGTAAATGGGGTTATTGTTAAATTCGGTCCCATTATCTTCATTTACAATGGCGATTTCACGGGAAGCCGTTTCTGTCTTTTTCATTGGATTTTGGCCAATATAAGAAAAAAACAAGATGGGCAGCGCTAAGATCACCAGTATTTTACCGATTAACAGCATCGGTTTTATTTTTTCAGACACTCTCTTGCACTCTCCTTCTTTCTTCACTTAGTGGAATTTGGATTTTACTCTCCTGGCCATTCAGCACAAAGTATCCGTAACCCGGCTGTATTTCTTCTTCTTTTCTGGAATAGGAGAGGGTGTACAAGCTTTGGTCCGATTTTTTAAGAAGTAAAACAGCCTGTCTGACTTGTTTCAGTTCGGTTGTCAACGAATCATACCCCTTCGTGAAGTCGTTGGCATTTCCAGCGACAATCAGACTAAACCCGAGATGGCTGTATTGTTTCATCAAACTGCTGATCCTGTCCTGAATCCTGCCGTCTATCGTTTGTTGGATTCTTGAAATGCTATCTATGACAAATATGACCGGTGGGAATTCCAGTTGCTTCATCGGTTTCGATTCCAATGCAGCAAGATAACTTCGCTCACGTTCTTCAAATATTCCAGTGATATGATCAAGCCATTCGGTTATCCGCTCTTTTGTTTCCACATAGCTCACCTTCTCCTCAAAAGCATAAGAAGATAGGCCGCGATCCACTCCGTCAAATAATCCAATTTCGCCGACCGCCTGTGTAAGCAACGATTCCAGCAGCACTTTAAGGACATTCGTTTTCCCTTTACGTGACTGTCCTACGACAAGCAGGAATGGATTGGCATTCAACTCCACGAATACAGGTGTAACGCTTTCCTCTGAAAGCCCGATTGGAATGGTATCCTTCTTAATGGTTTGTGGGCAGTAACTCTTGAAGCTGCTGGAATCAAGTCGTGCCGGTAACATCCTGATCGCCGGCGGTTTGTCCATTTCCTTATACTTAATCTTATGTTCTGCCACAGCTTGTTTCATTTCTTCCAAAACGGCTATATCATCCGCTCCATCGGCTGGTAAGTAAATCTGGGTGAGATAGGTTTGGTCCTTTTTCACCAACGCCCTGCCAGGAACAGGTTCATTTTCATAAGGGGTTCTCCCCAAAACAGAATATTTTTCCGAACTGTCCATTAAGTAATGGACGACCTTCGTCTTAAGGCTATTCATTAACGGCTGGCGAATCGCATTGATTCTCGTTGCCGTTAAAATCATGAAGATTCCAAGTGATTGTCCATCACGTGCAAACTGAACGAATTGGGCTTCCTGATCCTGCATCTCATCCTTCACTATGTCAAAATTGTCGACCACAATATAAATAATCGGCAATTTATCCTCCACTAATGCATTATAAAGCTTTATGTTACTAAGCTCCTTTTCTGAAAAAAGCTGCTTACGCCTTTCCATCTCCGCCTTCATGAATAACATGAATTTTTCGATTTTCCTTAACTCATCGAACCTAAAGTATTCCCCAGTATGAGGCAGCTGGCGCATTGGCAGTAAAGCGCTATTCCCGAAGTCGAAAATATAATAATGCAGTTCTTCAGGAGTGAATTGATCTGCAAAACTAAAGAGAAGTGTCAAAACGGTGGTTGACTTGCCGTACCCGGAAGAACCAAAAACCCCAATATTCCCATCTTCAATCCAGTTATAGACATAATTGGTCTGGCTTTGCAATTCGGGCTCATCCTTCATTCCCAGGTGGAATCGATTCATCGTCAGGCTTCTCTCAGGGTTTCTTGATAAACGATCTGAAAGAGGCGGCAGCCAGGGGCTTGCCAACTTCTTAATCTCCATTTCTTCCTGTATCGCCACAATTCGATCCGCCACGGCTTCAATTTCACTAATCTTTTCTTTCCTCTTATTAGTGACCTGTTCCGATACATTTGAGATTTGAACAAGACCGAGGTCCGTGACAAGTGCCACTTCATCCTCAGATCCAACCGTATCCTCTAAGTATGGGGCACCGCTCCACGCCGACTGGAACAATTCATAAACCTCGTTATTTCCTACCTGCAAATATCCCCGTCCGGTGACAGTAATATTTGCCGCATCGCTATTTTTAAGAATTTCCTTACTATCACTGGCATCCTGCACTTTCAAGGAAATTTTAAAACGAGCATTGCTCCAAATCTGGTTATCAATTACACCGCCCGGCTTTTGTGTAGCAAGAATTAAATGAACTCCCAAGCTCCGTCCAATTCGCGCCGTACTCACTAATTCGCGGATGAAATCGGGTTCTTCGTTTTTAAGTTCCGCAAACTCATCTGATATCAAAAATAGGTGCGGTAACGGTTCATCCGCTTTGCCTTCTTTGTATAAGTCCGTGTAATCGTTAATATGATTGACTTCGTATCGATCGAACATGCGCTGGCGTTTCTTCAATTCACTATTGATGGATGCTAGTGCCCTGGCACTGAAGTTCTTGCTTCCCTCAATATTCGTAATGACTCCCAGCAGATGCGGAATCTGCCTGAATGGCTGTGCCATTCCACCGCCTTTATAATCAATGAGCAAAAAGGCAACTTCATGTGGATGATAATGAACGGCTAATGATAGGATGTAAGTTTGCAGTAATTCACTTTTCCCCGATCCTGTCGTTCCGGCAACCAATCCATGGGGGCCATGCGCCTTTTCATGCAAGTTCAATTCAACCCTATCCGTTTTCCCTTTCAACCCAATCGGAACTGCCAAGGATTTGGAAGACGGATTGGTCCGCCAGTTTTGTCTGATAGGCAGATCTTCCACTTCACGAGCTTTCAATAATTCAAGGAATGAAACCGTTTCTGGTATGGAATTGTTCATGCCTTTTTGATGATCTAATGAACGGAGCGTACGTGCATAACGCTCATTTCCTTCTTTTGAATGTGCATCAAGTTTAAAAGGAGTATGAACGGCCTTCATTTGCTGGATGAGAATCTCACCTTCAAAATCATTGATATACTTAACAAGCGTATGGACATTTTCCGTCAAACTTTCTTTTGCATCCGCTGCAAAAATCGTCGAGATGCCTAAATCGTCCGTTTTGCCTTCTAAATATTCCAATATGACATGCTCTGCAATTAAATTACGATCCGTGACAATAAAGACAAAGTGGGGAGTGAATCTCACTTTCCCTTTGTTCTCATCCAAATCTCTTTCCCTCAATAACTGATAAATAGAGGTCAGCAGCTGATCACGTGATTGCTCATTATATATGAATCCTTTTGCATAGACATGCGGCAATTGAAAATGAGGGAGCCATTTCATCCATTCCCATTCCTGATAATCCTTTTCCGGAAAGATGGCGACAAATCGAACATCATGATAACTATGAAAAAAGGCCAGTTGCCCAATCAATTGCTGCAGCTCTCGTTTTACAATCGATTCCTTTCCGACCAGGCCCATCGATCCGCTTGATAAATCGATCGATAATGGAAGATCTTCCAGGTTTTTGTACACATCCACAAGTTCCTGCGACTGCTCAAGTAAATCATCTATATCCCGATTGGACATATCGCTGCTATTTACCGACACCTGATAACTTGAGGGTATGGTCGCCGTTCCGATCTTAAAGTGCAGAGCATCTTCACTTTCCAGAGTTCGTTCCCATATACGATCGCTAATACTATCAGTTAGAAGCTTCATCCTTTCAAAGGAAGGGTAATGATAGAACAGCACATACTTTTGTTTTTCAGACAGCTCTTGCAGTTCTTCCCTCTTCTGCTCTAGATACCTGGTATATACACGTTGGCGTTTTTCTTCTCTGAATTTTTGCTTCTTTTTGTCTTTAAAGTATTGTACCGTCGAGGTAACTAAAGTCGTCGTGAACATCACAATCGATATGATGATGAAAATGCCCCGCGGCTGAATGACCGTGATGACCCCCATGACGATCAGCATCATTAAAGGCGGCATAAGGATTAACCATAACCCTCTATTATTATCTTCCGCTTCTTGGCTCGGAAAAGAAATCGTCACTTTCTCATCCGGCAATTCGTAGATCATCCTTGGTGTCCGGCGATACTGTGGATAGTTTTTTTTCATTTCAGAGATTGGCTTCTTCATCTTAGCTAATGATGTTTCATAACTTTCGGCGCTATGAATCATCAATAAGTCGCCTTCAATCAACCTCAGCACCATATGCGGCCAGCAAACCAAATCACCATTTTGAATGGGAACAGCCTTCGTTACCCTTTCACCGTTCAGGAATATCCTGCTATTTCCCCCTGGCATGATGTGCCACTGCCCTTTATGCAGCACAAGGGAAAAGTCATTGCCGGAAACGGGTCCTTCTTTACGGATGGTCGCTCCCGCCTTGGCCGATAAAGTGATTTCTTTCAAGTTGCCTATATAATAGAGGCTTTCTTCCAATTCGTCTGACGTATAAAAAATTTCGACCGTTTCTTCTCCTTCTTGAAAGGTGAAGCCATGGAATGGCTTTACATCGCCAAGCTTCTTGTCCTCTCTAAACACCTCATATTCATCAAGTCCATCATTTTTTTTCAGCTTGATAGAACCTTGTTCAAAAGGAATGGAATAAACGGTGATTGTATCCTGTTTTGATGACCCAATCGAAATTGGACCGTTATGATTATCCTTGATCTTAAAGGATTGATAGGTCCCACTAGAATAAATCCATAATAAACTCATTAAATCTCACCTCCGCAAAAGGCCCATTGCTCACTCTTTGCTTTTCTCTTTTTCTTCAGTTGATTTTTTGGAGGAATCCTTACTTTCTTCTTTTCCCCCAGAAGCAGGTTCGCTTTCCGCTTCTTCTTTTACAGCAGGTTTTGCTTCCGCTGCGCCTTTATCCTCCATATTCGAATCTGTTGCAGCAGGGTTCTGATCTTGCTGTTCCTCCATTTGCTTATCCAATTCCTTTTTTTCCTTTTCATATTGGGACAGCTCAGTATCGACTTCTTTAATTTGCGTTTCCTTTTCTTCCCCAGATAGGCTATCGTCCAACTTAATCTGTTCTTTCTGGTTTACCAGCCCATACATAATCAATTCGCGATCCTCCATGATTCTCGCCAAATCGATTGCTTCCTCGCTCATGCCCCTGCCTATATAAATCCAATATAGGAGATACTGACTATCCGTTTGCAACGTGATTGCATTTTCCACATTCTTCCTGGCTATCCCCTCCAACGGTTCATAAGTGACGTAGGACTTCGCCAGTTCATATTGAACGACGTACGGCATCTTTTTCGGATCGTAGTTTTCCAACCGGTCAATGACTTCACTGTATTTTTGTTTTAAGAAGCTTTCACCGCTTTCTACATATGCATCCTGCTTAGGTTGAGAGAAAAATAGTGTGTAAATCGTAAACAATAGCAGTGGCACTAGAACGATCACCGTACCCCAAAGTGTATAACGGCCCGTTTTCCATTTCTTTTCAGGGATATGTACAAATGCTTTTTCTTCCTTCTCTAAAGCTTCTATCCGGTTTTGAATGACCGTGGAAAGTTCATCCCAAGTCCCCGATGACAATATACTTTGTGTTTCGTTCGATAGTTTCAGTGTTTTATGGTAAAGCAGATACTCTTCGTATGTATGCTGCCCATCCACAAGCGCCGAAATCGTTGCCTTCGTTTCTTTAAATAACTCATCTTGATTATGCTCATAAGGAGGCAAACTGTCTTTTACGCCATAATGCAGGAAATATGGGGTCAAGCTTGAATCAAAAACGATATTTTCCGGACAGACGACTAGTTGCAGGCGATTCAATTCATGATTCCTTATTTTCTTCAGGATTTGATAAGACGATAACCATTTACTCAATGGATTTTTATCTTTAGCTTTGGAAAAAACAAAAAAAGAGGCTGGTGGATTTACTCTGATCTTCACCTCGTCCTCTGTCACTTCTATATGTTTCTGAAGAACATCATCCGCTTCATGAATAAGCTGTAATTCCAGTGGGTCCTGCATCGATAGTTTTGCCCGTTGGAAAACGAACGAATGCCCCTTATCATCCTTCATAATTGCAGCTTCTGTTTTTTTCTCCAGATATGGTTTATTATCCATTTTATGTAACTCCTTTACCCCTGCTAAAGGGCTTTAGACTTTTTTCCTATAAAGAGTCCACACCTATCCATTAGAGGATCTCAAGGCGGTCCCCCGTCGTAATTCCGCTATCAAGCAGGGTTTCATAACCTGAACATACGAACTCTTTATTCTGGACCCGCACCCAATAGCCTTCTTTAGGTGCACTGGCAATATCCTTTACCTGCCATATTATCTCCACAACTTTCTTGATGGAGCGGTAATTCGACACTTGCAAATCAAATACTTCCCCTGTATACCTGTTTAAATCGATCGTTAGTTGAATATATATGGAAACCACCTCTTTTAAAGCAAAAAAGCACCACGATCTTCAAAAAGAGTCGCGGCGCTTTTTCCTAGAAATTCTTTTTCTCATTTACCTAATGATTATCCGCGAATTTGACTAGCAATCTGATTATCTGTGTCTTCAAGGATTTGAGCTGATTTATTCAATTGTTGAGAAACTTCATTCAACAAGCGAGCCATATCCATGAATGAGGGCTTTAATTCTTCGTACTGACCTACGAAAGCCTCACTGGAGGAACCTTCCCAAATACCAGTTAAATGATCTCTCATTCTATCTAAACGACCAATCATATCCGTTACTTGTTGGCTCTCATTATCATATTGTCTAGCTACATCTTTCAGTTCCGAAGGTGTTACGCGAATTTGTGACATAGAAAAAATCCTCCTTTTATCTTATATAGTACATTTTAATAGAACCATACATTTTCTGCCATATAAATAAGCGCAAAGTCGAAAAATGGTAAATTATAATTATGCAAAAAAACCTAAATATGGCATTACGAAAGTCTATGTACCTGTTTTCCCAAACCTTTAAACCCATTTTTAAATTAATTTTTAATATTTTACTTTTTTATGATAAAAAAAGTACCTTATACCCAATATTTCTGCACTGTTATCCGTTAATATAGTTTTCACCATAATAATAGTGACTTTCGACTTTCTTTTCTACGAAATTAATCAAACGTTTGATTAAAGTCTGATAAGCATTTTTATGATTGATCAATATAAACCATTTACAAAAGGACATCAGAATAAATGGAAGACCTTTTTTACCATGCTACTTTCAACTTTATTCTGACAGGTATCCTTGTCATATGGCGAGAATCGATATATCCAACAAAAACAGTCCAGCACTTCCCAATGTTTTTTTGGAAGAGTGGCAGCCTTCAGGTAGTCATATAACCCGTTCCAAAAAATGTTTTAAAAACCTCTCACTTTCCACATTCGTACAGACACGGATTCTAGGTTCACCATCCTTTTGGCCGATTGTCCTGCCTGCTTCTTCACCCTCGGTCACCACCTTGACGTTCATCCATTCTGTCCTGACAAAACTTGAATCAATCGCAACCCCGACTGCAAGCGGATCATGAAGAGCGCAACCACCCAAACCTGGATGGGAGTTTTCATATGCTTTCATATAATAATCGGTCATTTCCGCTAAAAATTCGGCGCTTTCCTTACCAGTGGCACGCCAATCATCAAGCTTCGATTTCAGTAGATATGTTTGCAGCGTCACATCAAGCCCCACTAGGGTGATTGGCAGTCCTGAAGTCAATACCTGATGTGCCGCTTCAGGATCTGATATTATGTTCGCTTCAGCATAAGGGGTTACATTTCCTGGTACGTTTACGGCACCGCCCATAATTACGACCTCGTTTACAAGCGACATGATCATCGGCGCTTTATTGATCGCCAAAGCGATGTTAGTCAATGGTCCAACTGCAATGATCGTAATTTCATGCGGTCGGCTTTGCACTTGATCGATAATGAAATCTGCTGCATTTCCTTGTGATGCTTTGATGGTTGGTTCAAACCGAAGGGTATTTCCTAACCCGTCTTCCCCATGAACATGCTTGGGATACCGCTTCTTCCTTCCGCGTACCAAAGTTTGGTCAGCACCTTCATATACCGGTATGCGGCTATTTAATTTCTCCAAGACGGCAAGTGTATTACGGGTCGAATCAACAACGGGCACGTTACCAAAGCAAGTGGTGAATCCGAGCACTTCCAACTCAGGGGAATTTAAAGCATATGCCATCGCCATGGCATCATCTATCCCCGTATCTACATCAAATATGATTGGTTTCAATATTTCCACACCTTCCAAAATCACTTTTTGCTTTATCAACTCATCGCTTCTCTTTTCTCTTTCTTTTGTATAAAGAAACACTGTTTTCCAACTGAATTTTAACATTCAACGATAGCCCAGTTCCACAGAAAGTTAGGAATACTCATAATTCACAAACAAATGGCAAGTACAGGCGGTACTTGTAACTACCAGTAAAAATAGTTGACCGCCCATAAATATCAATGATATAAAAAGTGAAAAGAAGAAGTTGTGCCACGAATTAGTTATGAGTACATGCGTTACGAATTTATGATATCCAAGGTGGAAAAAGGATGAAAATGTTTAAGTTGATTGAAGATGTTCCATCTGCGTATAAAAAAGGAACAAAATTCTTTTTAATCTCGCATTCTGAATTCATTGGTGTGAAAAGTTATGTATTACTGGCAGAAGATTTGAAAGGAAAGATCGAAGTAACGGAAGAGGAATTGAGGAGTAAATTCGTTACCATCCATTGATGTTAAGTATTTAAAAAGCTCATCACCCCATTAAAATAAAAAAAGCGGGAATTTCATTTCTGAAATTCCCGCTTTTTTCTTATTATTTTAAGTCTTCAATTGAATCAATATCGACGTAATCCGGTACGACCAGACCAAGTTTTGTTCCTTTTAAGTTTGGTCCAAGGTCAACCATGTCATCTTTATACTTATTATAGTATTCAAGATGTGTTCCCGGAAGCCATGCAGCCACCATTGCGTCCGCACTTCCGTTTGCAACGCCAGCAAACATTGGCCCCACTTCAACCTGGCTTAATGTTACATCATAACCATTCTGCTCCAGTACCTTGCTAATCACATTTGTACTGGCAATTTCAGTGTCCCAGGCAACATAAACCAGTTTGATCTTTTCACCATTTCCTGATTGTGCTCCTTGGGTCCATTTGGACACTTTGTCCTGATTTTTCTTTATCCATTCTTCTGCTGCTTCTGAAGGAGACATCCCATCAGCAACCTTGACCATTACATCTTCCATATCTTTTGTTTCCCAGTAGAATTGATCAAGAATTTTATAGGCACCTGGCGCATCCTGTTCAAGTCCTTTTCTGGCAATGGAATTGATGTTTTCAGCCTTGCCGAAGGATCCATTCG
Source organism: Bacillus sp. ISL-78 (assembly GCF_018613455.1). Lineage (NCBI taxonomy): Bacteria > Bacillati > Bacillota > Bacilli > Caryophanales > Bacillaceae > Bacillus > Bacillus sp. ISL-78. The sequence goes on from NZ_JAGGQC010000015.1 coordinate 24,637, forward strand.
GATCTTCGAGATATTTCAAGTCATATGTCGAGAACATCCAATGCGGTGACCAGCCAGTAACGACGATTGGTTCTTCTTTATCAATTGCTTTTTTCAATTCTGCAACCATCGCTGCCGATGACCCTTCAACCACATTCCAATCATCTAGCTTATAATCATCTATAGCCGATTTAGTCAGCTTCATTATTCCTGCTCCAGGTTCAATTCCGATGATTTCAAAATTGGCTTTGGCAGCAAAACTGTTTTGATCCTCGTCCACGGCTTTTTCTTTTGTAAAAGTACCGAATAGTGCAGTACCCACAACTAGTAAGGCCAATATTGTAAAAATGATTTTCCTGCTAACGATATGCTCGTAAGCTGGTTTACGAAGGTTTTGAGTGATACGATCGAGTATGATTGCAATGATTACGATGGATAATCCTGCTTCAAATCCTTGCCCCACATTAATTTGGCTGACTGCCCTGTAGACATCCGCCCCAAGTCCGGGTGCTCCAACCAATGAAGCTGTAACTACCATGGATAGTGCCAGCATGATGCTTTGGTTAACTCCTGCCATAATCGTTGGAGTAGCCAACGGTATTTGTACTTTGAATAACTTTTGGCTGGTGGTTGAACCAAAAGCATCCGATGCTTCGATCAGATCATTAGGCACTTCCTGAATCCCAAGATTGGTCATACGGATTGTCGGTGCAATCGCGAAAATGAATGACGCGATGATTCCAGGCACTACCCCTATTCCAAAGAATAAAATCGAAGGAATCAAATAAACGAAGGCAGGCATCGTTTGCATGAAATCCAAGATCGGGGTAACGATATTGCGCACGGTTTTATTTTGGGCACACCATATTCCGATTGGTATCCCGATCAATATGGTGAGGAATCCTGACAAAATAACGATCGCCAGTGTTTGGATGCTTGATTCCCAATAACCAAGATTATTAATCAATAGTAAGCTGATTAATGTAAATAATCCCAATGTCCATTTGCTTGTATAGGTAACCAGAAGGGTCAGGACGATGATTAAAATTATCGAAGGTCCTGCACTCATTACATCGACCAGGATATCCAGTAGTCCCTCGATCACATTCGTAATAAGTGTAAATAATCCAGCAAATACAATGGTAATCCAATCCACTAAAGAATCGACCCATGCTCCTAGTGGGATTTTCGGCATATTCATTGAATTATTCACTCTCCATTTCATTCAAGGAATCTTTATTTCCGGCCAAAGCACCGATGACGGCACCGCGAAGAAGAATTCCTTTAATTCTGTTCTGATCATCGATCACTGAGATCGGCAAGCTTGAAGTCGCCATAACATCCATGAGGTTTCCAAGTAATTCATCCTCTTTTACAGTTGGGATATCAGTTGTCATCACTTCAGAAATCGATTGATCATTGCTCATTGCCTGACGTGCCTGTTCAGCAGTCACGGCCCCCAATAACTTCTGCTTCCTATCCACAACGAAAATGCTTGAATACCCTTGTTTGCGCATGATTTCCAAGGCAACCCTCGGGCCTCTGTCCACCGCAATCTTCTCTGGGCGTATCATCACATGAGACGCTGTCAATACTTTTGACAGATCAACATCTTCCACAAACTTCTCGACGAATTCATTGGCTGGATTCATCATGATTTGTTCAGGGGTACCCAATTGAATGACACTTCCATCTTTCATTAGGGCAATTCTATCCCCGATTCTTAATGCTTCATCAAGATCATGGGTAATGAAAATGATTGTTTTTTTGTACTGATCTTGGATTTGAATCAGTTCATCCTGCATATCCTTACGAATCAATGGATCAAGGGCACTGAAGGCTTCATCCATCAATAGGATATCCGTATCACTTGCGAGTGCCCGGGCTAAGCCAACCCTTTGCTGCATACCGCCGCTAAGCTGTGATGGCATCTGGTTTTCGTAGCCCTTCAATCCAACGGCCTCAAGAGCCCTCATCGCATTTTCATGACGTTTTGCTGGATCAACTTTTTGAATTTCGAGCCCAAATTCAGCGTTTTCAAGTATCGTTTTATGCGGAAATAAAGCAAAGTTCTGAAAGACCATGCTTATTTTCTTTTGTCTGACTTCCCTTAACCGGGCCGCGTTCATCTTCACGATATCTTCATCATCAATTAAGATTTCACCCAAAGTGGGATCGATCAAACGATTGAACATGCGGATCAATGTGGATTTCCCGCTTCCTGATAGGCCCATGATGACAAAAATCTCGCCGGGATAAATCTCGAAATTAACATTATTCACTCCGACCGTTTGTCCCGTTTCTTTCAAGATTTCTTTTTTCGTTTTGCCTTGCTTCAATAAGTCTGTTGCTGCTTTTGGAGATTTGCCAAAAATTTTCGAGACATTTCTGACTTCTACATTCGGCTTCATCAAGTCACCTCATTCTAATAGTTGCCCATATGATATTCAGTTTTGCTGAATTCCCCCGTTTTATGCGAGTGATGATTATTAATGCACAAGTATCTTGAAATAACCGAAATTCTACCCTAATGCTTTTTCTTCAAAAAAAGCTGAAGTGACACTTATTCAGTGCACAGGGCATAACGTGCATAGAAAAATAATCTATAGTTATTATTCCCAAGAAGTACTTCTTTACTTGGATTATAGTATGTGTGATAAATTGAGCATTTCAAGTAGGAAAAAAGAGGTGCAATCACAACTGAGGAAACAAGCAGGCACAACATATACCAACTGTAACTAATATAAACGATTTCCACTTAGAGTTTTGTCCAGATGGACTTACGACTACCCTCTAATGTATTTCATTTCCTTAACCAGGTGGAATGATACTTGCAGTGCAGTATAACACCAAAACGCATAGAAATATGATTATGGGATTCCCAATGTCTAATTTGAGCTTTGCAGGGAAAAGCGGTGCAATACAAGTGAGGAAACTAACAGGCACAGCATATACCAACTGAAATATAATGGTTTTTTATTTTAGAGTTTTGTTCAGTCCCAATACACGGGATGAACCTGTATCCCTAAAGTACTTCATTACCTTAACAAAGAATGAATATAAGTTCAAATGATGTGGGACGGAATTCTTGCCTAAAAAGCCCATTTAAGCCATCGATTCTAAAGGTTACGGAAGACTCTAAAAACCTTGATATACCAACACTTTGGCTTCCTATAATCATTAACGCCCATCATCCGCTACAAATTTTTTTCAGTTTTTTTAAAATCAGAAATGATCCAAAAAACGAAAAAAACGATTTTCAGTCATAAATCACGGGCAAAATTAGCGATTCCAGATCTGGCAAGATTGGAATTTAATACCTTTTTTATAGGTTATAGTTTAATGCAGACACACATGGGAATGTGTCACATATACAGAAAAAAACCTTGAAACAACAATTCCATTTCAAGGCTGATGCATTTTATCAATACATACTAATTGGCATTCCTATGTTCATCAAAATCGATTTTGCATTCCTCTAGCGGAACTACTTTTGTTTTCTTAATGAACTTATAACCAAGCCACATTATCAAAAAGAATGGGATGCCAAGATAGGCAGCGATCACACTTGCCCAGTTAATGTCATCGCCAATGAAGGCCTGATAGTTTTGCGCCAATAAAACGAAAAAACAAAGAGCAAAGGAAAATATCGGGCCGAAAGGAAACCATTTTGACTTATAGGGAAGGTCGTCCAGTGAATGCCCTTGAGCAATATAAGCCTTTCTAAACCTGTAATGGCTTGCCGCTATACCGAGCCAAAATATAAATCCAGTGACTCCAACCGCATTCATCAGCCAAATATAAATGACTCCATCACCGAAAATGGAAGCAAAAAAGGCCAACATCCCTACGAGTGAAGTGACAACCAGTCCCCAAATGGGAACGCCGCGCTTGTTGAGCTTCCCGAAAATACGCGGTGCCAGCCCTTCTTTTGCCATGGAGTACAACATTCGGCTTGTCACGTAAAGACTCGAATTACCAGCAGATAATACGGCTGTCAAAATGATGGCATTCATCACGGAAGCAGCGAATGCCAGTCCCACTTTTTCAAACACCATCGTAAACGGGCTAACCATGATCGTGTGTCCCTGCAGATTGCCATTCGTATAAGGAACGATCAATCCGATAACAACTATGGCCAGGATGTAAAAGAGGAAGATTCTCCAAAAAATGCTGCGAACTGCACGAGGTACATTTTTTGCCGGGTCTTCACTTTCACCAGCTGCAACACCGACTATTTCTGTACCTTGAAAAGAAAATCCAGCAGCAATGAAGATACCCAATGTTGCCAAAAAGCCACCGGCAAACGGAGCGTCACCAACTGTGAAGTTTTTAAAACCAATCGCTTCTCCGTTCATAATTCCGAATATCATCAATATTCCGACAACGATAAATATGATGATGGTTGCGACTTTAATGAGGGAAAACCAATATTCCCCTTCGCCATACCCTTTAACGGATACGTAATTCAATAAGAATATCAAAACGAGAAACAAAGAACTCCATAAAAAAGACGAGCTGTCAGGAAACCAAAACTTCATAACCATCGTTGCGGCAGATAGTTCTGCGGCAAGGGTCATCGCCCAAGTGAACCAATAGTTCCAACCAAGCGCAAACCCTAATGCTGGGTCGATGAAACGCGAAGCATAGGTACTGAAAGCGCCGCTGACCGGCATAAATGATGCCAGTTCTCCAAGGCTTGTCATAATAAAATAAACCATTATGCCAATTACGGTGTAAGCGACCAGAGCACCGCCTGGCCCCGCAGAGTGAATGGCTGGCCCGCTTCCGAGAAACAGCCCTGTTCCAATTGCACCGCCCAGCGAAATCATCGTAAGGTGGCGTGCTTTTAGCTTCCTTTGTAAAGTATTTGACGGCTGGTTTTGTTCATTTATGACAGGTGGTTGCAATTGCCGATTTTCCAAATTAGATTCCCCTCCAAAAATGCATGTTTAATCTAGCACGAATAGGTAAAGTCGATCATTCCATCAATAGTCATTTCCTGCATTTATTACTATTTCAAGGTCATTTTCTCTAATGCTTAGACCTTTTTTGGATTTCTGGGATCTTTGTAGCATTTACATAAAGGTGTTAGGCTTAAAACCCAGGTCAAAGGGCTATAAGCCTAACGTTCATTCGGATATTCCGGGCTTCATATTATGTTGTAGGTAAACTCCTATGAATAAATGAATTCCAGTCAATTTGCAGTAACCAGCTTGCCGTTGCTTCAATATCCTTTGAAAAGATACGATCTTGCGTAATGCTTGGAATGAGCTTTCTTGCTTCCGTATAAAACTCTTTTGTAAACGGGGCCATCTTCTCTATTCCACGGTATTCAACCGCTTGTAAGGCACAAATGAGCTCAATCGCCAATACGCGGCGAACGTTTTGGATGATCTGATGTGCATGCCGGGAGCCGATCGTTCCCATGCTTACATGATCTTCCTGGTTCGCTGAAGATGGAATGGAATCAACACTTGCAGGATGTGCCAGTGTTTTATTCTCAGAGACGAGTGAAGCTGCACAATATTGCATGATCATCGCTCCCGATTGTAAGCCAGGTGAAGGGCTCAAGAATGGCGGTAAATCATTGAGCTGAGGATTGACGAGTCGCTCAATCCGGCGCTCTGAAATATTTGCAAGCTCGGCAACAGCGATTTTCATGAAGTCCATCGCAAATGCAATCGGCTGTCCATGGAAGTTCCCTCCTGAAATAACCTTTTCCCCATCGTCAAAAATAAGCGGATTATCCGTCGCTGCATTCATTTCAATTTCCAATTTTTCTTTTACATAATCAAGAGTTTGCCATGATGCCCCATGCACTTGCGGGATGCAGCGGAGGGAATAAGCATCCTGAACCCGCAGTTCCCCTTGCTTGGTGATCAGCTGGCTGCCGCTGATCATGCGGCTAATCCGTTCAGCGACCTCAGTTTGCTGGCGGTAACCGCGTGCTAGATGAACATCCGGATCAAAGGCATCTTCAATGCCGCGTAATCCCTCTAAAGTCAGTGAAGCAATCGCTTCAGTTTGATGGGCCAGCTGTTCGGCTTCAATGTAATTTACGAGGCCCATCCCCGTCATGGCCTGTGTTCCGTTAATTAATGCAAGACCTTCTTTTGCTTTAAGTGTCACTGGAAGAATGCCTTCTTTCGATAAAGCTTCGATGGCCTCCATTCGCTCTCCTTTATAAAACACTTCCCCTTCTCCCATCAATACTAGCGCCAAATGCGAAAGCGGCGCCAAGTCCCCGCTTGCCCCAAGAGAACCTTGCTGAGGGATGACCGGGTGGATATGAGCATTCAAAAGATCGATCAAACGTTCAATGACGATAGGACGGACGCCGGAAAACCCTTTTAATAGAGCGTTGGCACGGAGAAGGACCATAGCTCTCGAAACCACCTCTGGAAATGGTTCCCCGACTCCGCACGCATGGGAATGAATCAAATTCCACTGTAGCTGCTCAGCGTCCTCTGCATCAATCAAAACATCACTGAACTTTCCAAAACCTGTTGTGATTCCATAGACGACTTTCTTTTGTTTCACGATATTTTCAACCGCTTCACGGCTTTTTTCCACTTTCTTAACACTCTCGGCTGAAGCAGAGACAAATGCTTCTCCATACAATACTTTTTTCGCTTCTTCAATCGTTAAAGTTTGGCCCGTTAACATAATCATTTCCTGCACCCCTATTCTTTTTTTAAACACACAAAAGGAGGCCATATTGACAGACTTATCCAGTCTATCAATACAGCCCCCTATTTCACTAAATAACTATAGGCTTTTAATTATTTAAATGTGGTTAATTCCCAAACCGACGGCTTCATGTTCAAATCCCCGAACCGGTGCTCCAATCGTTCCATACACGGCGACAGCAATCCATTCACCTTCGGCCCCGTTTTTAAACGGCCTGCCCCGAACGATTGCAAACCGAAGGCCCGCAGTCCTCAAAAGACCGCCAAGCTCGACTTGGCCGCGTGTCACTCCTTGGAGTGATTCGATGATCGCATGATACAGCGCATGCATTTCACGATACATATCGGGATTGACCAATCCAAGTCTTTTCGCAGATGTCTCAATGGCCGCAACTATTTTCTGCAGCTCCATTGAACCGACTTTACCTTTTCCATAAAGCCAATCCATCCGCTTAAGTTCATTCGTCAATATGACTTCTTCCTCTTCGTCCGCAAATGCGTACATGATTGCATGGCGCCCAATTCTTCTGTCGAATTCCTTTGTCATGCAGGTACCTCTTTTACAATTTTCTAAATACACTAATAACTAAATATTATTGTAAGCGGATACAGGCTGTTCGGTCAACATATTTTTTAAAATAGTTCTTTTAGGGGGATGATTCATCACTCCCGAAAGCAGTCGAACAACCATCATCTATATCCTTTCTAGAAAACGACCATGCCTGCAAAAAAGCCCATCTTCACTAGTGTCCTTGAAAATGGGCTTTTTTCTGATTAAATGTTTTTCACGAGTAAGTAGATAAAATACGGCGCGCCTATTATCGAAAGGATAATCCCCACCGGCAATTCTATCGGTGCCATGATGACCCTTCCTAATTATTGGAAGATAACAGCAATAAGGAACCTAAGATTAGTTTGCACGTCTCCCCCCCACTAATCTACTGGCTATATGCGGGGCGATCAGCCTAAGAATGTAAGGCCTCCGCCCACCGAAACGCATACACCTGCCAATGCGACTGAATTCAGCAATAAAAGCCTGCGTTCCTTTTCTCTGTACACCAACTCCAATGGCAATCGGGTCACCCAAGCGCAAAACATCCAATACTTTGGATTTATAAATCGCTAAAGTAATCAATACGACCAACCACGGCAATAACGCCCATACAAAGGTCCAATTTCGTCCCCAGATCTTCCCGGATAACCAGATTAATGACTTCATGAAATTGTTCGGTTCCATAGATTAGTGACAATTAAACATGCCGATCGCACCATCGTTTTACAAAATGGGGAAATCATCGAACAAGGTGCCCATGATAATTTGCTCCATCAAGACGGAGCATATAAAAACCTGATCCTTGCCCAAACTGTATGGAATAAAGCTTCCAGACATTCTGATAGAACAAGAAAAAAGGCCTCCCGACATTAATGGGAGGTCTTAAGATATCCGTTTATTCATTCGTTTCCAATGCTTCATAAATTGCGGTTACAACACTTCCATAGCTTCCCGTTTTGAAGAGGTCGCCAAAAAACTGATTGGAATTGGCTACAGGATTGACGAGCGGGGAGTGCTTTTTATTAGTAAGTAAAACGATCCCTAAATCTATTTCCGGATCGATGATCGTGACCGTCCCGGTCCATCCAGTATGACCATAGGCACTGTCGCTTGCAAGAGGACTGAACATCCATTCCATGCTAGCATCGCCATTTCGTCTCCACCCAAGTCCATATGTAGGATTCATCTCGGAAGGTGCGACGAATTCATCGATTGTTCTTTGATCAAACAACGTATGTTTACCGTATCCCCCGCCATTCAGCATCACCTGCAGAAGGACGGCCATATCTTTCGTATTGGAGAAAAGGCCGGCATGCCCTGAAACGCCCCCCATCGAATAAAAGGCTTTTTCATCATGCACTTCCCCTTGAAGTGTGTATGTACGAATGTTAGGGAAATCTATCACGCCATCCCGGGTGTTGCCAAGCAATTCGGTTGCGGCAAAATCCCTTGGCTTAAAGCCCTTTCGCAGAGGATTGAACTTAGTATTTTTCAACCCAAGCGGCTTGTACAATTCATTTTCAACATAGACATCAAGCTGCTGACCCGTTATTTCTTCAACAATGGCACCAAGCAGCATATAATCCACATCACTGTAGACATTCTGTGTTCCAGGTACATATGTGAGCGGTGTCTTGGAAATGAATTTGATGGTTTTATCCCGCTCCTGGGAATAAAGTTCTTTCGAAACCTTTGGATTATGGTATTGCGGATCAGGTCTAAACCCTGCAGTATGATGTAGAACATCAATAACCCTAAGGTTGTCCTTTCCTATGATCACATCCCCCTCCGTGTCTTTGAATTCAGGAATGTATTGCTGCACTCTTGCCTGGATATCCAGCTTGCCTTCGCTGACTAATTTCTGAATGGCAAAATTGGTTGCATACATCTTCGTGTTTGAAGCAAGGTCAAATAACGTATCATTTCCCATTTTTTGAAACTTCTTAAGAGGTGTATGTTCATTAAACTTCTGTTTGTACCCGTAGCTTTCATTTTTGACGATCTTTCCGTCCTTTATGACAATCAAGGCAGCACCGGGGAAACCGGCCGCCACTTCCATTTCAATGAGGTGATCCACTTTTTCCAGCTTTTCAGACGAAAATCCCGCTTCTTCCGGTTTATTTACTTTCTTTAATATTGGATACTGACTGGCAGTTTCCATACTCACAGCGGCTTCATGATTTGGGTTTTCACTAGCAAAAGATACGGAAGGTGCTAATAAGGAAAGTGCCAGAATTGAACTCAGTGTGCAGCTTGTCCATATATTCATCATTTTCCACTCCTTTGAAATCACGTTGAAAAATAGAACAAATTTACCGAAAGATAATATTCTCATTCATTCCGTCCTTTTTTCACCAGGATTCACAATTCAATAATATGTTCCGGGTTCGATTCGGATCTCTTATTCCAAGTTGATTAATGTGGGCATTTCCCAAAATCAGTTAATTTTTACAAATAATTCTCAATTTTCAGTATATGTTATTTCGAACATCATTTCAATTTGATCTTGATATTTTTAAAATTATATTTCAAATCTTGAGCTTAAGCCTCCCCGTTCTAAGAAGAAAAGCCTATGATTCATTAAGCTCCCTATTATCCATGAGTCATCCGGATAAGTCCCAACCGTCGATTTCTCCTCTACTAAATTCAAAATCACTTTTTGAAGTATGGCAAGTTCGGCTAATGGCTTTTAAGTTCATTGCATAAGAAACACAGAAGATATTAATACTATTTGAGAAATAAAGCAATTTCAGCTGCTATCCGAGACAAGTATAGGGTGATGAAAATGTGGAAAACGATTGTTTCCTACCTTCCAGAATGGCAGGTTTTTATACAAGCTTTCATTGTATTTATTGTTCCGTATCTAATCAGCAAATTGTTTAAAGTGCTTCGCACCTCAAAGGATGGGTGATGATGATGAAAGAGTGGCTATCAAAGATTGGTAGTAAAGGAAAAGGTACCGATAAAGACAAACAAGCACCTGCCTCACAAGATACAACGTGTCCGTTTACAGATAATCTTCATTTTAATCTTGAATGCCTTAAGCAAGAAATCGGCCATAATTGGGATGTCCATTTCCGGGAATTTAATCTAGGGCGTACCGGTATACGCTCGGTTATCATTTATGCGGATGGACTATCGGATAAAGATCTCATTGATAAGCATATCATGCCATCATTGATGGTTGATTTTTCAGCAGAATATAAACATAACCTTCCCTACCTCAAAGGGAGCATTTCAAAAGACTTCATAAAAAATGAAGTGTTATCCATTAGTGAAATAGAAGCTGTCCGCTCCATTAAAGAATTAGGCTCTAAAGTGCTAACAGGTTCGACCGCCCTTTTAATTGATGGGTCTTTGGATGCACTGCTCCTTGGAACTACAAAACATAAAACAAGGGCAATTGAAGAGCCGGTATCAGAGGCACTCGTCAGAGGTCCCCGTATCGGTTTCACTGAATCATTGAGTGATAATACATCTTTTTTAAGGTGCAGTGGTGAAATCGAGAATTTATCGTTAGTAAAATTCCAAGTGGGAAAGCGTTCAAAAAAGGATTTGGTTGTCGCATACATAAAGGATATTGTTGATCCCGAATTAGTTCAAGAGGTGGAAAATCGAATTAAGAAAATTGATATTGATAGTGTTCCGGAATCAGGTTATGTAGAGCAGCTTATTGAAGATAATTACCTTAGTCCTTTTCCGCAGGTACAGAATACAGAGCGTCCTGATCGCGTGATCGCTGCTTTGATGGAAGGGCGAGTGGCCATCTTGTTAGATGGGACCCCTTTCGCTTTGATCGTTCCGGTTACATTGAGCATGATGTTACAATCACCGGAAGATTATTATGAAAGGTGGATTCCGGGAACATTCATCCGTATGCTTCGATACCTCGCAGCTATTCTGGCCCTTTTTACACCGTCGTTGTATATAGCTTTCATCTCATTTCATTCAGGATTGATTCCGACGAAGCTTGCCATCTCCATTATCGGAACCAGGTCCGGTGTTCCGTTTCCGGCACTTATCGAAGCATTATTCATGGAAATAGCCATCGAAATTTTGAGGGAAGCAGGATTGCGATTGCCTAAGCCAATCGGTCCCGCAATGGGAATAGTCGGTGGTTTAATCATTGGGGAAGCTGCTGTTCAGGCAGGGATCGTTAGTCCTGTTTTGGTGATTGTGGTAGCGTTAACCGCCATTTCATCATTTTCCATTCCGCACTATAGTATTGGGATTACATTACGGATGCTTCGTTTTCCCGCAATGCTATGTGCTGCCACATTCGGTTTATACGGGGTCATTCTCTTTTTTCTTTTAATGACCAGCCATTTAGTGAAATTAAAAAGCTTTGGTGTTCCTTATTTGAGTCCAGCCGTTCCTTATCGCTTAAGTGAGTGGAAAGACCTGATGGTCCGCATGCCGCTTATGATGATGAAACGCCGTCCAAAGATGTTGCATACAAAAAGCCCCATACGTAAAGGATAACCTGTCGATGAAAGGGTGGTTAAAGAATGGTTCTCAGTCCGAAAGACAAAATTACAACTCCTCAAGCAGCTGTCATTGTCATCAACTTCATACTCGGCACAGGATTGCTCACCCTACCCAGATCATCTACGGAGAAGGTACAAACACCAGATGCATGGATAAGCGTTATTTTAGGAGGAGTTATCACTATAACCGCGGGGCTGATCATGGTCAAGTTAAGCCAACGGTTTCCCGAAAAGACCTTCTATCAATACATCAATGATATTGTTGGAAAATGGGTGGGCGGGTTCCTAAGTTTAGTTGTAATCTGTTATTTTCTTACCACCTCCAGTTTTCAGCTCCGCGCAATGGCGGAAGTAATAAAGTATTTACTTCTTGAAAGTACGCCTACTTGGGCTATCACCATGATTTTCATGTGGGTAAGTCTTTATCTTATCATCGGCGGCATTAACCCGATCGCGCGCCTTTTTGAAATTATCTTACCTTTGACAGTTATCCTTTTTTTGGTTGTTGCCTTTATGAGCTTAAAAATATTTGAGATCGATAATCTCCGTCCAGTATTAGGAGAAGGAATCGTCCCTGTACTAAAAGGAGTAAAAACAACGGCTCTCGCTTTTTCAGGGCCTGAAATCATGCTACTGCTTATTCCATTTATGAATTCGCCAAAAAAAGCAGGAAAAGCCCTGCTTGTTGGAGTTTCCATTCCATTGATTTTTTACGTGATAACGGTCGTAATGGTTATCGGGGCATTATCTGTTGATGGAGTGGTCATGAGAACATGGCCAACACTTGATCTTATCCGAAGTTTTGAAGTCGCCGGGTTGATTTTTGAACGGTTTGAATCTTTATTGCTCGTTGTCTGGATCATGCAAATATTCGCCACATTTACGATCACATTTTTTGCAGCCGCTTTAGGGCTAGCTCAAATTACGAAAAAAAGCATTCACCCATTCATGTTTGGTTTGCTTCCGATTCTCTATATCCTTGCCATGATTCCGAAAAATATCAATGACCTATTTAAGCAAGGAGATTTCGTCGGCAATATCGCCATGTTTTTATTTGGTTTACTCCCCCTTCTACTGCTTATCATCTCAAGAATAAAGGGAGGGAAAAAACATGAAACAATCACATAGCAATACACGCCCACTCTTCATTTCCCTCTCCATTCTTTTGTTCTTATCCCTTACAGGATGCTGGAGCAGTCATGAAATTGAAGAGCAAAGTTTAGGTATAGGTATGGCATTTGATAAAGGCAAGAAGTCCTTCATTGAGAATGAATTAAATGAACAAGGGGAGGGGTATTTGAGAAAAGACCTGATTACTTCAACCTATCAACTTATCACTCCACAAGTAGCAAGTTCAACAACGAAACAGGCCGGCCCACAACAAAAATCTTATCTGAATGTTTCTGAAACGGGAGATTCTATCCTTCAGATGACTCGTGAATTATCATTGAGAAGCGAACAACCTTTAACTGCTCACCATATGAAAGTGATTGTCATCAGTGATAAGCTTGCAAAATCACATGGTTTGGAAAAATTACTTGATCTTAACTTTCGGGATAATGACTTTAGACCAAGCTGTATTGTGCTGATCAGTAATGGAAGAGCAAGCAATACACTTGAAACAAAGAAAGCAGGAGAAATTCCAGCATTTCGACTTATTGGCATTGTAGAAAATGCCTTTCGAACAACGAGGATTTTACCTCCTATGTCGCTTATTAAAATAGAGAGCAAGCTCAATTCAGAATCAAGTTTTCTTTTGCAAAATGTACTATCAGTGAAAGGGGAAGTCAAATTTGCCGGAGCTGCCGTAATCAAAGGAAAGACACACAAAATGGCTGGTACTTTGAATGAAGAGGAACTGGAGGGCGTAACTTGGATAACAGGCAAGGGAAAAGGCGGTGTGGTGAAAAGCTATGATAAAGAAACCGGCCAGCTGATCGTGTATGAAATAGAGTCCATGAAAAGCACTATCATACCACGAGTTAAAGGAGACAGCATTTCTTTTGATGTAAACATAGAATCAGTGGGAAGACTGTCTGAAAACTGGGTAGTTCCAGGAGATACTTTTAAAAATGAATTTCTCAAAAAAGCAGAAAAATCTTCTGAAAAAGAAGTGAAACGCCTGGTGGGGAATGTATTGGAAAAAATGCAAAAAGAATATCAAGTGGACGTCGCCGGCTTCGGAAATCGTTTGAGAATCGAGCATCCCAAAGTATGGAATAAGGTCAAAAAGGATTGGGACCAAACATTTAGTGAAGCTCCGATCAATTACGATGTAAACTTAACTATTAATGATTATGGAACAACAGGAGGACCCAAGAAGTGAATCCACAGGTTGAACACCTAGCTGTGAATAACGATGAGCATGAAAAGGCCCCCACAGTAAACTGCGAAGGGGCCTTTTCATTTTCCATCGAAAGATCAGCTTAATTCCACTTTAGTAATTTCACTTAAATAATTCCCACTTATAATCGAGCCTTCATCTGCAACAACATATTCGATGACAGTCGGGCTGATGGTCCGAATATAAACAAAAGCTGAATCATCTACATGTTCAATCCGAAGCTTCTTCCTCTGCGCTTGCTTAATATCAAGCTGATTGGTACTAGCTTCCGGCAGGCTTGTGTAATAAATTTCAAAATCTTCTTCTGACGCATCAATGAAAAGATGCCAAATGTTATACCCTTCTTCTTGATCAATCATTGTTTTTAATTTCCCTTTTCTCCCGATGCCAAGAAAATACTTGAACTTAGATTCCCCATTCACCATATCACGGTCAATAACTTTTATACTTCCGCCTTTTCTGCTTTGTACAAGCCCAAAGGCAACCCCTGTTTTCCCTGTAGGGGCGGTTATCATATCCCGGTTAACCACTCTGTTTCTCTCTTCTTGCTTTAAATAAGCGCCTTCTGTCCCCAGTGGCGGGAGAATCTCAAAAAGATCACCAGACACCTCTCCCCAGTTTTGAGTGTTCTTCACTTCCCTATCAATCCATTTATTAAATAGATTCAAGACGACCGGGGATTTACTTGAATTACCCGCAAGCAATATATTCACTTTATTAATTTTGCTGTGTTCTGACCGGGCAAAAGCGCGCCGTAACGACTCAAAGAAATTTTTAATGCCTTTGTCGATTCTTTTCTCAATCTGTTGTTCCATTTCATCTTGATCGATCAAAAGTTCCACATTGAGTTTAGCGTGGCCGGCTTTGTCAAACAAATCTGCCCGGATCATGCCTTTTCCAAACTGTTCTTCATACCGTTCATGTCTTTCCCAAAGCGGCCTTAATTTTTCCACCAATTGTTTGGTATTTAAATAGGCTTCCTGTGACTCATTAATCAGTGTTTCACTTCCGGGAAATTTCACACATTCCGCTGGGAGGGTAAAAGGAATGTTTAGCCCACGCATTGTTCTTTGGTTGTTTTTAAACACTTGGAACGCCAAAAGCTCCAGCATGTTCTCACCGCCTAAATACCGGTCCCCGCCCGCTGCAAAATGCTCAATGACATAATCATATCTGCTTTCTTTCAAACCAGCTTCACGCCAAATCCCAAAATCAAAATCTGTCGTTCCTCCACCAAAATCAAACACACCATAGTACGTTTTTTCATCCTCTTCCGGTTCAAACCCGTATTCCTGTAACGCACAAACGGCATAGGCAGCAGGTTCACTCGCCCCAGCGGTGACACGAAACTTTTTCATTAATTCTTCATCCTGCTGAATCGGCATAGGCAGCGTCTTTTTTAATCCACTTTCAAAACACTTTAGAATTTTTTCCCTTACCTCTTTTTCATACGTCACTGGGAAAGAAAGGGTGTAATCGAGGTAAATCCCATTGTTCTGGTTATTGATATACAAACCGAGGTAGTAGGCGTATAACTCGATTGGGTTGATTTCCTGATCGGTTAAGTCCAAAAAGGAACGCAGTACAACGGCATATCCCTTCTTGTCTTTTAATCGGAGTTCGTTATTCTTTTCTCCAGCCCACTGCTTTAGATTATTCAATATGGAATAATAATGGTCACTCCTTCCATTCATCAAGTTGTTAAGGGCATTGTGGGAAACCGTCACATCCTGCCACCTTGTATCTGGTCTTCCTTCTTTTTCTTGATAAAGCTCCAGGAAATGTTCTAAATCAATAAATTCTATCACGGTTGGATTTTCATAATGCCAGTCTTGTACTTCCGTGTTATGGTAGCCAACCCCAATACGCATGGGAAGAGTAAAATCACTTTCTTCTTGATGAACGACCACTGTACTTTTCGTTCCAAAATCAATGCCAATTATGCCGTCCTCCCTAATATCCACTTTAGGGTTTCTGGCCATTATTTCTTCGTTCAGTTTTATCGTTAAAGGTTTTTCATCAGAGGCGACAGGCCATAAATCCCAATGTCCCCTGTTTGGATCTGTTAACATCTTTTCATCATATGTATCAATATCAGCTCTTACTTTTTCAGAGTTTAAAAGCTTCTCATAAAACGTGTTGGAATCGATAGCGATCGAAGGCAATTCCTTAAGAAAACTTTCATGATCTAATTCCTTTAATTGATACAATTCCAGCAAATAATCATACTCCTTCTGGCGTTCTGCGCTTAATCCGCTTGGAACTAACCGGTTTTCCAGCCAGAGATGGAGAGCCTTTCGGTCATTGATTTCAAAAGCATTTTCCCCATTTAATCGGAAAACGGGAACGAAAAATCCCTTTCCCAGCAAATTGTTTTTTTGATTTACTACATCGTAGCTTTGAATGTCGTACCCGTTGGATTTAAACGCTATCGATTTAGAAGAGTTAGCCGTTTGATTGGCAAATATCCTTGAAATGGAAGGATTTTTACTCGCGGAATAATCGTCCAAAGTGAGTATTCTCTTATATACAGGGTGATCGGTTGTATTGAAGCTTTTCGCGGCCTCTTCCCGTGTCATGACATCACCTTTAAAGCCGGAAACATCCAGATGCTTTTTGTAGTCAAAATCCTCGTCCATTAATTCATAGTATTTTCTATAAGGAAATACCGCTGCGATGTTGTGATCATATATAATATTCCCATTATTCATGTAAACCCATCTGGAACGGAGCATTTTTTTAATGTCTTCAAAGAAGCTCGCTTCATCCTTGAAGAAGGTTTCTTCTGCACTCTGATATAAATGGCTGATTAACGATCTCACTTCTTTATACGTCATTGAAATGGCAGAGACCGGAACGGTTTGGGAATCAGGTGAGAATAGGACCTGCTCCTCGTTCTTATTCATTAAGTATATGGAACTGTCTATGTTATTTTTTTCAGCTAAGCTTGTTACGTTCTCAATCTGCTCTTTATCTTCCATCGTTTCTTGTTTTTCAACTTCTTTTAATAATTCTTCAGAAATTGCATCACCAGAATCCAAATAACATATCAGGTCACCAATCTTGACTAAAGTGTCCTCCGCTACGTTCAATTCTTTAAGGGTACCTTCTTTTTCTGAAAAGAGGTCAAATTCGATGCCCTCACAGCTGAATTTGGCTAAGCTTTCGCCCACCGTAATATAATCGCCTGGCTGTTTATACCATTGCACAAGAAGGATTTTTTCAATGCCTTCTTCTATCTCTGGGATGATAATCGATGTCATTGTATTTCTCCTTTACTATCATTCTCTTTTTCGCCTGCTAGATTCTCACAACGGATTTTTTAATGGTTTTACCATTAATGCTTATATATCCTGGCAGCAGGACGTCCATGATGTTCCCGGATATTTTGCTATTGAGGGCCCTTATGTACAAGTCCTCTCTGAAGACCTCATTCATTTTCACTTCCTGTATTTTATATAAAGGGGTATCGTACGTTTTACTGTACTCTTGAAAGAAATACAGAAAAAGGGCGAGCAAAGTCTCTCTTTCCTGCTCCCGTCCATCCATAATCTCGTTTTTGATAAAATCCCACAAAGATGAAATGTTTTCATATTGCACGCCACAGACTATAAATTCCTGCACGGAACCGCCCTTGAAGATTCCTTTCAAGGAACTTTTAGTGGTTTCGGATAATTTTTGAACTGCTTCGTAAAGTTTTTCTGCTTCCCGATAGTCCGCTCTTCTCTTTTGCAATTCATTATAATAGGATTCCATTTTCTCATTTAGATGGTGCATCATTATTTGATACTCACTAATTTCTGCTTTTTTCGAGGCAAGCTCTTGTTGAAGTTTTGCTATTTCATTTTCCTTTTCTTTCAGCAGCCCCTTATGCTCCCCCAATTGAATATACGGGCCCGATTCTGCTATTGCTTGTATCTTTTCAATGACTCTTTCGTCTTGTAGGGAAACCATCAATGCCTCAATAAAACCATCATCCCGTTCCTTATTCATCTTTACACTCCTTTCAAAAGTGTTAACCAACCATACTCGCTCTGTATATATATGAAAAGGTTTGCCCTTTTTCGCCATAGAAAAATCCCCTCCCAGATAGACTGTTAGGAGAATGCAACCATAACTTATATTCCAAGATATCAGTAGTGAGATTACTTATTCCTTATCAAAAATACGTATATAACGTATTAAAGATGAATGAATAATATGATGCTTACTTTCACTTTTCACTATAAAATACTCACAGTGTTCCATCCTTTTTAAGACTTCTTGTAAAACATCCTCTTTTTTACTACTCAAACCTTTTTTTATTTTCTCCCACTTAACATCAGCGTCAAGAGTATAACAAACATAGAATTCCTTTAACAGGTTAATCTTCCCCTTAAATGCTTAGTTTCTTTAACTGTTTTATTGTTTATATCTAATCCAATTCATATTTTTCCTCAATCCGATATACTACCTTATGAGTACCACTTAATAATATTCGGTATGACCATGTTGTTTAAGTGGGTTGAAATAACTAGGGTTAAACCTCCGGATTACTTGATAAGAAAAGGCCTCCCATCAGTAAACTGTGGGAGGCCTTAACCTTTTAAGATATTCACATGTTTGGTGAGCACCGATGATTACATATGCTTCCCGTTCATATTTCAAAAACAAAAAAAGCCCTTCTCGTTTGAGATGGCCTTTAGTTATGCTGTTCCGGCACACTCGCTTAACTATTAAATCGCATATCTTGATGCTAGTGGATTCTCGATGGTTCGCATGCATGTTTGTATGGGAGTTTAAACAAATTATCCATAACAGCATTAACACAATCTTCACAATAATAATTGACGAACTCTCTACCTTGTTCAAAAATTGGTGTCATCGTATCTATGTCAGCCCATTTAAAACAGTAAATACACATTTGCCTCATGATATACCACTCCTTTTCCACGCGGAAATAATTAGAAATATCCAAAAGAAGAATATGTGCCACTTGCCGACATTTTTCAAGAAACGATACTCTTTCATAGTGAACCCTGATTATAAGATTAAGGTAGCAGAGGGGTAAAATGCTATAAACCGATATCATTTATATACCACTTAAACTGAGTATTAAACCTCCCCAGAAAATATTATTCGTTCCCGTCAATCTTTCTCTATTTTGAAGTTCACCCAGAGTTCGAAATAACGTGCCCTAACTAAAATTCCTTTATCAACCACCTGTACCTTTTGTTACATAAGAAAAAAGAGCTGCCAAAGCAACTCTTTTTTGAAGTAAAGTACCTGTTTCAACTTCATAAACGTTAGTAAAAATGACTAATTCCTTTGTCACTTTCCATCACTGCCAGTTCGTGTGAAAAACCCCAGCTAAATCACGTCGCTCATAGGTATGCGCACCAAAATAATCACGTTGTGCTTGCAGGAGGTTAGCATTTGAAATGCCTGTACGATAACTATCGTAATAAGTAAGTGAAGAGCCTAAACATGGAAACGAGATCCCGGAATTTATTCCCTCACAGACAACCTTTCGCAATCCTGCCTGGTAATTTGCAACCTTTTCAGCGAAATATGGTGAAATCAATAAATTGGCCAGATTCGGCTGCTCTTGATAGGCTTCGCTAATGACATTTAAAAACTCTGCCCGAATGATGCAGCCGCCGCGGAAAATAAGCGCAATATCCTTTAAAGGCAAATCCCAGCCGTTAAGTTCAGAACTCATTTTATATTGAGTGAAACCTTGCGCGTATGCACAAACCTTTCCCATATATAATGCTTGCCTAATATAGTCAATCCACTCATTTTTATCTAATTTTTGCTCAACGTTTTCAGGCCCTGTTAGAATGTTTTCTGCATGAACCCGCTCTTCTTTTAAAGCTGAAATGTAGCGCGCAAACAAAGACTCTGTAATGATCGATGCTGGTATTCCGTTATCAATTGCTTGCATGCTGGTCCATTTTCCGGTGCCTTTTTGTCCTGCTTTATCAAGAATCACATCGATCAAGGGTAAGCCCGTGACTTCATCTTTCTTCCTTAATATTTCTGCTGTGATTTCGATTAAATAACTTTTCAGTTCGCCTTGATTCCATGTTTCAAAGATGTCAGCAATTTCATTAACTTCTAAATGCAGTTTTTCTCTTAAAAACGTATAAGCTTCGGCGATTAATTGCATATCCGCATACTCAATACCGTTATGTACCATTTTCACAAAATGACCTGCCCCTTTTGGACCGATATAGGTACAGCAAGGAGCATCATTTACTTTGGCTGCGATTTTTGTCAGGATCGGAGCTACTTTTTCATAGGCGTCCTTATCTCCGCCTGGCATGATTGAAGGTCCTTTTAACGCACCGACTTCCCCACCGGAAATACCAATTCCTACATAACTGAATCCTTTAGATTTCAATTCATCATATCTGCGTTCAGTATCTTCGTAATGGGAGTTACCGCCGTCCATGATGATATCACCCGAATCAAGATGAGGCAGTAATGAAGTGATCACCGAGTCGATCGCTTTACCCGCAGTCACCATCAGAAAAATCTTTCTTGGCGTTTCCAGTGACTGAACAAATTCTTGGATTTCGTAATACGGATGGATTGACTGACCGTCCAATTCAGCAACAAGCTGATCCGTTAAATCTCTTGTGTAATTATAGACGGCTACTTTTTCTCCTTTATTAGCCATATTTAACGCGATATTACTGCCCATTACCCCTAAACCAATGACACCAATTGTATTGAACATTTTTTCTGCTCCTTCTTATGTAAGAATAATAGGCAGTAAATCCCTGCCATAAGTCGGGGATTTACTGCCGGGAAAGCCTATACAAATAAGCTTAGTAATAGAATGAATCCTAATCCAGCTACTGATATGATCGTCTCAAGCAAAGTCCATGTTGCGAATGTTTCTTTCATGCTTAAGCCAAAATACTCTTTAAACATCCAAAAACCAGCATCGTTAACGTGGGAAGCGATTAAACTTCCCGCTCCTGTAGCAAGTACGACCAGAGCAAGGTTAACGTCCGTCTGACCTAACATCGGAATAACCAAACCAGCTGTCGTCAAGGCAGCAACTGTAGCAGATCCCAATGAAATACGCAGGATTGCAGCGATGATCCAGGCAAGCAGGATTGGTGATAATGATGTTCCCTTGAATAATTCAGCTACATAGTCACCTACACCGCCATCGATCAATACTTGTTTGAAGGCTCCGCCCCCCCCAATGATCAAGAGCATCATTCCGATATGCAGGATCGCTGATGTACATGATTCCATAATATCCTTCATTGGAATCTTTCTTGCCACTCCCATTGAATAGACCGCAAATAATAAGGAAAGCAACATGGCAGTACCGGCTTCACCAATAAAACGGATAGCTGCCAGTAAACCATTATCTTCAAATCCCATCGTTTTTTGCATCAAAGTGATGATCGTAGCAATTGACATTAATATAACCGGAAGTAATGCAGTAAATACACTGATTCCAAATCCAGGTGTTTCTTCAAGTTTAAAAGATTTTTGTTCCCCTAATGAGGCAATGCTGCCTGTTTTCGTAAATGATTCAGGTACTAATCTTTTCGCTATCTTCGTAAATACTGGTCCAGCTAAAATAACGGTTGGAACCGCAATAATGAAGCCGTAAAGTAAAACCTGGCCGATGTCTGCGCCGTATTCACCAGCGATGACGGTTGGTCCTGGGTGCGGCGGTAAGAAACCGTGTGTCACGGATAATGCCGCCACCATTGGAATGCCAAGATACAATATCGAAACTTTTAATTCTCTTGAAATCGCAAATACGATTGGAATCAATAATACTAATCCCACTTCAAAAAATAATGCGATACCGATAATGAATGATGCTGCCACGACTGCCCATTGAATATTCTTTTCACCGAATTTCTTAACAAGGGTCATGGCAATGCGTTGCGCTCCGCCTGAATCTGCGATCAACTTACCCAACATCGCCCCAAGTCCAAAGATTAACGCTAAGTGGCCAAGTGTTCCGCCTAATCCAGCTTCAATGGTTTTGACAATTCCGTCAAGCGGCATCCCAAGGGCTAAAGCCACTCCAAACGATACGATGATCAAGGAAATAAAGGTGTTTAATTTTAAGCCCATTATTAAAATTAATAAAGCGACAATTCCTAAAGCGACAATGACTAATGGCATTGTAATCCCCCCATGTCTTTACTTTGCAGCATTTATTAAGTTTCTTTGATAATTCGCAATCTGTGTATATTCGTTTTCCAATACCCTTGATAGGTTAATGAAAATCGGCAGCAGCTGCCTGTATTCATTTACAGAATCAGCTTTCGGTGTGTGCTTGTGGGTATTGCCTATCATTTCAGAAACCACTTCGAAGGAATCAATTTCCCCAGTTGCATATAACCCTAATATACAAGCACCAAGGCACGAACTTTCGTAGCTTTCTGGAACCACGACTTCCGATTCGAAGATATCGGACATCATTTGCCGCCAAACAGCCGACCTTGCGAAGCCTCCCGTAGCTTGAATTCGGGTCACGGGACCGTCCATGCATTCGGTTAAGGCCAAAAATACGGTGTATAAATTGTAAATGACTCCCTCCAGAGCCGCTCGAATCATATGTTCTTTCTTATGCGACAGCGTTAATCCGAAAAACGAACCCCTTACGTCCGGATTCCATAATGGTGCACGTTCACCTGCAAGATATGGATGGAATAACAATCCATCAGCGCCCGGTCTTACCCGTTCGGCAATCTTGGTCAAGACTTCATAAGCGTCGATTCCGAGTCTTTTAGCTGTTTCCACCTCGGAAGAAGCAAATTCATCGCGAATCCAGCGAAGGACCATCCCGCCATTGTTTACCGGCCCGCCAATCACCCAATGCTTTTCCGTTAAGGCATAGCAAAAGATTCTTCCTTTTTCGTCTGTTTTCGGTTCGTCAATAATTGTCCGAATCGCACCGCTTGTCCCAATCGTGACAGCGATTTCACCTTTCCGGATAGCGTTTACACCTAGATTTGAAAGGACACCATCACTTGCCCCAATGACAAATGGGGTTTGTGGGTCAATCCCGATCTGTTTGGCTAAATCCGCGTCACAGTCGTTAAAGGTCTTTGTTGTCGGTACGAGTTCAGATAATTGATCACGCGTAACTCCAGCAATTCTTAGGGCTTCCTCATCCCAATCCAAGTTTTTGAGATTCAACATGCCCATGGCTGAAGCAAGGGAATAATCGACAACGTATTGGCCAAAGAACTTTTTAAAGATATATTCTTTAATCCCGATATACTTTTTAACATTGGTTGCGATCTCCGGGCGATCATTCACGATCCAGGCGATTTTGGATAATGGTGACATCGGGTGAATCGGTGTTCCGGTTCGCTTGTAAACTTCATGCCCATCTAATTCATCCTTTATTTTATGGGCCCAAGCTTCACTGCGATTATCTGCCCAAGTGATGCAAGCGGTTAGCGGCTGGTCATTTTCATCCATAGCTATAACACTATGCATCGCACTGCTAAATGAAATAAATGTTGGTTTTTTATCTGGATGCTGCTTCGTTATATTTGAAAAGGCTTTCAGAACAGCCTGAAAAATCTCCTCAGGGTCTTGTTCCGCCGTTGTCATATCCGGTGTGTAAAGGGGATAGCCAATATTCTCTTGCTGGATGACATCGCCTTTTTTCGTGAATAATACAGCTTTTGTACTTGTTGTACCGATGTCTACTCCTAACATATAGCTAGTCATTTTCTTGTTCGACTCCTTTTGAAAGCATCTGTTGAGCCATCCATAAGTCTTCAACTTTTCCTTGAACATCATCAAAGTTTTCATGTAACGACTTAATCATGATGTCTCGATCTTTTGTTTTGATCGCATCAATATAAAGTTGATGATTATTTATGATCCGTGTAAAGTCTTCATACTTTTCTTTAAAACGACTGCGCATGGATAGAAGAATCAAACTTTCCATTACAGGTTTTAAATTATCCCAGATCATCAGGATGTAGGAATGATCGATGGAGCGAATGATCGTTTCGTGGAATAGAACATCCTGATAGGAAAACTCATCCGCATCCAAGTATTTTATGGACACCTTCATCATTTCCAATATTTTACTAAGTTCCATTACTAATTCATTCGTGTTCATCCTCACTAGACGTTCAAATACAAACGTTTCAATGAGAATACGTACATCATAAATTTCTGCATACTTTTTTTCTGTTAAACCAATGACAACCGCACCCATTCTTTCTAATCGGATGATATTTTCAGAGGCCAGTATCTTTAACGCTTCACGAACGGGTGAGCGGCTTACACCGAAATCAGCAGCTAATTTGTTTTCAGAAAGGATGGCACCGCTTTCAATCATCCCCGAAATAATACGCATTCTAAGCTCGGATGTAACGCGATCACCAGCTGAAGCTTTTGAAAGCCATTTTACAGGATAAAGAAATTCCTTTGATTCAGCCATAAATTCACCTTCTTATAGAGTTCAAGTACACTTGTATACAAGTATTTTATAATAATGATAATAAATAATGCAAGCTTTTTGAATTCTACCGGATTTTCGCCAATATAATCAAAGTCGAACGTTTTAGAAGTATTTGACTTTAGCGAACGTTGAAATAAAACCCTTATACTCCCCGTTCATAAACGTGTACTTTTACGAATAGTCAATTCAGATTCTCCAACTAAGTAGTCGACTATTGAAATGAACTAAACAAGACATAGATTAACCCCCTATTATAAAAAAACACCACTTTTCCTTAACAAGGTTTGTACATTTTATTTTATCCTCTCAAAAACTTACACAATATAGTTCTATTTTTATTTAAGAGTGGCGTCAGGTACATATCCTACATGATGTACCGCCAGCATTATACAGAACAACGCCATTAATTATCTATATGGTCAATCTACTTTCTGGTGGCGCCCCATACCTGTCACATCTTATTCCGATTAAAAGGTACGTTGTACATAGGAGATTATAAAATTAATAACCTGATACTCGGAATATACTCTTTGCATCCACTCCCACATAGTTTTTCACAAAGATTCAAACTCTTGTTTTAACCTGACCCGTTATTGCCATATGAAAAGAAAAAGGCTGTCTCAGCAACCTCTGTCATTAATCACCGCTAATTTGAACAGATAGTAACATGAAGTTTTTTCACTAAAGAATCGAGGAAACACGCGCCAACTTAGCTTTAATTAAGGTATTTTAATTTCATTGCCAACTTCAAGATTGCAATCTTGACGATCCTTAATTGGAGCTGGAGCTTGAGTTAAATCCGACTCCATACATGATACCTTAACTCCTTTTTATTAATTCGTCTTTTAATTTCATAGGCTCATCTAACTCAATGCTGTAAGGCACTTTTTGCATACAATGTACCTTTTAGTTAACCAACTCTTCAACTCTATGTCCATTTATGTAATAATTTGTATATGCCATCACTGTTAAATCAATGTTTGCAAATTATAATATTTAAAGTAGTTTTAAGTTGTTTAATTATCTTGTTCTAGGCAAATTAGACTAATCGATTTTTATAAACCATAAACCAGTCAAGAACACGAAAGTTTTAGGGTGTATAAACTCTGAACCTTAAGACAAAAATGATACTTGAAAGGTTGGGAGATTATTATGATGTTAAAGAGCAGATAATGGCGATGTTTTCACTTAAAGTAGTCCAGTAGGGGAAACGCTACTATGGCTATTCTAGCTGCAATCCTAGGGGGAAAAAAATTGAATACCGAACAAAGAATACTTCGCGTCTCCATTGGCGTTACCATCTTCGTTGCTTGCTTTGGGATCATTTTCGGCTTGCTATCAGGGTCGTTCTCTATCACCTTTGATGGGTTCTATTCTCTGACCGATGCAATCATGAGTGTCTTGGCGCTCATTGTCTCTAAGTTGATTACCTCGTCCACCGCACCGAATAGGCAGAATGGTAAATTGAGTGAACGCTTCACAATGGGATTTTGGCACTTGGAGCCAATCGTCCTTGGTCTCAACGGTGTCATGCTCATGGGGGCGGCCGTTTACGCTTTGATTAATGCAATTGGTAGTCTTATGACGGGCGGCCGCAATCTCGAGTTCGGATTCGCCATCGTCTATGCCGTTGTGACGATGATCGCTTGCTGTTCTATGGCGATTTTCGAAACACGCGTAAACAAGACACTTAGCTCGGATTTTGTTGCCCTTGACGCTAAGGCCTGGATGATGACCGGTGGCATCACCGCTGCGCTCTTGATTGCGTTTTGCATCGGATACGCTTTTGAAGGAACGAATTTGGAATGGCTTTCACCCTATATTGATCCTGCAGTACTTGTGCTGATCTGTTTGGTGATTATTCCGCTGCCGATTTCAACGGTAAAGCGGGCCTTGGCGGATGTCCTGCTGATCACCCCTCAATCACTCAAGCAGCATGTGGACGAGGTCGCACGGGACTTTGTGAAGCGCTACGGCTTCGTTTCTTACCGAGCTTACGTCGCAAAGGTTGGTCGGGGAAAGCAAATTGAACTATACTTTATTGTGCCTGGCGGGTGGCCGGCAAAATGCCTTGAAGATTGGGACGCAATCCGTGATGAAATCGGTAATGCCATCGGCGAGGAAAGTACTGATAGATGGTTAACAATTGTGTTCACGACCGATGTTGAATGGGCGGACTAAAAACAGGGTAGTGAGCAGGCTTGACCAGGCCAGATCCCATCGGCGGCCTGGTCGAGCCTGGCGATATGCTCGTACGGTGGCAGTATGTTTGTTTAAAGAGCCACGGACCTCATGGGCATTAGGGCTAACCACCACTATCTGCCCACGGTGTTTACTTTAATTGTCACTTGTACGAAGACACAAAGCTAAGTACATTGGGGA
The DNA here is from genome assembly GCF_018613455.1 of Bacillus sp. ISL-78. Lineage (NCBI taxonomy): Bacteria > Bacillati > Bacillota > Bacilli > Caryophanales > Bacillaceae > Bacillus > Bacillus sp. ISL-78. Next base: position 51,530 of record NZ_JAGGQC010000015.1, read on the forward strand.
CATGAATTTGAGTACATAGAGTTATTAATCCACTCCAAACCGCACCAATTCAATCTATAAATGTTTGGAGATACAAATTTATCTGTAAACACAAAGGGGAAGGCAATATCTATATCCTCCCCTTTTTCGAACAACATATATTTTTAATCTTCTTGGTTATTTTACAAAAAAGATTGATTATTTTTGTGATCCTTAATGAACTAACACACCCGTTAGTTCATTAAGAAAAGGTTGCTTCTACAACCTTCCTTATTTATGTAAAGCACGTATTCCCTGATTTTCTTTGAGTGTGGGGTGTTGAGAAAGTATCTCGCTGAAAAGAACGAGACTTATCTTTTTATTCAGCTACCAAAGCCAAGTGAGTATCCAAGTGTTTTAAAAATTTCTGCTGGAGATTACTGGTGTATCCAAAATAACGGCTGGTCTATTGATTCTGCTACTGAAATTTTCAGTGAGGAATGGATATCTGATGACTAGTTTTTTGTTACCGAATCTGAAATTCATGGCAATAATACATTCTATCATCAATTGAAAAAAGAACTTCGAATAAAAAAAACATAGGGAGATTTTAGTCTTCCTATGTTTTCATTCATATTATTTATCTGTTTGTTTTTGCTTCTTTTTCAAATACTCCGCACGTATTTTTTCAAGTTGCTGCTTTTTATCAAATTTGGCAGGCTTCTGTTTTTCATGAAACTTTGTCACAGCTACCTTACCTTTGGTATCCAATTGATATTTCCCCACTTTGTTCACCCACTTTTCTTGTCATTAAAGAGAATCTATTCAACAAATATAATATACCTTATTTTACTGAAGTATACCTTATTACTTTATTGGTGTACTGCTAACTTTGCACATATCAGTAAAAACATTTAGCATAATTTTAAGCAAATTACTCAATGATAATGGTCTTTTTTTATAGTGAATCTCTGTACCCATTAAGGACAATTATTCATAATATTAAGTTACTTTTTAATAAAATTAGGTGACGTTCATACTTTCTAAGATTTGTACAACTTCTTCAGTTGGAATTTTCATATCATCATTTATCCATTTTCGAATTACTTCAATGATCCCTCCTGTCGAATAAGTGAAAAAATATTCTAAATGAGTCTCATTAGCATTTGGTAACTGTTTTTTTATTTCTGCAATTGTTATATCATGAGCAGAATTCAAAACTGTGTTTAGTACATGAGAGCTATTTTTTTCATTAAAAATGATTTTACAGAGCTCCTTATTAATAAGTATCAAATTTAAAAGTTCATTTAGTATATTTTGTTCTCCTGAATTATTAATTGCACTCATCATTTTCTCTATCATTTCTTCTTCAATACTTCTCATTAAATCAAACGGATCATTGTAATAAGAATAAAAAGTGCCGCGATTAATATCTGCTTCTTTGCAAATTTCCGTAACAGTAATTTTATTTAAATTTTTTTCTTGTAGGAGCAGTAAAAAAGCCTCTATAATTACCTTTTTACTATACAATGTTCTTCGGTTTCCTGGTGTACCAACCACGTTTTTCCCTCCTACTTATTAACCAAATCACTTCAATATGTTTTTAAATGAACAAAAAATTAATAAATGACTATTTAATAACAAGTGTTTTCATTTTGCTTATTGTTACCTTCAATTAGCTTGAATATACTATGTCCATGCCATTAAATCAACAAAGTGTTTAATTAATAACTTACCGTTTAAATAATAACTAGTTGTTTTAATGTGTTGTATGTAATATTAGGATGAAAGGAAGCTGTTGATGGCAAAGTATCTTTATAAATTAGGAGAATGGGCGGCAAACAATAGTAAAAAAATAATTGGAGGCTCATTAACAGTTCTCCTTGCGATAGCAATTATTGCAATGAATCTGGGACCAAATTTTTCTGAAGACATGTCTATACCTGGATCAGAATCAGAAAAAGCCCTTCAACTCATTAAAAAGGAATTTCCCTCTAATACCGGAGGCCAAGTACAGTTAGTATTAAAAGCACCTGAAAATAAAACCTTAGATTCTGAAGAGATTAATAAAGTAATTACAGATACATTGAGAGTGATAAAAGAAAAAGATGGACATATTGTTTCTGTAGCAAGCCCATTAGAGTTAGGGAATTTAAGTAAAGATAAGAAAATAGGGTATGCAATTGTTACTTATTATGTAGCAGCAGACAAGGTATCGGAAAAATCAAAGGAAAATATTATTGAAAACATTGAAAATACACGTGATGCAGGTATTCAAACAGAATTAGCTGGTGATGTTTTATTTTCTGAAATGGAAATTGGAGGAATCACAGAAGTAATTGGGGTAATTGTTGCTTATGTTATATTGGCAATTACTTTTATCTCCTTCTTAGCGTCCGGGTTGCCAATTATTACGGCGGTTATTGGACTAGCTATAGGAATTTTACTAATTGTGATTGGAACAAATTATTTGGAAATTACCTCTGTTTCGATAACGTTAGCAGCAATGTTGGGACTGGCAGTAGGCATTGATTATGCTCTCTTTATTATGACTCGTTTTAGACACCAAAGAAAAGAAGGATATTCTGTCCAAGAGTCTGTAGCAATTGCAAATGGAACAGCCGGGAGTGCTGTAGTGTTTGCTGGCATAACAGTCATCATTGCGCTCTTAGGTTTATCTGTTGCAAAAATACCATTTTTAACAATGATGGGTCTATCTGCTGCTCTATGCGTATTATTAGCAATATTTATTGCAATAATTGTGGTTCCGGCTTTTTTAGGTCTGATGGGACATAAAGTGGGACCAGATAGAAAAAATACTTTTTTAAGTAAAATTATTAAAAGCGATAAAAAACAGACCATTTCCGAAAGATGGGGAAATTTTATAGCAAAACGCCCGTGGAGGGTAGCAGTTATTGGAATTATACTTCTTTCTATAATTGCTATCCCTATTTCCCATATGGAACTCGCATTACCAGATAACGGTTCAAAAAATGAAGAGACAACAGAAAGAAAAGCATATGATTTACTTAGCAAAGCTTATGGCCCAGGCCATCATGCAACATTAATTGTAGCCGCTAAAACATCAAGCGAAACAACCAATCCACAAGTAGCATTAAGTGATACTATAGAAGAGTTAAGTGGATTATCAAATGTAAAAAATGTTAGTCCAGCAATTTCTGGACCTTCAGGAGAATGGTATCTTATTTCTATAACTCCAGAGACAGGAGCATCTGATTCAGAAACAAAAGATCTTGTAGACGATATTAGAGAAAAGGCAAAGACCTTGGAAAAATCCGAACAGTTAAAATTAATGGTTACAGGTACTACGGCGGTAAACATTGATATATCACAGAAATTGAGTGATGCATTGCCAATATTCGCTTTATTAATTATTGGATTTTCATTCATTTTATTAGTACTAGTATTCAGGTCTATTCTAGTTCCATTAAAAGCAGTTCTAGGATTTTTACTTTCATTAGGTGCAACATTAGGATTCACTGTATTTGTTATACAAGATGGAAATTTGATTGATTTATTTGGATTTCCCATTGTTAATCCTGTATTAAGCTTCTTACCAGTCATTGTGATAGGGATTTTATTTGGGTTAGCAATGGATTATGAGGTCTTTCTAGTTAGTAGAATGCGTGAAGTATTTACACATACCGGGGATGCACGCGAAGCTGTTCTAGCAGGAATGAGAGATAGTGGTGGAGTAGTAACAGCTGCTGGGTTGATTATGATTTCAGTATTTACTGGATTCATGTTAGCTCCAGATCCAATAATTAAAGCAATGGGCTTTTCTCTCACATTTGGCGTTCTATTTGATGCTTTTGTAGTAAGAATGGCTATTTTACCAGCAGTAATGATCATAATGGGAGAAGCTTCTTGGTACTTGCCAAAGTGGTTAGATAAACTACTACCAAATTTAGATATTGAAGGAGAATCATTTATAAAAGAAATAGAAAGAAAAAGGAAATAAAAGGAGAAAGATGTTACGTTCGAATAAGCATAAATATTATTAACTAATGGGGCTGAAGGAAGTCGATTCTTGTTATTCTTCAGTCCTTTTTCTACATTAAAAGGATAGAATTTGGTTTTATAATTTGTAATTATTGTGAAATAAGTTGCTTAAACTGGATTTATTAGCGAAATGGCTCTTTTAGTATATTATTTTCTTAATGAACTACCCTGCCCCGTTAGTTCATTAAGAAAAAATCTGCCTTAAAGACAGCTCCAATTACCACCTAACGAATAAGAAAAATTCTTATGTGTTTATTTTCCACCTAAATCTTTGAGTTGATTTTTTATTTCTTTAAGTTCGGACCTTAAAGCCTTAACTTCTTTAGAATTGTCAATCCCAATACTTATGGCATATTGAACAATAAAAAATAGAATAACTAAACCAACAAAGCCGTAAAAAATTGAAAGTATAATATCCATAATTTAGCTCTCCTAATAAAATTCATTAATTTAATGTTACCATAAATTAGTAAACGTGATTGTACTTTTAACATAGCTCTTCTTCAAGTAACCTGCCCCGATAGTTGCATAAAGAAAAAGCTGCCTTAAAGGACGGGCAGCTCCGATCTTCAGCTAAAGCACCCGTTAGCTAAATAAGGAATATTGTTTAAAAAATCACAGAAATGGTAAATATAACCTTTCAGAAGGGTTACACCTTGCCCAAAAAAGACCGGTCTAAATGTTAGAACATTCGTTCCTTATATATTCAAATATTAACTACTCTCGTCAACATGATGGTGATGATGGTCACTGCTCTCTTCCTGGTCATGCTGGTAAGCTAGTGTACCGGGGTTTGTATTGCCAAATGTTAGATACCACGGCATCCCTAACGGTCCACCCGCTGAAGCCGGTGGCACGAACACATCGAACGTTTTATGATGATGATGGAGGTTGTATCGCCGCACCGAACCTGTGTCGGGACCGTCACCATTAATTGGCACAAACAGTTTTCCATCAGGACCAAATAGAATTGCCTGCGCAAAGGCTCGTGGCTGCCCGACGAAATCAAGGTTAATCTTGTCGAGAAACTTGCCCGTTTCACCGTCGAAAATCAGAATTTTGTCCGTGTCACTCGCGTCCCTTCTGAAACTGGTGATATAGAGGTTGTCGTCGGGACCGAAGACTAAGCCTTCTGGACGGTTGAGGTCGTTAACAGTGTTGCTCTCAATGAATACTCCAAGGAACTTCCCAGTTTTCGGATTAAATCGCAGAACAGCGCCACCTTCCGGCTGTGGCAGATTGCGTACGGATACATACAGCACGCCGTCGGGACCAATGACCAAAGCACGAGGATGGAACTGTCCAGTGAAGCCGGAGTGGTCGAGGTTTCCAAGAAACACCCCTGTGGTGCCATTATACAACCGTACTTCTCCCGGCACGTCTACGTCACCCATGTCCGCCACAAACAGGACATTTTTCTTCGACAGAACGATGCCGCGCGGTGCAAACGGGGCGCCTGGTGCATTCGATTTGACAAGTTCCCCCAGAAACGCACCGGTCTGTCCATTATACTTCAAAACGTCACCATTCTGAGGTTGTCCAACGTTTTGGTTCGTGACTAGGAGATTACCCACATGGTCGAAAATCAGTCCTCGAGGACCGCTTAAGCCATTGCTGCCGGATGCAACAAAACTGCCAAGAAACCTCCCCGTTTCTGCATCGAAAGTCTTCACGGTGTTGTCTGAGCCGTCACCAATGTAGAGAAAGTCATTTCGTAATTTCATTACCGAAAAAAACTCCCTTCTATTAAAATTTTTTAGATTAAAAAAGTAATTTTAATCTTATTTTAATATATTCGTTTGAGAGCTTTTTGTATGGGATAAACTCGCTGATAAAACAACACAATTTTAACTTTACGTAGTACACACCAATGGTCAGCTACTTCTCTCCTTACTACTTTCATCGTAAATGGGATGGGTTACGTGTGGGATGTTGCCTTCGCCTACGATTAAGTCGGCAATACCCAAGAACATAGTCGTCTCTGATCCTTGTAGTAACTGATACTTATTGTTCTTCAACTAAACTGCCCTTTAGTTTAAGTACATTCTTTCACAATCTCAATAGTGTAGAGCCTTTTTAGACACAATCCAATCCCTACAAAATAAAGTTCATAATTTCCATATGACTTGTATCAAAATGATTATCGTTGTAAATACTCATTTTCCTGATGTTACCCCATTGCCATCAAGTTAAAGTTTTGTAGTACCCCCAGAATGAAATTTTGGACTTTCTGTAACTTATAAGCTCAATTTATCGTTTTTTTTGGGGGGACCTATTTTCTTAGCTTGATGGGCATGGTACCCCAAAAGTAAAAATTGATATGGAAGAAGTGAGAACAGTTGCAAATAACTTAACTAAAGAAAAACAAGTCGATAAGGTACAATCACTAAAGTCTTTTCAGTGAAGTGTGTTCAAGAAATAGCTAGAAAAATTAAAGAACAAGAGCAGAATAACGACAAAGATAAGACGCTCTCAAACTCTTTCAAGATAATTGATTCCAAAAAACGATAGCCGTATTTTACGTCTATCGTTTTAATTTAATATCAAAGTAAAGGAGTGTTTATCTGAGGAAAGTTATAATGTTGTACCACTTGTCTTAAGGAAAGTAAGAGCTCTTCATCCGTATAATTTACAAGTTCATGTGGCAAGGCTTCTAGCTTTAGAAAATGAATAGCTGCCTTGCCTTCCCAACTTTTGAACACTGTCAAAAATTCAGGAAAGTAACGATCAAGCCAGTTATGAACTTGTCCCTGAACGACCTGTAAGTCAACGTTGAGAAGATCGCGAAATTTTTTGGCCACTCGGAGTTCTGCATAAATTCCTTGTGGAATTGTTGGTTCGGCGTATCTTCCGTCTTTGACTAATTGTGCGATGACTTTTGCATCTTTCACGTCATTTTTTGTAGGTGAATTATCGTCTAATTCTTTACTTCGTTTAACATGTAGTGGATTGACAGATACGAACTTAATATTATTCTCTTTTAGAAGATGAGCTAGATTTAACCATTAGTGACCGGTTGGCTCCATGCCTACAATTACTTGATTTAACTTACACTCTTTAACAAGTTGATTAATCCAATCTAGAAACGAATGAAATCCTGCTTGCGTATTTTCAAAGAAACAAGTTTTACCCAGTTCCAATCCTCTAAAATCCTGTGCTCTCGCGACATGATTGTGCTTGGCGATATCTACTCCGACAATTAAGGTTTCAGAAGTAATTTGAGTGATTTTATGATTTTGGTTATAATTCATTGTGAGACCTCCAAATAGATGTTTTTGTCCTTTTTTAGCTGGCCAGCTTAGGACACATTCATCTTATCAAGAGGTCTTTTTTCGTTCAAACCTCATTTTCAGTTATTACAGGAATGCTGCCCCTTTAGTTCATTAAGAAAAGCGATCCTTATTAAAGAATCGTTCCCTTTAATGGAATAAGTCGTATCAATTCTTGTATAAATAATTAGAAAAAACTATTCTTTAATTCATCTAATTATTAAATTTCACGTCTTTAAATCCCTCCAAAAAAGCATTAATAACCTACATCATCATTTTTGATTAATGGTGTAATCAATATGTAAGAAAGGAATTCCAAAAATCCTCATTTTATGATGTGCTGTGAGTATTCCTGCAATTGTTTCATTAATTAAAAAGTGCTCAGATAACGGAAGCTTGAAAAGCGCTTTGCCAGCTGCTAAATAAATACCAGAGTCACTTTCTCCATCGCTCGAAAGAATAAGTGATCCATCGATAGCGTCAAGCTGTAAAATACCAATCATTGACGAATAGGGAAGAGGAAGTGCTATATTCATATACGTCCTGCCCTCCGTTTTATGCTGAGAATAAATGGCCATAAATACGGTATTCCCCTTCACCTGGCGAATCCATGCGCGTGGATTTTCCCTCCCATCTACCGTTTGATCAACAGCACGTATTTTATATGTCATTTCAGTACGTTTACTTGAGATGGGTAAGTTCAATTGCTGTAGTTTTGTACTTATCAATTTATAGCACACCGCAAACGGTATAAACCAAGTTGCCCATTTTACAGAAGCAAATAACCGATACTGATCTGTGTTCTCATAAAAATGGACGATTGTTTTTGGTAAAGTTTTGACATCAACAAAATCACTTAGTTCATCCACTAGTCCTGGGTGTTGCTTACCTGCTCCTTTTAACGCACCTCGAATTTGGCTCACTGGGAAATTCCAGACATCCTGCTTCGTTTTAGGAGGCACAAGCACCCAACCGAGTACGCCTAACATGCCAAAAATCAAACAGTTAAATAAGCCATGAAATTCTAGCATAAAATCAATACTAACAAACCAAAGTCCAAACGAATTATTTGTCGCATAAAGCAATGAAAATAAGATTGTGATGCCTAGTGCACTGAATGATAGCCGTATCAATATCGTCTGCAAGTGTGAAAGGAAGCGTGTTCGGTATGCAAGTACGATTAAGGTGTAAATGGCAAATATGTATAGCAATACAGAGATGAATTCTAGTAATGGCGAAAATGAAATGCCAATGGCGACGAGCATGGGACCTGCTAAAATAATAGGCACAATTAATCGATACCATGTTGAATCGTGTAAGCGTCCAAAAAATCCAAGAGATATGGGCAATAAGAAGGCAGAGTAATGAAAATGAATAGCTGTTAACCAAGTGATTAGTGGACTAAAACCTGTATCAATTCCCGCAATATAAGCAAAGAACCATAGTCCGCCTACAAATAAATACATCATCCCGATATCAATCGATATTTCTGCCCAGTTTGTAAAACCACGCCGAAAAAAACGCTTTAGCCCATAACACGCCACAAAAAAGGTTAAAATCATATAAATGAAAGCGAGTACCATCTTTCCTGTACTTGATGGGACAACTTGCAATAAAAAGATGGAGAGCATAGCAATCCAATTGAAAATAATATGTTTCCTCTTTGTTTCTAATAGTAGCTGGAGCATAAGTGGCACGAAAATCAACTGTGCAGCTGACAGCATTAACAAATAGGGTTCAGATGTCAAAATGCTGCTTGCTATGAAAAGGAACACACCTGCAATGGTGATTGAACTAAACAGTCTGCTCCTTAAATTCGCCTTCATAAGCCATCAACCTTCCTACGATTCGGTTTCGTATATCGACTTGAATCGTAAATACTTCTCGGGCATCATCGTACCCTTCCTCAACGTTCACAACTCCTTCTAATAACCGAATAATCGGGAACTCTAGATTTCCTATAATGATACGTTGAGGCCCAGAGCGAATGTTTATGCGCCCTTCAGGTGTCACCACAAACTTTAAATCCGAATAAAATAAGCTCGGCTCCCCTAAATAATCCTTCACAACTCCACGCTTCGTATCTACCGTCATAAATGCATTAAAATGCCGAGTAATCTCTTCAAAATAAAAAGAACGCTCCCAATATATTTCTGCCGCACCAGTCGGCAATGATCTACAGGTATTTTTGATTGAAAACAGCACATCCTTCCCGTTTTCGGGAAAAAGAAATTTCCAGCGTGTTGCTAATTTTAAAAAGGGTTTTAGCCAGAAAGCCCCCGTTTCAATCTTTGACATCTTTCCGACCCCATTAAACGGTTTATCAATTGGCAGGGCATAACGCTCTTGTAGCTTAGGATGAAGTCTTTGAAAATCCTCACCTAAAAGGTCTTGGTAGATTGTCATTATGATTCACCCTTTCTCGTACGCTTGCAACTTGTCGCCGATGGCAAATCAGTTGCGAGTAAGAAGCTAATAATGGAAAGGACCCACAGACTAGCATTAAATGTAATAGGGTTAAACGGGTGTAATGAGAATGAAGGACTAGCGATCAAGGCACTGATGGTTAATATCGGAAAAGCAATCATCTGCAGAACAAGTAAATGTCTTTTCTTCCGATAAAGAAGCCACACCACTGCAAATAAAATCTCTAGAACGCCTATTATCCCTACCCCCTTTATAGCAGCAGTCCCCTCCAAGGAAGTTAAACTAGATAGCATCGATACTTCCTCAGGATGTTTGGCAATCATCTTCGGTATTAACCCATGATAAAGCCAAACAAAGAAAAAGAGCATTGTTACTATAGCGTTAATAATGAAACGTACATACTGTGATCGTGGCGATTCCCCCTTTTCAATCCAGCGTTTTAGCACATCAAAGCTTAGAGCTGTTGCCCACCCCATGATTGGCCGAAAAAAGAGGTCTAACAACCGTCCAAATAAACCATAACGTACATCATAGTCATATTGGGTGAGAAATGTGGTTCCGTTATCTGTCGGTATATATTGCCAATATCCTTTTCCTTCACAAATGGGCGAAATTCTTTGATCGGTACCAAAGTGAAGAGAAGATGTTTTTGAACCATCCTTCTTATTATGCGTACCGATACTTTTACCCCAGCCAGCGACCTTTACATAATATCCAAAATTCGTTTCATATAAAAAGGATTGCGGATCATCTTCTGATTTTTTCGGTAAATAGGTAATAGAAGAAAAACGCAAATCCCATTGTTCATGTAGTTCAGGCTTTTGAGTCATACGCCATACCTCGTCTATAGTTGCCTGAATTGGAATCTCCACATAGATTGGTTTGTTTTTCATAAATGTCACCTCCATTAATAAAGTAACATAAGTTTCAAAACACAATGTTAGAATTTATGAAATCTCTGTAAGAGTGATAGAGTTTGAAAGACAATTTAATTAACTTTTTTTATTGCTCAATTATCTGGTCCAATTGTTCAACAGAGGTCTAACAGCACTCTTCAACTATCCTGACCCTTTAGTTGCATAAAGAAAAAGCTGCCTTAAAGACAGCCCTGGTCTTGAACCAACGCACCCGTTGGTTCATTAAGAAAAGCTATTCTGGAATATTGAAAATAAAGAGGCCATCCTTTTTGGACAGCCCCCTTTCCGCTAATTATAAAATTTCTAGTAGAGCTCATCATTATATTGGTTACTTCAGAATCTTACCATCTATACTTCAGAGAAGGTATCACCAAAATGAATTGGCTTTCAATCTTTGAAAACTATGAGAATACTGCAATTTTACGTGCGATAGATTCTGTTAAACGAGATGCTACTTTTGGAACAGCCCATTTAATAATTGGTGTTAACACCGCACCAGATAATCCGCCTGCATGGATTTCCACCGTACAAGTCATTATTGTTTTACCATTAACATCTTCTGCAGTGAAGTGACCGCTTCCTGTAAAATTATCTGATAAACCTTTTAGTTCAAACTTGATGTTTGAAGGTTCATTCCATTCGGTAATATCTACCTGCGCTTGTATTGTTTTTTTAATACCTTTCACACTACCTTCAAATGTCCAAATAGATTGCTTGTCATTTATGATTTCATGTTCTTTATAGGCTGGTACTGTCGTTGCCCATTTTTCGAGATCACTGACATAATCCCAAACTGCTTGTACATCTACTGGAACTACTACAGTATGCGTTCCCATTGCCACTATGATCCCCACCTTCACTATGTAAGAATTTTAACTTTACATTACTACAAAATAATTATTACATAAAAAGCATAAACTTACATCTCTAATTATACATAGCTTTCCTTCTTCTAATCCTCCAATTAATTGTAGAAACAAAATTTTCCAATCCTCTAAAATCTTGTGCTCTTTCTACATGATGTGCTTGGCAATGTAACTCCGTAGGTTTCAGAAGTAATTTGAGTGGTTTTATGATTTTAGTTATAATTCTTGGTGAGACTTCCATATAGATGTTTGTCCTTTTTTAGCTGGCCAGCTTAGGGCACATTCCTTATCAGGAGGTCTTTTTTCGTTCAAACCTCATTTTCAGTTATTACAGGAATGCTGCCCCGTTAGTTCTATAAAGAAAAAGCTGCTTTAAAGACAGCTCCGATCTTCAGCTAACGCACCCGTTCTAAACACAACAAATAGTTGATTATTTGCATTTAAATTCAAATGTATTTTTTTCAAGACATATTGCTTCATCAAAAGTTTTGATAATAATATCAAAACGCTGACTGTATGGTTGCATAAATACTTCGTACTGAGTCCGACGTTCTTCATGAGACTGCCTTAAATAATTGATATTGGTTCCTCTCTCAACAATATCACGGCTCGACCTTCTCATTAATTCCGTTTCACCATCTGTATAGAAGTAAATTTTTAAATCAAATAAATCTGGATTAATAAATGCGACACTCATTCCTTCTACAATCGTTACTTTGTTTTTCGAAGAAATTAACTCACTTTTCATATAATGCGTATCTATTGTATATAAATCTAAACCATCTCTAACCATCCGAACATCTCTTTCTAAAGAATGCAAATGATGAGCTGATGGATGGCAAGCCGTCATTTTATAACGATGATTTTCGTTTTGATATGTATAGTCGATAACTGCATGCTTTCGTATGTTCGAACTAACAATATATGGATCTGTATTAATATAATTCACTCCATTTTGATTTAGTAGGATTGCAAGCCTATTGGCAAACGTCGTTTTTCCAGCAGCACCATGTCCTGAAATGCCAATAACAATCTGTTCATCAGTCATTCTGACCCAATTTATGATATCTTGTAATAAATTATCCATCCCTCTCCCCCTGTCCATTATAAGAATTAAACCTAATATTCGCTTTTTCCTCTTTAAGCTCTTCATCAATAAGTTATGTTAAGAATTGAAGCCATTTATGTTCTGGTTCGTGCAATTGTATGGCATACTTAAGCCGTTTTTTCCTCTCATCATCTAGATTGTCTAATATCGCCATAAAGTCTTGGTCGTCTTTTTCTCTTGTGTTTTTCACTTTATATAAAAGTACAATTTCTGGATTTAGATAAGGAATCCCGGTATCCGAATAACTCCAAACTGACTTAAGTGGATAGGAGATCGTTAAATCCCTTCTGAACTTCCAGTCATCATCCTTTGTTTCATTTAGAAGTACCTCTAATTTATCTCCATTTGACTTATTTAAAGCGTGTACTTCATGAATAGGTAACTCTAAAAACTCATTTTCCCAAGCATAGAATTTACCTTTAATAACCTTTTTAAAGTCCCATTCTTTTAGATATTCCTTTAGGTTTAATTGGTCTTTTCGAAATAGGGCAATCTCAATATCTTGATGTTGTCTTGTTTCTCTACCGATAAAAAGGTCAATTGCCCAACCACCTGCAATGAACCACGTTTTATTAAATCCTGACATTAAAGAAGTAATACTATGACATTGTTCAAATGACATATAAATCCCCCAAGCTAAAATACTTATATCCTTAGTATTCTTTGTCTATTTTGAATAACCTCTATATTGAACCCTTATGCAACTAACCTGCCCCTTTAGTGCCATAAGAAAAAGCTGCCTTAAAGACAGCTCCGATCTTCAGCTAACGCACCCGT
>NZ_JAGGQC010000016.1:0-57001 GCF_018613455.1 Bacillus sp. ISL-78
CGTTCGTCCTGAGCCAGGATCAAACTCTCCGAAGAAATGTTTGACTTGCTCATTTGCTTTTTTGATAGTGTGTGCTCACTTAAAATTTAACGTTGGCGCTTTGTTTTGTTCAGTTTTCAAAGAGCAATGTCTTTCGGAACAGCTTATTTATAATAACATTTTCATTACTCGGAGTCAACAACTTTTTTAAAAACTTTTTAAAGTTTGTAATCTGTTTGCAACTCGTTCGTAACGACAGATATAAATATAACACCATTACGTTAACTGTGCAATACCTTTTATAAAGTTTTTTTGCGATAATGTTGTTTTTCTTTCAAACCCTAGAATTCAAACTAAATCAAAGATATGAAATTATAATAAAAAAACAAAAACCGAATCGGACTTACTAGGATCAGGAGTTGCCCCAATGATCCCAGCCATCCGAATTCGGCCATGCAATCAAAACTCATTTTATTATATTAGCGATGTCTCATTAAAGGGAATAACAGGACGTCACGTATGGAAGGAGAATTAGTCAATAGCATAACCAAACGGTCAACACCAATTCCCAGTCCTCCAGTAGGCGGCATTCCGTACTCTAACGCCTCCAAGAAATCTTCATCCATTTCATGAGCTTCATCATTACCTTGCTCTCGTTCTTTCAATTGAGCTTCAAAGCGTTGACGTTGATCAATCGGGTCATTAAGTTCAGTGAACGCATTTGCATGCTCCCTACCTACAATGAATAACTCAAAACGATCTGTGAAACGGGAATCTTCCGGATTTCTCTTTGCTAAAGGAGAGATTTCCACTGGATGTCCATAGATGAATGTAGGTTGAATTAACTTATCTTCCACCTTTTGTTCAAAGAATTCATTTACGATATGGCCAAACTCCATGGATTCCTTAATTTCAATCCCATTTTCTTTAGCAAGCTGCTGGGCTTCTTCTTTACTCATTTCAGTCCAGAAGTCCACACCGGTATATTCTTTTACAGCGTCAACCATGTGAAGTCGTTTCCATTCCGGTTTTAACTCTATCTCATACTCCCCATACTGGATGGTAGTCGTGCCCAGAACTTCCTGAGCAATATGGGCAATCAGATTTTCCGTTAAACTCATGATATCTTGGTAATCCGCATAAGCTTCGTATAATTCAATCAATGTGAATTCAGGGTTGTGCCTTGTGGATACCCCTTCATTTCTGAAAACCCGGCCAATTTCATAAACTTTCTCCAATCCGCCAACGATCAAGCGTTTTAGATGAAGTTCAATGGCAATCCTTAAATTCAAAGGCATATCCAAAGCATTATGGTGAGTAAGGAAAGGCCGTGCAGCTGCTCCACCAGCAACAGAGTGCAATAGCGGCGTCTCCACTTCAAGGTATCCATGATCATCCAAATACCTTCTCATGGCTTGTACAATGCGACTGCGCATGATCAACGTATTTTTGCTTTCTTCATTTGTAATTAAATCGACATATCGTTTCCGGTAACGCTCTTCAACATCCTTTAGGCCATGAAATTTATCAGGCAACGGGCGAAGCGCTTTAGCAAGGAAAACATATTCTTTAGCTTTAATGGAAAGTTCCCCGACTTTGGTTTTGAAAATAACGCCTGTTACTCCTACGATGTCGCCAAGATCCGTTTGATTGAAAATTTGGTAAGAATCTTCACCGATGTTATCCAAACGGACGTAGATTTGGATTTGACCGCTAATATCCTGGATATGGGCAAATCCCGCTTTCCCTTTTCCACGCTTCGTCATGACACGGCCAGCGATCGTAACTTCAATTTCTTTTTCTTCAAGTTCTTCCTTTTCTACTTCACCATAAGCACTGATTATTTCTTGAGTGTTATGCGTGCGCTCGAATCTGCTCCCAAAAGGGTCTTGTCCATTATCCATCATGGCCTGCATTTTATCGCGCCTTACCTGCAGTTGGTCATTCAATTCTTCATGACTCACGAAAATCATCTCCATCTTTATTAATAAATGCTTTATATAATTAATCAGAAATTCTTTTGCATACATATTTATTCTTACATAAAGTTAAGGATTTCAACAGCTTTTTATCATAAAACATTGTTTATGTACATATAAAAACTGCCAGGATTACTGGCAGTTTAAGATAAGCGTATTATAGGAAAATAGGAAGGTGATGTCAAACATCAGACCATTTGGAGGTTTTGTTCCTTTGCTTCAACTTCATCAACAAGTCCATAAAGAAGCGTAACAACATCTTCTCTTGTTTCACAATCATTAATTCCTTTGCGAGCCTTAGCGTTCCCTTTAACACCCTTTAAATACCAAGAAGCATGCTTACGCATTTCGCGAACGGCGACATTTTCATTTTTCAACGCAATCAGACGATCCATATGAAGCACGCAAACATCCATCTTTTCACGAACTGAAGGCTCATCCATCAGTTGACCGGTTTCAAGATATTTTACAGTCCGGTAAATCATCCACGGGTTACCTAGAGCTGCACGGCCGATCATGACTCCATCAACACCCGTTTCCTTCAGCATTCTTTCCGCATCCTGTGGAGTTTCCACATCACCATTACCGATTAGGGGAATATTAATCGATTTCTTCACTTCACGGATAATGTCCCAGTTAGCTTTTCCTTCATACATTTGAACACGTGTTCTGCCATGCATGGAAACAGCTTTACCACCTGCGCGTTCAACAGCCTGAGCATTTTGAATCGCAAAAACGTGTTCATCATCCCATCCTATGCGCATTTTTACAGTTACCGGCTTTTCAACAGCATCAACCACCGCTGAAACCATCTCATAAATTTTGTTCGGATCGAGAAGCCACTTCGCACCCGCATCACATTTAGTGATTTTAGGGACAGGGCAGCCCATGTTGATATCGATGATGTCAGCAGTTGTATTTTTATCTACAAATTGCGCAGCTTCGACCAAATTCTTCTTTTCACCGCCAAAGATTTGCAAACTTAACGGCTTTTCTCTTTCATCTATATAAAGCATATTCATCGTTCTAGCATTTTTAAGAACGATTCCCTTGTCACTGACCATCTCCGCACAAACAAGACCAGCACCAAATTCCTTGACGGTCAAGCGGAATGCCGAGTTACAGACTCCCGCCATCGGTGCCAGCACTACCTGGTTCTTCATTTCTATATCGCCTATTCTTAACACTTTGTGGCCCCCTATAACATTCTTTCATTTTTCCTCAGGTGGC
The DNA here is from genome assembly GCF_018613455.1 of Bacillus sp. ISL-78. Classification (NCBI taxonomy): domain Bacteria; kingdom Bacillati; phylum Bacillota; class Bacilli; order Caryophanales; family Bacillaceae; genus Bacillus; species Bacillus sp. ISL-78. Next base: position 3,189 of record NZ_JAGGQC010000016.1, read on the forward strand.
TGAAGCTCCTCAATGGAAATATGAAGAATTTCCGCCACTTCCAGTAAAAATGCTTCTGAAGGGTTACGGTTCCCTCGTTCAACTTCTCCCAGCAAGGAAACGGATACACCTATTTCCCTCGCAAATCCTTCCTGGGTATAACCCTTTAACTTTCGAAAAGCGCGAATACGCCTTCCCCATTTTTCACCTTCCATAATCGAACTCCTTCTTTATCCGAAATCTGTTCAAGCAGGTCGCTCAAAGGTGCATGCATTTGCGGAAGTGATATATCTGGGTCCACTTCCATTAAAGGCACGATAACAAAAGCCCTCTCGTGCATACGAGGGTGCGGGACTGAAAGAGTCTCTGTCTCAATATTTTCATGATTATATAACAAAATGTCAAGGTCTAAAGTACGAGGACCCCACCTGATTTCCCTTTTTCTCCCTAAATCCTGTTCAATTTTCATACAAGCCTGAAGTAATTGTTCGGGTTCTAAATCGGTTCTCACTTTAAGGACAGCGTTTAAAAAACAGTCCTGGTCTTCATATCCTATCGGGTCCGTTTCATATAAAGAGGAGCATGACACCAATTTGATATGCGGGCTTTCAGACAATAATTGGAAAGCCTTTCGGAATGTTTCAAGGCGATCACCTAAGTTCGACCCTATTGAAAGGTAAGCAATATTTCTCACAATCAGCGTCCCCTTACAATCTCTATAGCAACCGAATCATAGTGACCTGCTATTGGAGGATCTGGTTTATAAACCTTGACGGTGCATGTCTCGATGGAAGAATATTTATTAAGCAGTTCAGAGGCGATTTTTTCAGCGACAGCTTCCACTAACTTAAAAGGCTCTCCCTCAACAACATTTTTACACACTTCATATAACTCGCCATAGTTGATTGAGTCTTCAAGGTTGTCACTCTTTCCCGCCTTGGCTAAATCAGTCTGGACGATTAAATCCACTTTAAATCGCTGACCAAGCTTCGTTTCTTCCGGAAAAACTCCATGATAACCGTAAAACTCCATTTTATTCACATATATCTTATCCATATCATTCACCTTTTCCTAATAGAGCATCCATCATCTTTGCAGTCCGTGCCATTTCCTTCACATCATGTACGCGAACCATTTGACAGCCTTGTTGAATGCCATGACAGATTGTGGCGGCCGTTCCTTCCATTCGCTCACCAGGCGGCAGGTCCAGAACATGTCCAATCATGGACTTTCTTGATGTGGCTAACAGAACTGGATAACCTAACGATACCAGCTTATCAAGATTCCTCATCATTTCTAAATTCAACTTTAAATCTTTCGCAAAGCCAATTCCTGGATCGAGTATGATGTTTTCATCCTTGACACCTGCATCCTTCACCAACATGATGCTTTCGAATAAATCTTGAAGTACATCCCGAACAAAATGTCCATATTCCATATTACCCCTGTTATGCATCAAGATGATCGGCACATTATATTCCGCAGCTACCTTCGACATCAAGGAATCGGCTTTACCTCCCCATATGTCATTTAATATATGGGCTCCTGCTTTTACCGCCGCTTCCGCCACTCTTGATTTATACGTATCGACCGATATTGGAACCTCAATATTACGGGTTATGGCCTCTATAATCGGGGCGACTCTCTCTATTTCCTCTTCCTCCGATATCCTCTCATAATTAGGTCGGGTGGACTCTCCGCCTACATCCAATATATCCGCTCCATCGTTGACCATCCGTTCGGCATGCTTCAAAGCAGCATCTATCCGATTATATTTCCCGCCATCCGAAAAGGAGTCCGGCGTAACATTCAAAATCCCCATAATTAAGGTTTTATTGCTGTAATCCAAATCAAATGAACCGCATTTTATTTTTGACGCTCCAGCTAATGACATCCAACGTTCTCCTTCACTTAAAGAAATCTATATATACGAGTTTACCCATTTACACAGGCATAGTGCAAGCTCCAGGAAGATTCGGAACACTTCTGCTGACATTACTGCAAAAAGAAAAGCAAAGCCCCTAAGGAACTTCGCTTCTCATTTTTAGCGTCTTGTCTTACTCAAAATTATATAATGGCGTACTTAAGTAGCGTTCACCATTACTTGGTATGATGGCAAGTACCTTTTTGCCTTTTCCCAGTTTGTCAGCCACTTTAATGGCAGCTGCGATTGCACCTCCAGAAGAAATTCCGCCAAGGATTCCTTCTTCTTTTGCTGCGCGGCGTGCATAATCAAAAGATTCCTCTGTATTGACTTGAATGATTTCGTCATAGAGATCTGTATTCAATATAGTTGGAATGAAGCCTGCCCCGATTCCTTGGATTTTATGAGGTCCTGGAGTCCCTCCCGATAATACTGGGGAATCCGCAGGTTCAACAGCGTAAATTTTAATGTCAGGGAATTTCTCACGCAGGACTTCACCGGCACCTGTAATGGTTCCGCCAGTACCGATTCCGGCAACGAATGCATCCAGGCCTTCATCTCCAAAGGCTTCAACGATTTCAGGACCTGTTGTGTTCCGATGTACTTCAGGGTTGGCTTCGTTTTCGAATTGCTGTGGAATGAAGTAACCTTTTTCTTTAGAAAGCTCAGTCGCCTTTGCGATTGCACCCTTCATTCCTTCAGGCCCAGGAGTAAGAACTAACTCTGCTCCATAAGCGCGAAGCAAGTTACGGCGTTCCAAGCTCATCGTCTCCGGCATAACCAGAATTGATTTATAGCCCTTTGCCGCAGCTACCATCGCCAGGCCTATTCCAGTATTTCCGCTTGTAGGTTCAATGATCGTATCACCTGGCTTAAGGGTACCATTTTTTTCTGCCGCTTCGATCATCGCAAGGGCGATACGGTCCTTTACACTGCTGCCTGGGTTAAAATACTCAAGTTTCAAATAAATATCTGCACTGTTTTCATTTTGAAGCTTGTTTAACTTAACAATAGGTGTTTGTCCAATTAAATCGATTACAGAATTAGCTATACGTGCCATTTTCTCCACTCCCTTATCATTTCAATACCGAGTATGTTTATTGGTTTTATAATTTTAAAGTTACCAGTTTTAATAGTTCATTGTCAATAATTATATACTATATTCTAAATTTTCTCACACAACCATTGACCTACTTTTCTTCCTTCAATCCATAAAACCATTCTACATCAAATTCGTCCCAGAAAATTTTCCCTGAGACCGGTGCCTGAATCTGTTCAAGAGCTATTTGGCGGTGAATCTTGTCTTTAACTTCTTCATATTCATATTGCTTACCCTCTATTCTTTCATGCAGGTAGAGAACGGCCCAGCCATCCTCCGTTTGGATTGCATCACTCCACTTTTTCACCTTCAATTTCTCGGCAGCGGTAATGTATTCCTTGGATACTTGCTCGTTATCCTGTGATATATAACCCATGTCGCCCCCTTGATTGGCAGTGAATTCATCAAGCGACTTTTCCATTGCCAAGACATCAAAGGAGACACCTTTCTCCAGTTCACGTATGACTTGGTCTGCCTGCTTTTTTGTAGAAGTGGTGATATGGGAAATATGGAAAGCAGTAGGGATTCTGTAGATATCCTTATTATTATCATAATGACTCCGCATTGCCGTTTCGGAAACCGAAACGTCCTTGGTGAGGAGCTTCTCGAGAAGGAGACTCGACTGAATTTCCTGCCTCAGCTGATCGTTACTTTTATTAAGGTTCTGACCGGTAGTCCCATACATCGTTTTCATCATTTTAAGTTCCCGATCAAGCTCTTCATCCGAAGTCTTCACTTTGTATTTTTCAGCTGCCTGTTTCACTACCTCTTTATCGACCATATCCTCAAGTACATCTTCCCCATATCTTTTTTCGAGCTCATTAATCCATGCTTCCCGGGAAATATCCTTGGATCCAACCTTTGCGGCCGTTTCTTCCCCAATGACGGATTTTGAAATGATTAGTGGTTTTATGACAAAGATAATGATAGTCAATAGGTTCAACAAGGCAAGGCCAGCAATAATCGCCCGAAGCTTTTGTTTTGGCAAACCCTTATCCCCCGTAAATTATTTTTTGGTTTCCGCTTCCAGTTCCTCGAGTTCTTCCTTCGAGAATTGGTAGGTCTGATTACAAAAATGACAATGCGCCTCCGCTTGTCCGTCTGTCTCAATGATATCCCGGATCTCGGCCTGCCCAAGGCTAATCAATGCAGTGGCAATTCTCTCCCTGGAACATTGACAGGAGAATTGGACATCCATTTTTTCTAGTATATTCACATTGCCCTCACCTAAAATTTCGGTTAGGATTTCTTCAGGAGTCATTCCACTTTGAATCATCTTGGAAACAGGAGTTATCGTGCTTAGTCGATTTTCAATTTTGGAAATCGTATCTTCGGATGTACCCGGCATCAACTGAATGATAAATCCACCCGCTGCAAGGATTGAATTATCCGGATTCACGAGAACCCCAACCCCAACAGATGATGGCACCTGTTCGGAAGTAACAAAGTAATAAGTGAAATCTTCACCTAACTCTCCCGATACAAGCGGTACTTGCCCCGAAAAGTAATCACGAAGACCAATGTCTTTGACAACAGTCAGCAACCCATCGGTACCCACCGCTCTCCTTACATCCAGCTTTCCCTGCTCATTCAAATCAAAGTGGGTTTGCGGGTGAGTGACATATCCGCGGACTTCTCCCTTTGCATTGCTGTCGACCAGGATGGAACCAATCGGTCCACCACCCTCGATTTTAATCGTCAGCTTTTCTTCACCTTTTAACATTCCGCCCATCATAACGCCTGCCGTCATAGCGCGTCCAAGGGCAGCAGATGCAGTAGGCCATGTATAATGGCGTCGCTGCGCTTCTCCTACGGTGTCTGTTGTTGAAACAGCATATGCCCGCACCTGGCCTTCATAGCCTAACGCTTTTATTAGATAATCCTTCATTTATTTTGCTCCTTTCAAGCTTTGTATTACTTCTTTACTTGCTCACGATTACGTTTATAAATCAGCTGCAGCCCCTTCAAGGTCAAAAATGGCTCCACAACGTCAATCACAGTGGACTCATTAGCAATTAAGGTAGCCAGTCCGCCTGTCGCTATTACCGTTGGTTCTAGATTACTTTGCGCCTTAATTCGATTGACGATTCCTTCTACCTGACCAACATATCCATACAAAATGCCAGACTGCATGGCGGAGACCGTATTTTTCCCAATAATCCCTTCCGGCCGGCTGATTTCTATTCTTGGAAGTTTGGCTGCTTTTGAATAAAGTGCTTCAGTAGAAATATTTATACCAGGAGCAATGGCTCCGCCCATGTATTGTTTATCCTCATTTATGTAGCAATATGTCGTTGCCGTGCCAAAATCCACGATGATGAGAGGGCTTCCATATTCCTGAATGCCTGCAACCGCATTAACGATTCGGTCGGCTCCCACCTCACGGGGATTTTCGTATTTAATATTCAATCCAGTTTTTATTCCAGGTCCAACTATTAGCGGTTTAATTCCAAAGTATTTTTTGCACATGCGTTCAAGCGCAAACATAATTGGCGGAACTACCGAAGAAATAATGATTCCATCAAATTGATCAAACGAAAGACCTTCATGTTGCAGCAAAGACTTTATGACCATTCCATACTCATCTTCTGTCTTGTGACGGTTAGTCTCTATTCGCCAATGATATTTTAAAATATCTTCATCGTATACGCCTAATACGGTATTCGTATTCCCAACATCCAATACAAAAATCATCGTTTCATCACTCCGGTAAATTATTCTCCAACATCATAACACACTGCTATATCACACGCTATTAGTCGCACTTTTCGAAAGGTACCCCAAAAACTTTATCACAAGAGTTAAGAAAAGGGTATTTCCGAGGCGGAAATACCCTTTTGAATTTAGTCAACTTAAGACTTTTTATTGTCATCTTCGTTCGGGAAGGAAAGCGGCTGATCTTGAGGTGCACCTTCTTTGATTGGAGGGGTATTCAGTCCTTCCTCCGTTATTTCAAGGTCCTCAGGTCCTCTTTTATCCAATGGATCTAATAGGGCCTCTTTTTCTTCCTTCTTCTTATTGATGTTCACCTTGACATTCTCATCAGTGGTTAAATTCCCATTCAGAGCCGTATAATCCCGATCTGGCAATTTACCATTATGGAACAATCCTTTGATTTGTTCCGCATCAAGTGTTTCCACTTCAAGCAGGGTTTTTGCAACCAAATCAAGTTTTTCACGATTTTCAGTAAGGATTTTCTTACATCTTTCGTAAGCTTCCTTGATGATACGTTGAATTTCAAGATCGATTTCATATGCTATTGCATCTGAATAGTTTTGATCATTGTTGAAATCGCGGCCTAGGAAGACCTGACCTTGAGAATTACCGAATTGAAGCGGTCCGAGCTTACTCATTCCATATTCCATAACCATGCTACGAGCTATGCCCGTTGCACGCTGGAAGTCGTTATGCGCACCGGTACTCACTTCTCCGAATGTAACTTCTTCGGCTACACGGCCACCCAATAGTCCTACGATTTTATCTTTTAGCTCAGGTTCCGTCATGAAGAAACGATCTTCTTTCGGCAGCATAACTGCATAACCGCCAGCTTGACCACGAGGGACAATCGTAACTTTATGAACGATTTCGGCATCATCCAGAACCAGCCCAATAATGGTATGTCCTGCTTCATGCCACGCTACGATATTTCTTTCCTTTTTGGAAATGACACGGTTTTTCTTGGCAGGTCCGGCGATAACGCGATCCGAAGCTTCATCCAAATCGGACATGTCGATCTTCTTCTTATCTTGACGGGCAGCAACAAGCGCCGCTTCATTAAGTAAGTTTTCAAGATCTGCACCAGAAAATCCTGGAGTACGCTGAGCGATCGCTTTCAAATCGACTGTTTCTGCCAATGGTTTATTGCGTGCATGCACTTTCAGCACTTCTTCACGGCCCTTAACATCAGGGCGGCCTACCGTTATTTGACGGTCAAAACGTCCCGGACGCAATAATGCCGGATCCAATACATCAGCACGGTTAGTCGCAGCGATGATTATGATTCCTTCATTACCACCGAAACCATCCATTTCCACCAGTAATTGGTTCAATGTCTGTTCGCGTTCATCGTGACCGCCACCAAGACCTGCGCCACGTTGACGACCGACTGCATCAATTTCATCGATGAAGATGATACATGGTGCATTCTTCTTAGCATTTTCAAACAAATCACGAACGCGGGATGCACCGACACCCACAAACATTTCAACAAAATCAGAACCACTGATTGAGAAGAAAGGAGTTCCGGCTTCACCAGCTACTGCTCGTGCAAGTAAAGTTTTACCTGTACCAGGAGGCCCAACTAAAAGTACCCCTTTAGGGATGCGGGCTCCAAGCTCGGCATATTTGCGAGGATCTTTCAAGAATTCAACGACCTCGACAAGTTCCTGCTTTTCTTCGTCCGCTCCGGCAACATCATTGAAGCGAACTTTTTTCTTATCATCATTATACAATTTCGCCTTACTTTTCCCGAAGTTCATGACGCGGCCACCACCGCCGCCCTGAGCTTGGTTAAGTAAAAAGAAGAAGAGGATAAAAATGATTACAAATGGAATGATGGAAGTGAAAAATGTCACCCAGCCACTTGTCTTTTCTGGAGGTTCCACAGTGATGATGTCCTTACCCAACTTGGTTACGGCATCATTTATCCGACTTTGCGAATATTCACTGAAAGGCACGTACGTCACAAAGAATTTGTTTTCCTCATAACCTTTGAGCTTTCCTGTGATTTCAAATACACTGCTTTCGGGCTGCATCGTCAGTGCAGTAACGTCCCCATTCTCCAAATGCTTATAGAATTCATCTTGGGTCATTTTCTCCGTTGGTTCATTGTTATTATTAAAAATGCTTACAATCCCAATGATGACCAAAAAGATCAGTAAATAAAATATGGTATTACGGAAGATCCGATTCATCCCTTACCTCCTCCCACGGGTAAACAAACTATAGTAAATACTATCATATAAAATTAATGAATTACAATAATTTAACACCGCTGTTTTTATCTGGTCTTCTCTTTCAAACAGGTACGATTAATTCGAGTAAATTTCAGGCTTCAATATGCCAATATACGGGAGATTGCGATACTTTTCCGCAAAATCAAGACCATATCCGACAACAAATGCATCTGGAACGATGAACCCGGCATAGTCCGGAGTGATATCCGCTTTCCTGCCTGTTGGTTTATCCAATAAGGTAACGATTTTAATTGATTTTGCTTTTCGATAACGGAAAAGTTCCGCAAGATAGCTAAGAGTCAAACCGCTGTCGATAATATCTTCGATAATTAAAATATCCCGGCCTTCAACCGATGTATCAAGATCCTTGATGATTTTCACTTCACCGGAAGATACAGTGGAGTTACCATAGCTCGAAACATCCATAAAGTCCATTTCAAGATGTGTATCAACGCGTTTCAGTAAATCTGACATAAATGGCATGGCGCCTTTCAGCACTCCGATGGCCAACGGGAACTTACCTTGGTAATCAGCTTCTAGCTGCGCACCCAATTCCCTTATTTTCAATTGAAGTTCTTCCTCTGATATTAAAACTTTTTCAATGTCGTTTTGCATGGTCATTGTAATTAATTGCCCCCCATGAAGAATTAAGCTTTTTTATATTCTAAGTAAATTAAAGATTTTTCATCAGAAATTATATCCGGCTCGACATTCGACTTCTTTAAACCGGGCAGCCAAATCGCCGTTCCCGTTTGATCGATGATGACCGGCCACACATTTCTTTCTAGCATCGGGATCTTTTCATTAATAAAAATATCCTTTAACTTTTTAGTTCCACCTAATCCCTTGACGGCCATCCGTTCGCCTTCATTCCTGGTTCGGGCTGTAAGCGGAAACTGAACAGCTGATTCGGGAAGAATAAAAGAATGATTTCCCCTAAGTACCGGAATTTCTTCTTTTATATAGTGCGCTTTAATCTTATATCCATTCGGAAGAATAGTCTCACCGGGAATTTGTAATTTTAGGGAATATTCACGGCTTTTTTGCCGAAAAAATCTAAACATGCAAGTTTGATATGATTTTTCCGCAATAAGGCCCTCCGGAAGATGCAATTCTGCAGATGGTTGAGGATTCAAAAACAAAACTAAAAGTTGGTCAATATGTAATGCCGAAAGCGATGAAGGTCTCTCCAAATAAAGATAGTTTAATATTAGTTGAATCGCCCTTCTTTGTAAAGGTTTAGGCATCGCGAGAACCTTATCAATCTGAATAACCGCTTGATCTTTATCCTGCTGGATCCAAACCTCGGACATTTTGCTTGAAACCAGGTTCAAAAAAAACTCTTCATCTTCATATAGCTCTTCACTGAATCGTTGAAAATGCTCATGAACCTTTCTATTTTCTTTCTTTAGAAAAGGAAGAACTTCATGCCTAAAACGATTTCTTGCATAGACGCCGGTTTCATTGCTCGGATCAAACCTTGGTTCAATATCATGAAGGCCCGCATATTCGATTATTTGGCTTTTCGTGATTTCAAGAAAAGGCCTGATCAGATTCCCTGTATGAAAACGTCTCTTTATAGGAATACCCGCTCTTGCCTTGCCTGTCGCCCCTCTTGTTAAACGCATGAGCATCGTTTCTATTTGATCATCTCCATGATGCCCCAGGACAAGCGTGGAGGCTTGATGCTTATCCATCACTTCCTCATAGAAAGCAAAACGCAGCTTTCTTGACGTTATTTGTGAACTTTCCCCCGTCTGCTCCATCCGGGCAGGAACATCGATCCTTTTTCCCTCAAATGTAATGCCCCACCGTTCACAAATGTGTTCGACATATTTATAATCCCCATAGGACTCTTCACCACGAAACATATGGTCAACACTTGCTACGATCATCTCGTAATGAAAAAGAGGTTGAATTTCCTTAAGGATATGGAGAAGCACCAGCGAGTCCGGTCCTCCGGAAACGCCTATTAGCAACTTCGAGTTTTCCTTAATCAATTCGTTTCTATAAATGGTGCTCAGAACTTTTTCCTTTAACATACAATCTTCCTTCTTTATGGACAGGCATTAGTTTTATACGATTCAATCATGAAATGGTTTCAACCATTTCATGGCATTCACCTAATAACTATATCATAACAACTGTTCATATATGTAAAGAACATAGAGCATCGATATGATGGCAACCAGCAAAAACGTTTCAAAAAAACCGCCGCTTTTCTTTTTTGATTGGTTTTGGAACCTTCTTGCTTGTCTTGTTGAAGGTTGCGCGGTTTGCTGCTGACCCGTCGCTGTCTGGTTCGGGCCCTTTTTCTTCGAATGATTTTGCTTACTTAGCACCTTTACCAGATCCTCCCGCATTTGGACGGCTGAATCATACTGCCCGAGGAGCGCCTTATCCAACATCTTCCTGTATGGATGCAATTCCTTTTTCTGCTTAATTAAGTCGTTAAGCTGTTTATACCCCTCCCCTTTCTTCTGGAAACGTCCGGGATAGGCAGAATTGATTACAATCATTGCCACAGCGAACAAGTCATATTGCGGATCGGCCTTTCTTGATCCAAGTCCCCAGTACCCCCTGTCAAAGAACTCAGTAAATTCTTTAACAGACCGCCCGATCAAGGTGGTTCCGCCAACATCCACACACCGTACCTTATAGGCTGGTGATGTCACGATCAAATTCTCTGGTTTCAAATCACCGAACACCCAGCCATTGGAATGCAAGGCAGACAAGCTTGTTAAAAGCTGAAGCATCAAGACTCCAATCCATGACGACCCTTTCTTATCAATGAAACGCAAAAAATCTTGTCCATGGATATATTCCATGACATAAAAAGGGAGCTGCTTTCCTGTTTTCATGAAATCATCCGCTTCCAAAAATGAAGGTCCAAGGGTAGACCCCTGGACCTTTGAAAAGGATTTTAGGATATTCATCTCCGAAATAATGGACGTCCCATTATCACTGAGCTTTAAAGCATAATGACGATTTCCTCTTTCAACCAAATAAACGATCCCGTTCGCTCCACACCCCAATTCCTTAATTATTTTGTACTGGTTTTTATTCCATTTTCCAGTGACTATACTGCCAGGAAGAAGTTTACATTGATTCCTCAAAGTATTGTTCATCATCATGTGATAACAATCCCCTCAATGAACGTTTTTTATTGAAATGAGTTAAAGCTTCACGAATGGCAGGACCTGTCGGAGTGAGTCCCCCTGTACTAAGCTTAGGAAAGGTTGCCGTCAAGGCTTCGAGGTTCGGGGTCCAATCCAGCAACTTTTCAACGTCATTTCTTTTCCCAGGAAATACGAATACGGAAAAACGGCTGTCACCCATCCTTGCATTCATACTAAGGGAAAGATCTAATAAGGAATCTTTCACTGTAGGCAGTTTATGTTTCATGCTTGCACTGGTATCAACAAGAATCAGTACTTCGAGCTTGCTTGTTTCCCCAAGCTCATCGACCACCTCCATCACTTCTCCCCGTTTATCCGGCGGAAGATCCTCCATCGTTTTTGAATCTCCGAGTATTTGTTGAAGCTCGCGATTGATAACTCCCTGTATCGTTTGAGTCATCGCCTTTTGTGTCACCATCTGGACGGTTTGGGACAACTGCTGCGAATAGACTACTTGACTTACGCCACCTCCTGAACCAGCAATCTTCTCGATTTCCTTAAGTCCCTTTTCATCTATCACATCATTTTCCATTACACCTATGACATTGATGGTTATGCCTTGTTCCCTTGCTAATTCAGCCATGGCAGACGGCTCCTCACCATGATTTGAACATCCGTCGGTTATAAGCAAAATCTGTCTTAATGTTCCTGCTTTCATGTTTTGCTCTCCCTTCCTATCAACTTGTTACCATAATTGACTAAAAAAGGGGAAATTATACGCAACAGACATTACACCAAGTCATATCATGGAGCGGAATGATTGAAAAGAGTTCATCACTTTACCTTTTATCCTTCTTCCATTTACACCACCTCATTTTGGGTTTTATTTATTTTATATATAAACGGCCCCTACTGGGCCTTTTTGCGTTTTGGGGAAACGGGAATGGATGCCCATTTCGGTGTGTTATGCTTAATTTTCGATGTCACCACTGTCATGTCATCATCTATGATGCCTTTTGTTCGGATGACCTCTTCCAATATTAAATCAGAGATTTCCTGCGGATCGTCAGTTTCCATTTCCTTGATTTTTCGTTTTAGCCAGAACTCGATATTTTCGACATGTGAGGGGCCATCGAACACTCCATCGCTCATCATGATTAATATATCCCCTGCCTTCAGCTCTTCTGATACTACATCAACATCAAAATCCTGGATGATCCCCATAGGGAGGTTACTTGATTCAATTTTTATTATCCTATCCCCCCTTTTAATGAAACTCGGTATCGAACAGATCTTTAAAAACTTAGCCCTTGCGTCCTGAAGATCAATCATTGCCAAATCAAGAGTCGAAAATATTTCATCGGTAGTGCGTAGAGATAATACGGAGTTTACGGATTTAATGGCTATTTTTTCTTCTATTCCCGATTGTAAAAATTTTTGTAGCAGCTTCAATGTTTCTGTACTTTCAAAATGGGCCCTTTCCCCATTTCCCATTCCATCACTAATGGCTATTGCGAATTTGCCGCAGCCAATTTCCATGGTCGTAAAACTATCTCCTGAAACAAGCCCTCCCCCCTTGGCAGCATGAGCCACACCCGTTTCGACCGTGAATTTTTTTGCTGACCTAAATATCACCTCACATTGCCCGCTTGGATACGTTGCACACTCTTCTGAATGAACGACTATCGTTTCCCCTAAAATGTCAGAAAGCATAGGTGCAATCAACTTTTCACATTCCCCTCTGCCCTGGCAGTATGGGACACTCATCTCTATATCAACATTTCCTTGTTCTAGACTGTATATTTCCACATGGCCTATGTGCAGGCCAAAATCCTGGATGGCTTCCAAAATGGATTCTTCATGTACATGATGATTCTTCCTTTCCCTTTGAATTTCTTTTGCAAAATCATCCATCACTGCCGAAACGCCCCGCAGTTGATCCGCCACTAGCTTCCGGCTTTCCTTCACCTGCCTTTTTAGTTTTTGGTTAGCTTCAAAATAAGTAAGCTCCTGTGATATCGCCCCAATCACCTGAGGCCCGCGACTGCAATATTTCCCCCATTCTTTCGAAGTTTTTTGGGGGAGCTGACCATTATTTTCACTTAATTGAAGCATAATTTCCTGCATGCCGTCATAGGTTGTATTAAAGTTCTTGGACCAGCATTGTTCCTTTTTAAAACAAAGCTGGCACGTTTTTTCCGTTACATTACTTAAGAAGTAGTCGAATTCTTTCTCATCTTCCTCCAATCTTCCCCTTTCATCCACTTGGGAAAAGCTATTAGAGAGCGCCTCAAATACATGTGAGAATTGCTCCACCCTTTGAGCGGTGACATCCCTCACTTTTCGGGCATACTGCTGCTGTTCATCAGAATTCTCGACTGTTCCCGGTATATGTTTCGCTATTTTGTTGATGATGGATGACGGTGTCAATATAAATAGGGCCACAGCTATAAGTGATTCATAAAGGGTCACCATAATATTATTGGTGCCCTCACCATATAAACCTATCAGTAATGTAGCAATCAAGAGGCCGCTAGCGACCCCTATCTTCCTTCCCTCCTTCAACAGTCCGCCCAGAAGCCCTGAAAATGCGAGAAGGCTCATTTGATATAGACTGGCAATACTTGCCAAGCTGAATATCAATCCAGTAACTACACCTACAGTGGAGCCTATGGCGGCCCCTCCCGCCAGCCCGAAGAGGAGGACCAAGTATCGCGAGAATATATGGTCGAGTGATAAATCGTATATCATCCAGCCGATGGTTCCGGTCATCACCGAAGCCAGTAAGATGATGATGCTGACAATTTCCTCCGTCTTTAATGATTGGGACTTTGTCCTAACGGTCAGCATCGGGATGGACTGTATGAAGATTAAAGTTAAAATCATCGCGAGTCCCGCCTCTACTCCTATCATCATCAAGTCGTACAGCTGAATCGTTCGGAATACCAGATATTGCTCGGCCAGGTTGACCAGGAATAGTGAAGCGAATACGTACATCGACATCGTCTTGAATTGTCCTTCCACGGCGGGCTTCTTGATCTTATGAAATAACAGGAGCAGGAACGCCGATGCAAAGATGACTAAACTATTCGAATAGTGAACGGTCAGCCCACCTGCAATCAATCCGAATAACGCCAGTGGAGCCCTATCACGTCTCATGAGAAAAACGGCTGCGAAAAACGGAAGTCCAAATGGTGCCAACTGCGAAAGAATTAAAGCCCTTCCTAATAAAAAACCGATGATTGCTAAAGAGATACCTTTTTTTATGAATATGTCTTCACTCTTCATTTGCAGTTGTTGGATCCAATTGATGGCCCCTGCCTTCGCTTCTTTTAACTGAACATCTCCAAGAGGTTCCATCATAGGTCTTTCCACTTTTTCCATTTCAACACCCCATTCGTATTAGTGATTTTTATTATAAAGAGGGCTTGTCTATTTTTTTGTCAGAATTTTATAAGCGGATAAGAAAAACGTTCGACGAAATTCTTCTTGAATAATCATTTGTATACAGGTTTTTGTGCCTTTTTTTTCAATACAGAAACGGGTGTTCTTTTTTTTTTGAAGAAAAGCAAAGTTTTTAGGTTATTTTTGCGGAAAATAACCCGAATAAATAATCAGGAAATGGAAACCGACAAACTTTAATATTTTTGTTGACATTTTTTCTTTACGAATGTAAGATATAACTTGTGCTTCAGTAGCACTTACCATTATGGCGGCGTAGCTCAGCTGGCTAGAGCGTACGGTTCATACCCGTGAGGTCGGGGGTTCGATCCCCTCTGCCGCTATCTTTCAACATGAAACTTACGGCCCGTTGGTCAAGCGGTTAAGACACCGCCCTTTCACGGCGGTAACACGGGTTCGAATCCCGTACGGGTCATCAAATATCAAAAGCGCCTCTGCACACTTTTATCAGTAAGTGAACAGAGGCGCTTTCTTTGTCGTACTATAATAAAAGAAGACAAGCCGGCAAGCTTGCCTTTATCTACACTATGAATAATTTCACAGGAAAAGTTGCTAAACTATTATTTTTCAGCAGCAGTTTTATCCGCGTCTTCCTCCTCGACCTCCCCGTTTCGTTTCGGTGCTACGTTTTAGGGTCGTTAAGCGGTCTTCGCTATCTTTTAAGAATTTAGCCATTTTTTGCTCAAAGTTTTCTTTCGGTTGGAAACCATTGCCTTTCGAGCGAAAGTCTTTGGAACGGCTGTCATTCCCTCTACCTTGGCGCGGACGTGGTGTGTATGCAGGTTTTTGTTCAACTTCAGGACGGTCTATCGCTTTTTTTATGGACAAGCCAATCTTGCCATCTTTAACGTTGATGACTTTCACCTCAACTGTATCGCCCACTTTTAAATGATCATTGATATCCTTGACATAGTTATCAGCCACTTCACTGATATGGACAAGACCGGTTGAACCTTGAGGTAGCTCTACAAATGCACCAAAATTAGTTATGCCTGTTACTTTACCTTGTAACTTGCTGCCTACTTCGATTGACATAAAAAAAATGTTCCTCCTTAGAAATGTTAAAAAAATCTCTTCACCCTATATTATAACGAAAGTAAAAAAACAGTGTCAATATTAGTCACTATCTTCCTTCCCTTTTGGAAGTGTAAAAATGATTTCACCTTTTTCAGACAAGAAATAATCCCGTCTTGCTATTTTTGCTATATAATCGTCGTCATTAAGCTTTACGATTTCTTCTTTAAGAAGGGTCTCGTCTTTTTTCAATTCAGCTAACTTTCCCTTCAATTCTTGCTTTTGCTGAACTTTCTCATCCAGTGCAACATTTTGCGTTATGAGGGTGGAAACGGCAAAAATCAAAAAGACAGCGGCGAAAACTGAGTAAAGAGTTAATCTACGCATTAGACCACGCTTCTTTTTTTCTACGGTTTGTACTTTTTTCTCTTGTTGAGCGACGTAGGGATTTTCCATTTTTGCCACTTTCCTTTTACGCAGGCTACTCATTTTTTATCGCTCCTCATTTCTTTTTATTTTTCCATCCATTTATCGTTCTAAATATAGAATTCTTTATTTTCAATAAAATCCCTTTTCCTTTATTATAAAACTTCCCGACGTTTTTCGTAACAAAAACCGGCAATAAATTCCATATATAAGTCAGAATCCATTTTAATGGTCTCCAGAATATATTCAAAATAAAGAGAAGTATTTTCCCCGCCCATTTTAATAAGGTCAAAACGAACTTACCTATCCCGATGATGATGGCTAATATGGATACTATTACCCATTTTATCGGTAGAAATATCATCATGTGAACCGAATTCGCTATAAATCTCGCCAACTTTATCACAAGTATTATCAAAAACTCCAAAAAACGTTGATATAATCCTTTGAAAAGTGCTTGATAAGCTGAAAAACCGCATAATAAGGCCAAAAATAAATAGAGGCGAAACTCTCCCTCATTCACTAAAAACAAAACATAAAAAATAAGGAGACCCTGAATGATCCAGAAAAGGAAGTCATGGATGAATACAATCCACCTTTTCCTTTCTGAACGATTCAGGAACCGGCTATACGTATCCAGGGCAGCTCCAAAGCCACTGCCCATGCCTATCATCGCAAGCAACGTATAAAATTGGATCGTTAAGGTCATTTGAACAACTTGCCAAAGAATCCTTTAGCTTTCTCCCCTGATTGCTCATCTAAATAAACAAGGTCGAAAATCTTTCCCTTAATGGAAACGATGCCTTTATCAACATCCAAATTCTTCATTTGCAAGTTTTGGCCCCGGATAGATAAGAATCCCATTGACGTTTCGAGCAGAAACTCTTCATTATCAAAACTTTCGACTTGTTTGACACCGGTAATATCAAGTAAACGGCGGCCTTTCATCGTTACATCATGCTCTTGGGTCGTTCCCTTTGTGTAACCAGCATTCGGATCAATATATTGGCTCATTTTATCATCCCTCACAGTACCACTGATTTTGTACAAGTGTATGTCTGTAAGAGTGGAATTAGAACCAAGCCTGTCCTTACTCCTCCGCTAGCTTTTCTTCCTTTACGATGGTATACATTTCTGCAGCCGCTTCTTTTTTAGTCGTTTCTTGAATTTTATCGACACGTACCGTAACAAGCTTTTGACCGAATCTGACTGTCAGCTCATCGCCATCTTTTACATTCGAACTTGCTTTGGCCTGTTGTCCGTTAATCGTGATTCTCCCTTTATCCGCAACCTCTTTCGCAAGTGTGCGGCGCTTGATCAACCTTGAAACCTTTAGGAATTTATCCAATCTCATCGACATTCAAATCTCTCCCTTAATTAAAGTCCTTTAGCTTTTGCTTCATCCCAATATGAATCCAATTCTTCCAATGTATAATCTTCAAACTTTTTGTCTGCCCTTTGAATACACTCTTCTATATATGTAAAACGCTGTTGGAATTTCTGGTTTGCTTTGTAGACGGCTTCTTCCGCTTGTATGTCATAATAACGTGAAATGTTGACAAGCGCAAAAAAGAGGTCGCCCAGCTCTGATTTTATTCTTTCAACATCCCTGTTCGGACTTACTATTTCCTCTTCCAATTCCTGCACTTCTTCCCTGACTTTCTTCCAGGCTTCGGAAACCTCATCCCAATCAAATCCAACCTTCGCAGCCCTTTTTTGATACTCTTCGGCCCGAAGTAAGTTAGGCAGCGATTTCTCAATACCATCCAGTATGGAATTCAGAGCTTTTGTTTCGCCCCCCTTTTCATCTTCTTTGATTTTCTGCCAGTTCACCAATACATCTTCTTCACCGTTCACTTCAACATCTCCGAATACGTGTGGGTGGCGCCGAATCATTTTTGCCGTAATGCCCTCAATCACATCATCTATCGTGAACATGCCCTCATCTTCACCGATCTGTGAATGAAGCATCACCTGAAGCAGGACATCCCCAAGTTCACCAACCATACCCTCATCGTCACCCTCATCGATGGAATCAATCAGCTCATATGCTTCTTCTATTAGATATTTCTTCAAGCTTTCATGAGTTTGTTTCTTATCCCACGGACATCCGTCAGGACCTCTAAGTTCTGCGATGACCCGCCGCAGCTTAGAAAACTCCCTATATCGTAAAGCTTCATCTTTAACGGGCGGAACATAAACACTCGTCAAGTTACTTAACTCCATCTGACGGTCGAGTTCGAATAGGGCGCACTTTGTCACTTTTTCCTGACTGCTGCCTGCCGCAGTTACGATATATACCTCGTAGTCATCCGGTAGCTTTTCCATCAAAGTCAGCTTCACATCGGATGCACTGAATGCGTCATACACCTGTCCGATTATCATATGCTGGGTAATGTGTAAATCATCCGGTGAAAGATCCGTTCCATCCAATAGCTGAAATCCTTCAATTGGATCGATCCTAACAGCCTGAAATAATGGGTCAAGGAAACTTTGCCCGCCCTCGAGCTTAATGGCTATTCCAAGAGCCGGACCCTTTTCAAGCAAAAGCTGTACCGTTTTTTCCGCAACCATGGGATGCCCCGGAACTGCGTATAAAACGGAACGGTTTGAAGCCTCGTGTAATAATGTTTCGGCAATTTCCTTCATATACAGCTTCAAATTGGTCGTGCTTTTCATATATCCCGTCAAAAGCCGTGAAATTCATTCCTTCCCTTTTCAAATCCCCGATTACCGGATGATCAGCCGTTCTGACGTAGCATTGTTCCATTTGTACCAATTTTTTATAAATCCCTAGTGGAAGCTGCTCTAAATCCCCAGCACCAAGGCCTATTATCGTAATCTCATTCATGATTTCGTATACTCCTATTCGTTATTATAAATCGTTTAAGCTTTGAACCTGCAGGTATAAGTGAAAGTTCCTCTTCACCAAATAAGCCTGCACGAATGGCGGTCATCACAAACACGGCTGCACCGATCCCTACTCCGATCAAAGCTTGGACTGTAGCTAACAACCGGCTATCGCCTGAGGACATCCATTCGAATAAACAATTGAATAAAACAACCGCCGCACCCATGTAAACCGTACTCTTCAGGATTATTAGCACATGCCGCTTTTCTATTAATGTTTTTTTGATATGTACTCTCAATACCACATAAAATAATACCGTCATGATCAAATATGCAAGTACTGTTGCCGAGGCTGCTCCCGCGATTTTGTAATGTGGCACCAGAACAAGGTTCAAAGCCCACTTGCTGCCCACCCCCACAATCGTGATGATCACCGGCACGAATGAATGACCTAAACTTTGAATCACTGCCGCTTCCGCCATTATGAGGGATGTGAATAAAATCGATAAAGAGAAAATTGCTAAAGTAATCGTCCCTTTAACATCAGTGAACAGCATATGATTGACAGGCTTCATCGTCACCACCAGCCCGATCGCAACAGCGGCCCCGATCGTCGCACTTACACGAAGCGACAATTTGATCTTATTCAATAATTCAAGTTGACTTTTACTCTGAACGAATCCGGATATGACAGGTACTAGCGCCAATGCAAAAGAATTAGCGACGACTGTACCTAGCTGAAGCAACGGCTGTCCTCGATCATATACCCCTTTCCATTCTTTGGCTTCCCTTTCCCCCATCCCCGTTTCCCTTAACAGCGAATACAAGTGCAGTGAATCGACAAACTGAAACAAGATAAGGATCAAACCAGTAATGCAAAAGGCCAACCCTTGGAGAACCAGGACTTTGGAAATTTTGATGAAATTCACCGGTTTGATTCTCATTCGTAAAAAAAGCTTCCATTCTTCTCTTAAAATAACGAAGGCAATAAGCAGTACCAGGCCAATTATGCCGCCGGTTACCGAACCGAGGACCGCCCCTTTGCCGACAACATAAGGAGAGTAGCCAAGATGCACGAATATGGTGGAAAGGACCAGTATCGTCAATACACGGATGCATTGTTCAGCAACCTGCGAACTTGCCGTCGGTAACATGTCGTTTATTCCTTGAAAATAGCCTCTTAATACAGAAGAAATCGGCATTAATAAATAGGAATAGGCAACGATTCTCAGCAGACCGGCTAAATGCGGATCCTTCATCCATCCTGCAATCCAATCGGCGCCAAAGAATAGTGCAGCAAACATCATGACACTTATCGAACTTAAGACGATGAATGATGTCACCAATATGTCCCTGACCGCAAAGTTATTTTTGGAAGACTCCCGTTCTGCAATAAGTTTGGATATGACTACCGGAAAGCCGATTGTCGATAATGTAAAAGCAACACCGTAGAAGGGATAAACCTGTTGATAGATATAAAACCCGATGTCACCCGCAATGTTCTGATATGGTATGCGATAGGCCGCGCTCAAAACTTTCACGATAATCGCTGCAGCGCTCAAAATCAGCGCACCTCGAAAAAGTTCATTTGATGTTTTATAAGGCTTTTCAGCCATATTTTTTCCTCTTTTCACTCATATGTGGTAGTTATTATAGCATAATTCTAATGGGTATTTTTCAATTCCAGCAATACTGTAAATCATTTTCCATATTCACCTTGAAAAATATCTTCCCCCTCTTTATGTCCGCCCCATCCGGTTAACCTTTTAGAAAGAGCAAAAAGGACAGCGCGAATGCTGCCCTTTCCATCTTTTAAGATATAAATGCATGTCCAAGGTTACTGTTCCATTTGTCTAGCTAGGAAGCTTGCTGCTGTTTCAACCGATTTCTGTTCCACTTCACCAATGGTGCTGTCTTTAGAGAAAATCAAGACGGCACCAATGGGGTCGCCACTCGCAATGATTGGAGCTGCCGTATAAGATTGGACCTCTTCATCATTGGAATCAACGAATGAGACTTGTCCGTTCGGGGACTCCAAAACAGGATTTCTTTCTTCCATTATCTTTTCCACTAGGTCACTAACACTTTTGTTTAAGTATTCTTTTTTGGAGCCGCCTGCCACCGCAATGTAAGTATCCCTGTCACAAATCATAACTGGGTTTCCAAGGCTATCATATAGTGCTTCTGCATATTCCCTTGCAAAATCGCCTAATTCACTAATTGGAGAGTATTTCTTTAGGATGACTTCACCATCTCTATCCACAAATATTTCCAGTGGATCTCCTTCACGAATACGGAGTGTCCTGCGAATTTCCTTCGGGATGACGACTCTTCCTAAATCATCAATTCGGCGAACGATACCAGTTGCTTTCATCTAATGTTGCCTCACTTTCATCTAATTGATTTGATAAATCCTCATTTTGTAGCAAAATCATCACCAGCTATTGTACTTAGTATTTTTCTAATGGTAAGTTCTATGCACTTTGAAAAAATTTTTCTTTTTGTTGCATCTTTTTACCATGGTACCTAAAAAAATTTCTTCAAGAGGATTATCATCAATTTTAGTTTTTAGTGGCTTGCGTCTCTTTTTTTACATACGGTAAACCCTTGGCCATCTCAAATAAGATATTGAGCCATTTGCTTTGTTCCACGCCTTTTATGTGCAGGACCAGCTTCATTCGATTGCCGTCCATGCCGAAGCCCACCATACGGCCATACTTCGATCCCAGCTCGAACACTTTTTGTCCATCCACATCGCTGCTGACCTTTTCCCTAAGGAGAATGCTGATTTCCTGCTTTAATTGTTTAATGCTTTCAATTCCGGCCTTTTCAGCATATACCTTCATTTCGGCAATCATGAATAAATAGGAAACCTCTTCTGGATACTCTCCGAAACGATCGATCATTTCATCCTGTAATTCTTCCACTTCTTCAAGTGAAGCGATACCTCTGAACCTTTTATACATTTCTATCTTCTGATGTCCATCCATTATGTAGGCATCAGGGATATAAGCGTCCACTTCGACGTCAATTTCCAGTGTGTTCTTCTCTTCGGCTGGTTGGTCATTGCGTTTCGCATCCACCGCTTCTTTCAGCATTTGTGAATACAGATCAAAACCGACCGAATCGATGAAGCCATGTTGTTGAGCCCCTAAAATGTTTCCAGCTCCCCTGATGGATAAATCACGCATCGCAATTTTGAAACCTGAACCCAATTCTGTAAATTCCTTAATGGATTGAAGACGCTTTTCTGCCACTTCCGTCAACACTTTATCTTTCCTATAAGTGAAGAATGCATATGCCACCCGATTGGATCGACCTACACGGCCACGCAGCTGATAGAGCTGTGAAAGTCCCATTCTATCCGCTTCATTCACGATAAGCGTATTGACATTCGGGATATCAACACCCGTCTCTATAATGGTTGTACTTACCAAAACATCATATTCGCCTTCCAAAAAGCCGAACATGACGGCTTCCAGTTCTTGCTCTGTCATTTGCCCATGAGCATAGGTAACACGGGCATCGGGCACAAGCATGGAAATTTCTTCTGCTTTTCTTGCTATATCCTCTACCCGATTGTAAAGGAAATAAACCTGACCGCCCCTGGCCAATTCCCGTTCTATCGCTTCCGTTACCAATGAGCCATTATACTCCATGACATAAGTTTGGATCGGAAACCGGTTTTCAGGCGGAGTTTCGATGACGGACAGATCCCTCACGCCCAACATCGACATATGAAGGGTCCTCGGAATCGGTGTCGCAGTCAAAGTCAGTACATCCACATTAGTTTTTAACCGTTTGATCTTTTCCTTATGTGTAACGCCAAAGCGCTGTTCTTCATCAATGATGAGCAATCCCAAATCGCGGTACACGATATCTTTGGATAAAATCCTATGCGTGCCCACCACAATATCCACCGTGCCGGCCTTCAATCCTTTTATCGTCTCCGTTTGCTGCTTTTTAGTCCGGAAGCGGCTCATATGGCCAATCGAAATCGGATAATCCTGAAAACGCTCCCTTAATGTTTCATAATGCTGCTGGGCGAGGATTGTGGTCGGAACTAGAAACGCAACCTGCTTCCCATCCATTATGGCTTTAAAAGCGGCCCGGATCGCCACCTCTGTCTTCCCATAACCAACATCGCCGCATAATAAACGATCCATCGGCCGTTCCCGTTCCATATCCTTTTTGATTTCGACTATGGAACGTAATTGATCTTCCGTTTCGTTATAAGCGAATGATGTTTCGAATTCCCTCTGCATATCACCATCAGGTGAAAAGGCATACCCCTTTGCCGCTTCTCTTTCTGCGTATAACTTGATTAAATCATCGGCAATGTTCTCAACGGATGATTGAACCTTGCTTTTGACACGTTTCCATTCCGTTCCGCCCAGCTTATAAAGCTTCGGCTCTTTTCCTTCAGAACCGACATATTTTTGGACAAGATCAATTTGGTCGACAGGAACATACAATTTGTCATCCGCTTGATAACGAATATTCAGGTAATCTTTATGGACCCCATTTATTGTAAGGGTTTCAATACCCAAGTATTTACCGATACCGTGGTTAACATGAACGACATAGTCACCGATCTTCAGTTCGGAATAACTCTTGATTCGCTCTGCATTCGATAGTTTCTGTCTCCGTACCGATTTCTTTGACTTCTTATTGAACAATTCCGTTTCCGTAATGATACTGAATTTTTGCATAGGCAATTCAAAGCCGCTATTCAGACTGCCGCGTAAAATCTGTACTTTACCTGGAAGGATGCTGTCAGCATTAAACAGTTCTGCGGCCTCTATATCATAGTCGGCTAAAACCGAATGCAGCTTTTTTACCCGTTCTTCATCCTGTCCAAGTATGACGACTGTATATTTCCCTTTTTTCCAACGTTCCAGTTCAGCCTTGAACACATTCATCTGTCCATGGAAATTTTGCATTTGTTTACTGGCAAAATTCAGGATATTCTGAGGATTCGTATGCGGTACATGCCGTAAAAACAATGAAAGGTATACAAACGGCCTGCTGGATTTCATTATTAATTCCTGCATGGGATGAGCCAATTTAATGTCATGGATGATTTGTCCCTGACTTAAAAGGTCCGTGTACCAACCAGCCTCTTCTTTTTCCAAAGAATCATTGATTTCCTGGATTCTACTGATTTCATCTAAGAAAACCAAACCGTTTACCGGTAAATAATCTATTAAACTAGCTGGATCTTCATACGCTAAACTTAAGTATTTAAAGATTTTGTCGGGTATATTCCCCATTTTCAGCTGTTCAAGTTCATAACTGATCGTTTGGACCAGCTGTTCCTTGGTTTTCTCGTCCTTAAGTTTCTTCAAGCTTTTACTTAATCCGCTCTCGAGCCTAGTTATGATTCTTTCGATATGCTCCGTCTCTAGCAAAGCCTCACTGACGGGACCGATCGTCACTTTCTTGAGTTTCTCGATGGATCGCTGATCTTCACTTGAAAAAGTCCTTATTGAATCTATTTCGGTATCGAATAATTCAATTCGTATTGGATTAGGTTCGGTGATCGGGTAAATATCGATGATACCGCCCCTGATACTGAATTCACCTGGAGAAGCAACCATTTCAGACCGGTTATAACCCATGGCAATGAATTTATTAAGCGTTGGTTCAAGCTCGATGTCTTCCCCTAGATTAAACGCTAGCTGATGCCTCTTCCAAATATCCTTTGGAGGAAGCACACGACGCACCCCGGGAATCGGGGCAATGACAATCCCTTTCTTTCCCTCTGCCCAGAAGTTCAATGCCTCGACACGTTGGGCCCTTAATTCCGGGCTGGCAACACTCAAATCAGCCGCAATCAATTCATTGGCTGGATATATATATAATTCTTCCTCGGGAATGAAACTTGATAAGTCCTCATGGAATTTTTGTGCTTGCAATAAATTATGGGTAACCAATAAAATAGGCCTATTCGTTTTTTCATATACGGAAGCCAGCAATAGCGATCTCGAGGAACCTGTGAGACCTGAGACGATTTGCTCCTTAAGCCCTTCATCGATGCCGGCTATTAACGAATGAACATCATCTTGTTTGGAGAACAAGTTCTGCAATCCATTCATTTTCTTTCCCCCCTCTCTTTAACGTGCGAAAAACCATTTGCTGTATTTGAACTTGGCCATCACCAAGATCCTCTTTATTAACGGAAACTTTTATGTGCCCTGGTATTCCAGACAAACGGAAAAATGCTTTGGATTTTGTCCAAAGCCCTCTCCCGCTAATGAATAATATAATCGTTTTCATATAAATCAGGGTTTCTTTGCAGTGATTCATGGCAATCTTCACATATCGCCCTTACATGCATATCCCCTTCAGAATCATAAACGATCATCTCTTGTCGCTCTTCATCGGTAAGTTGATTAAAACCTAACTGCTCCGTACTCAGTGAGTGTGCCTCGATTGAGCCCAGCTTAGTTCCGCAATGTCGGCATCGATAATGGAGAGCCATTTGGTAACCCCCTATTTTTGTAATAGTGTTAGTATGTACAAAAGTAGAGGGTTTTTATTCAGCGAAACAGGAAGATATTATTCTTTACTTATATCTACTCTCTGCTTATTGGTTATATTCGTTCATGACCTGTATAAATGGTTTTTCCAACCAGGCTTCACATGAAGCTGCGCTTTTTTCGATCGTTGCCCCGACATGATCCCATTCTTCAGGCGAAAAACGCCCTAATACATAGTCAGATACCGGAATGCGGCCAATCGGGCGGCCAATGCCTATTCTGATTCGATTGAATTCCTGTGTACCCAAATGGGCAATTGAAGATTTTATCCCGTTATGACCGCCTGCACTTCCTTTTTGACGAAGGCGAAGCTTTCCTGGAGGCAAATCAAGGTCATCATATATTATGACCACATCCGCGATGTCCACCTTAAAGAAATGCATGACAGCCGAAATGGATTCTCCTGACAAATTCATATAGGTTAAAGGTTTCAGCAATAAAACTTTTTCTCCCTTTACCATTCCTGAACCATATATCCCCTTATGTTTTGCTTGATCAAGAGAGATCGACCATCTCTTGGATAACTCATCTATTACTTCAAATCCGACGTTATGCCGGGTTTTTTCATATTGTTTACCGGGGTTCCCTAACCCTACAATAATTTTCATGATTCACACTCCGTCATTACGGTTATTTAGGGAGTTACACTGGGACGAAGTTTTTCCAAGATCATTGACCTTAGAAAAATAGTACCCTAATTTCAAGCTGGACTGCAAGCGACCGGAGAACTAATTAGGTAAAATCCAAATTAAAGGATTCCATTACGAAAAAATCTGTCCGATTTAAATGGATGCACCCAGAGATTGAAAAGACGTAACTCGTTAAGAGCTACGCCTATTATATCATGATTCACTTGTTTAATCCCGGCATCATGACTCTGGTGATGCCTTGGTTTCCCTGCCTTCTTCATTTTCAGGGATACCGCCGTCCTGCTGTTCACCTGTACTTATTTCCTCTTCCTGGCGAGGAGCCAAAACAGATGCAACAACTTCTTCACCATCGTGGCCGATTGTAACTTGCTTATTCGTTTGGATATCGGATATGTAGATTGTATCCCCTACCTGAAGTTCGGTAACGTCAACATCGATGGAGTCAGGAATGTCATTAGGTTTAGCCGTGACCGTCACTTCATGAAGAGACTGCTGAAGGACCCCACCGTCTTTCACACCTTTACAAACACCGACAAGGTTAATGCGAACTTGTGCCTGTAATTGAGCGGACATATCCACAATTAAAAAGTCTGCATGATAAATGGAGTTTTTTAGTGGATCCTTTTGATAGTCAGAGAGCATGACTTTGTAACTCTTACCTTCCAAGTCCAAAGAAATGATTCCATTACGGCCTATTTCCTTGATTGTCTTTTGAAGCTCGATATTATTGACGGAAATGGCCGTACTGTCATTTTTATTGCCATATACTATCGCAGGGATTTCGCCGCTTTCCCTCAAATTCCTTAAATTAGAGTGTTTTGAATCCGTACGTTCTTTTGCAGCTAATATATTACTCATACATCCTCCGCCTTCCTAAATATGAATTACAAGTTTTTCTATATTTAACATTCCCCTAAATGGTGAATCATTAAACATGAAAGGTAAAATCCGATGGGAGCAAGAAGGCGATAAACATATGGTAAACTTAGGAATTCCCTGTGAAATCTTTTTTCTCTAATTCAAGCGTGAATCGCTTTTTTTTCCATTTTCCCCTCAACTTGCATCACTCGGTCAAGGATTTGGGCTGCTAGTGATGAGTATTGCATACTATCCTTTTTCCGTGGTCTTGGCAGATTGATTTCCTTATTCAAGACAACTTTGCCTTCTTCGATTAATATGACACGGTCGGCAAGCATTACGGCTTCTTCAACATCATGTGTAACGAGTAAGGCAGTAAAATCCCTTTTTCTCCATAGTTCTTCAATCAGCCTTTGCATGCCAATCCTCGTTAAAGCATCCAATGCCCCTAGCGGCTCATCCAAGAGGAGAATGTCAGGTTGGTTCACCAATGCCCTCGCTAATGCAACCCTTTGTTTTTGCCCCCCAGATAAAACGGACGGCCAATCATTTGCTCGATCTGCAAGGCCCACTTGCTCCAGTAACTCCATAGCGTTTGACTTCCAATCCCCTTTCAAGCCTACGCCAATATTTTGAAGGATTTTTTTCCAAGGAAAAAGCCTGCCATCCTGAAACATCGTACGTGATGATTTATTTAATCCATTCAATGGTTTTCCATTCACCAGTATCTGCCCGCCCGTCGGCTTTTCCAGTCCTGCCACAAGGCGAAGCAAGGTGCTCTTTCCACATCCACTCTTACCGACAATGGCTATGAATTCTCCTTTTTTAAATGTCAGGTCCAGCCCCTTTAATACTTTAAACTCCCCAAAATCCTTTCTTACACCCTGCAACTCCAACGAATTTCCATTTTTCATGTTAATGACCTCCTCATTGGTATGACGGATGCCACTTTAAGCATCTTTTTTCAATTACTTTGGCCGCAACGTCCGATATTTTTCCTAATAAGGCATATAAGAGAATACTAAGAACAACAATATCCATCCTCATGAATTCACGGGCATTCATAGCCATATATCCAATTCCGGAATTAGCGGATATTGTTTCTGCGACAATTAATGTGACCCACATGATTCCAAGTGAGAAGCGGATACCCACCAAAATGGATGGAAAGGCTGCAGGGAGAATCACATTCCAGAATAAAGAAAAACCATTCAACCCATAAACCCTCGCCGCTTCGATTAATCCCTTATCCACCGATTTAACACCATGAAATGTATTTAAATAGATAGGAAATAGAACCCCTAAAGCGACAAGGAAGATTTTCGCTTCTTCTTCTATACCAAACCATAGAATCACCAGCGGTATTAAAGCTAAATGCGGAATATTACGCAACATCTGAAGCGAGGTATCGAATAAGGTTTCAGCAATGGATGATAATCCATTTAGTAAACCTAGTACAAAACCAATGATCCCGCCTATTAAAAAGCCGATGAAGGCACGCTGAGCACTTATGCCGATATAATCAATAAGTTCACCAGTCCCCAGTAAAGCAACACCCGCTTGAAACACATCAGTCGGGGCAGGCAATATCCGATCCGACAGAATCCCCCACAAGGACAGCAGCTGCCAAGTTACCAAGAGAAGAATGGGCACAATCCATGATATGAGGTGGAACTTATTGAACTTTTTGTTTAACTTCATCTTCATTTTCACTTCCTTTTGTAGGGTAGTGGTCATTAGCCAGTATTTCCCCGAATGGGCTCGTAGCTTTTGAAACGGTTCCTTGCAGCCTTTCAACAGGGAGTAAAGGGAATAATAATTCCGCAACTCTGTACGCTTCTTCAAGATGAGGGTATCCGGATAAAACAAAGGATTCTATTCCGATTTCTTCATATTCCTTCATTCTGGCAGCAACATTTTCTGCACTCCCGACTAGTGCCGTACCCGCGCCCCCGCGCACAAGACCCACACCGGCCCATAGGTTAGGGCTGATTTCAAGCGAATCCCTGCTTCCTTTATGAAGTTGCGACATCCTCTTCTGACCCACTGAATCAAATCGTTCAAAAATCTTTTGCGAATTTTCAATCATTTCATCATCCACATATTTAATGAGTTCGTCCGCTGCCTGCCAAGCTTCTTCTTCCGTTTCTCTTACAATGACATGCATCCGTATGCCAAATCTGACCTCACGTCCATATTCTGCCGCCTTTTTACGCACCTTTTCAATTTTCTCAGCCACTTGCACCACGGGCTCTCCCCAAGTCAAGTACACATCTATATGCTTTCCTGATATATCGATGGCCGGGTCGGAGGAACCGCCGAAATAGAGTGGCGGGTATGGTTTTTGTACTGGTGGCAACAGGATGTCCCCGCCTTCGACCTTTAGGTGCTCCCCTTCGAAGTCCACTTTACCCCCGGACATTTCCTTCCTCCAGATATCAAGGAATTCATCTGTTTGCCCATACCGTTCCTTATGATTCAGAAATACGCCATCACCCGCCAATTCGACGGGATCCCCTCCAGTCACTACATTGATCAAGAGACGTCCATTCGAAAGCCGGTCGAAGCTCGAGGCCATCCTGGCTGCCAAGGTTGGCGACATTAAACCCGGACGAATCGCAACTAAAAATTTCATTCTTTCCGTTGCAGAAATCAATGAAGAACCCACGATCCAAGCATCCTCACAGGATCGTCCCGTTGGAAGCAAAGCCCCTTCAAATCCCAAATGATCAACCGCCTGTGCAATTTGTTTTAAATAAGGAAGTGTAATCGCTCTCCCTCCCTTTGTCGATCCTAAATAGCGACTTTCCCCATGTGATGGCAAAAACCAAAATACTTTCATTTTATTTCCCCCTTAATTTTTATTAACATCTGCAGATGCATCTAGAACATTAATTTTGCTTGGAATTAATTTAAGATTGTAAAATGTATCGGCAATATTTTGTTGATCATCCAAAACCGTACTGGAAATCTCCTCAAGTCCGTATTCTTTTCTTTTTAATGTTTTTTCCAATGCCTCCACACTCATTCCAATTTCCGGAGATAAAAACTCAGCGACATCCCTTGGGTTTTCTTCAATCCATTTATCAACTTTTATCAGTTCTTCTTTGATGATCTTCAACGCCTCTTCATTCCCGGCAAATGAATCATTGGCCAAGAAGAATTCTCGATTAGCAACCAGTCCTTCTCCATCCCGGATCGTTTTCGTTTCAAGCTCCAATTCCGCCGCTGATAAAAATGGATCCCATATTACCCAGGCATCGATTTGGTTTCCTTCAAAAGCAGCTCTCGCATCAGCTGGTGGCAAGTAGACGGGCTGAATGTCATCAAGAGTAAGACCTGCTTCCTCTAATGCTTTGACCAATAGGTAATGAACATTTGAACCTTTATTCAAGCCAACCTTCTTTCCCTTTAACTCTTTCACATTTTTAATGGGTGAATCCTTTTGTACGACTATAGCCTCTCCTGATGGGTTTGCCGGTTGATTGGCAATATAGACAAGTGGTGCCTTGGCTGCTTGTGCAAATACCGGCGGCGCCTCCCCTGTATGCCCAAAATCAATGCTGCCGACATTCAAGGCTTCAAGCAGCTGAGGTCCTGCAGGGAATTCAGTCCAATCGACGGTATATCCCACTTCTTTTAAACGTGTTTCCAGATTCCCTTTTGATTTTAAAATATTTAATGTCCCGAATTTTTGATAACCGATTTGGATGGTTTTCTCTGATTCTTTTGCGTCAGCACTTGTGGAGCTGTTCTTTTCCTGCCCGCATGCACTCACTATCAGCATGAAGATGCTGAAAATGGACAACAGCCATATCTTTCGTTTTTTCTTCATATTCTGCACACCCTTCTTAAACTTTTTATCTAAAAATAAAAGGCTCCTTTCCTTCACCAATTGGACAATAGGGCAAATGTGGCCTAATGTTCAATGGTAAGTGAAAAGGAGCCTTCGGTAGTCCGATCGGCATTAACCAGTATGCACTTGCATAGTACAGTTTTTCATTCCATGAAGATGAATTGTATTTTGTATGGTTATTTTATTATTACTATTCTCATCTGTCAACTAAGAATTAAATATTTTCTGAAACTTTTAAACGAAAACACGGCGAGCCCAAAAGGCCCGCCGTGTTCCATTTTATTTGGTTATCAATCGAATAATGTACTGACTGATTGTTCCTCATGCACACGAATGATTGCCTCTGCAATCAAAGGTGCTACAGAAAGACCAACGATTTTATCAATTTTCTTATCTTCCGATAGGGCAATCGAGTTAGTCACGACCAATTCCTTGATCGTTGAATTTTGAATCCTTTCGATGGCAGGACCTGAAAGGACAGGGTGTGTACAACAAGCGTACACTGCTTTAGCACCATTCTCCACGAGGGCATTGGCCGCTAATGTAATAGTTCCTGCAGTATCGATGATGTCATCAATCAGTATTGCTGTCTTCCCTTCAATATTACCAATGATGTTCATGACTTCAGCCACGTTCGGTCTTGGGCGGCGCTTATCGATAATGGCGATCGGTGCTTTTAGGCGATCGGCCATTTTACGGGCACGTGTTACACCACCATGATCTGGGGAAACGATGACGATATCACTTAAATCTTTTTCCTTGAAGAAATCAGCTAAAATCGGAACGGCAACAAGGTGATCGATCAGAATATCGAAGAAACCTTGAATTTGAGGTGCGTGAAGATCTAATGTGATTACACGGTGGGCACCAGCCGTTTCTAAAAGATTTGCGACAAGTTTAGCTGTAATTGGTTCACGCGCACGCGCTTTACGATCTTGGCGGGCATAACCGTAATATGGCATTACAATATTGATCGTTTTAGCTGAAGCACGTTTAAGAGCATCGATCATAATTAAAAGTTCCATTAAATTTTCATTGACTGGTTGGCTTGTTGATTGGATTACGAATACATCACAGCCACGGATACTTTCTTCAATATTAATTTGAACTTCACCGTCACTGAAACTTGTTACACTACATTTTCCAAGTTCAACACCGATTGCTGCAGCGATTTCCTGAGCTAAATCGAAGTTTGAATTTAAAGAGAATACTTTTAAATTAGGATCTAAATACTGATTTGACATGATGACCTCCGTCGGTTATTTATTAAATTTCAAATTCTTGACATAATCTTCTTTGTTAACTTGACGAGCCCGGGCAACGGATAGGGCTTGCTGCGGTACATCTTGCGTGATGGTTGAACCAGCAGCTACATATGCCCCTTCTCCTACTGTCACAGGTGCAACCAGATTGGAATTGCAGCCTATGAAGACATTGTCTTCAATCTTCGTCAAATATTTATTTTTCCCGTCGTAATTCACGGTAATAGATCCACAGCCTATATTAACATTCTCCCCAACCTCTGCATCACCAATATAACTCAAGTGTGAGGCCTTGCTTCCTTTGCCAAAAACGGTCTTTTTAATTTCGACAAAATTACCGATCTTAACGGAATCCTTAATATCTGATTGAGGTCTAACATGTGCGAATGGACCGATTTTAACAAAACTTCCAATACTGCTTTCGTGCACAACCGATTGGAGGACTTCCGTTCCATCACCAATTTCACAATTACTGATTTCCGTATTCGGGCCAATTAAGCAGTCCTGCCCGATGATACTTTTTCCTTTAATGAATGACCCAGGGTTAATGACTGTATCCTGTCCGATTTGCACATCCGCTTCAATGAAAGTTGTAAGCGGGTCGATGATCGTTACACCGTTCCTCATATGCTTTTCATTGATGCGTTTCCGTAAAATTTGCTCAGCCTGCGATAAAGCCACACGGTCATTCACACCCAATGTCTCCTCGAATTCACTGGATTGGAAAGCCGTCACCACTTCGCCTTCTTCTTTTAAGATTTCAATAACATCCGGTAAGTAATATTCTCCCTGGACATTTTCATTCGAAACCTTTTTCAGCGCGCTGAATAATGCTTGGTTGTCGAAGCAATATGTACCGGTATTTATTTCCTTAACATATCTTTCTTCTTCCGAAGCATCCTTATGCTCGACGATTTTTTCTACAAGCCCGCCTTCACCGCGAAGGACCCTTCCATAGCCAGCAGGGTTATCTGCATATGCTGTTAAGATTGTTGCTTTCGCCTGACTTTGCTCATGCAAAGCTATAAGCTCTTTCATTGTTTCCGCTTTAATCAGAGGCGTATCACCGCAAATAACAAGGGTCGTGCCACTTTTTGCGGATAAAACGCTTTCCGCTTGCATTACAGCATGTGCCGTACCTAATTGCTGTTCTTGTAAGGCATACTTGCATGAATCACCAAGTTGATCTTGAACCTTTTCAGCACCATGGCCGATGACTGTTACAATATCTTCTATTTGAAGTTGATTGACTTGATCGATAACATGTTGTACCATTGGTTTCCCGCAAACAGGGTGCAAAACCTTATAAAGCTTAGATTTCATCCTAGTACCTTGCCCAGCGGCCAATATTATTGCATAGCGATTACTCATAACAGGCCTCCATTTTCACCTTTTTATCCACTAAAAATATTATCTCAAATAGTGATTCTTTTCAAGGTAACAATTAAAAGTACATATAATTGTCAACCAATCGGGTGAAAAATTCCCGTTATCCTACAGCTTACAAATGCCAGCATTGGACTGGAGCATTATTTGGGATCATGAAATGAATGATATATGCCCGGTCAATGTACAGAAACATGTTTCCTCCCCTTTATCCCAAAACACTTCCACGACCGCGCCATGCCCTATATACAAGCCTTCTGGCAGCACTGCACTCGTTGTTAACCCCCATTCCGGGATTAGGTTACCATTCATTTCATTAGAGAGATTCTCTTACAGGAATTTCAATTTCCGGTTGAACAAAAAGGTTTTAAAAATAAAAAGGATGGGTACTTAAACTTTAGATAACACCGTAAGTTTTACAATTGATGAGCGGATAAGTTCTAAACTTATCTGTTTTTGAATAAATAAAAAAGAGCACTACTTATGAAGTAGGCTCTAGATGCACGAATTATAAATTTAAAGTTTAAAAGTAAGATTATTTTAAGAAGCACCTGCTCCAGCTTCCTCTAATTCAGTTTCAAGTTCTCCCAATCGATGATATTCTGTCAAGACAGCTTCTTGAATTTTCCCGCGTGTCGAGGAATTGATTGGATGAGCGATATCCCGGAATTCTCCATCTGGAGTACGTTTACTTGGCATTGCTACAAATAAACCATTGTTTCCGTCGATCACACGAATATCATGAACCACAAATTCATTATCCAGTGTAATTGATGCGATAGCTCTCATACGACCATCCGTATTCACACGGCGTAATCTTACGTCAGTTACTTCCATTTAAGCTCACCATCCCTTTTTGTTGTTGTTAAAACTTAAAGTACATATTCAACAAAAAAACGTGAACTCCTTCTATTATCTGTAATTTTTTTAGAAAATTCAGCCTAGTTTTTAAAAATATTAAAAATCACCCATATAATACAGGAAAATTCCCCATTACGAATGCCCTGAAAAATAAAAAAACGCCCGTTTATTTAACGAGCGCTACCACTTCTATTTCCACTAGTGCATCTTTAGGAAGGCGAGCAACCTCTACACATGAGCGGGCTGGTTTGTGAGCAGAAAAATATTCTCCGTATACTTCATTAATCGAACCGAAATCGTCCATACTTTTAATGAATACTGTAGCCTTAATGACAGTTTCCAATGAAGCCCCAGCTTCTTTCAATACAGCTTGGAGATTCTTAAAGACCTGAAGTGTTTGTTCCTTGACATCCCCAGTCACCATCTCACCAGAAGCAGTAAGCGGGATCTGTCCAGAACTGAAAAATAACGTATCCACAATCACGCCTTGTGAATATGGTCCAATCGCTGCCGGTGCTTCATCAGTATGTATCGTTTTCATGAAATCATTCCCCCTATTCCTTTTTCGTAAAATAATTCCCACGGCTTACATTGATTTTCTTGTCTCTTTCGACCACCTGCGTCAACTTGATTAATGAAACATAGTCCTCGACAAGGCACTCCTCCGTATGCTCGGATTCAACCAGCACTGCAATTCCGGCAACTGTTGCCTTGAATTCATCCAATAGACTGACCATACCGTTAATGGTACCCCCAGCCTTCATGAAATCGTCTACAATCAATACATTCGAACCCTCAACCAAGCTTCTCTTAGAGAGTACCATAGTCTGGATCCTCTTTGAAGATCCTGAAACATAATTGATGCTCACTGTAGAACCTTCCGTTACTTTATTATTCCTACTTACAATGACAACTGGAACATTCAAATAATTTGCCACGGCGTATGCTAATGATATCCCTTTGGTTGCCATCGTCATGATGACTGAGACATTTTTCTTGGCATACATTGAAGCGATTATCCTTCCAACCTTATTCACGGTTTGCGGATGCCCTAATATGTCTGTCATATATAGATAACCGCCAGGAAGTAGCCTTTCGGGACTAGCGATCGTATCGCATAATCCGTCAATGAAGGCATTGACTTCTTCTTCCTTGATGGAAACAATATATTTCACTCCGCCAGCCGCACCTGGAACGGTTGTTAAAGAACCTATTCCGCGTTGTTCAAAGGTATCTTTGATGATGGTCAAATCTTCACTGATCGAGGACTTTGCCGAACTATATCTTTCAGCAAAATAAGTCAGCGAAACTAGTTCACCTGGATGTTCTAATAAATAATTGGTCATATCGACTAGCCTCTCGCTGCGACGAAATTTCATTGAGACACCCCCTTTGTGAATTCCGAATATTATATTGCAACTATACCACTAATGTACGTTTCTATTCAAGATTGTTTCGATCACCCAACAAACGGACCGCATAGACCTGATCACAGAATCCGCGAAGGCCATTGTAAATCCTCTGCATGCGCGAATCATGTTCCACCAAACCAAAAACGGTCGGACCGCTTCCGCTCATCAAGACCGAATCTGCTCCAAATGTCTTCATTTGATCTTTAATGTTCGCAACCTCCGGGTATAACTGCAATGTCACTTGTTCAAGAACATTCCCCAACCCTTCACATACATCGTGATAATTGTTTTCCATAATAGCCGAAATCATTCCAGGTACATCCGGATGCTCCATTTTTGAAGTTTGGAGCCTTTTGTATATATCGGCAGTCGAAACGCCGATCGTCGGTTTGGCCAAGATGACCCAGCACTTTGGCGGTGCAGGAAGATGCGTGATCTTTTCCCCGCGCCCTCTTGCCAATGCCGTACCTCCATATACACAAAATGAAACATCAGAGCCAATTTCAGCTCCGATTTCCGCAAGTTCATCCATGGAAAGACCAAGCTTCCACAGTCTATTTAAGCCTCTTAAGGTTGCTGCGGCATCACTGCTGCCACCAGCAAGTCCTGCGGCTACAGGTATATTTTTCTCTATAGTTATGGAAACACCTTTATTGATTCCAAAACGTTCCTTTAGAATAAATGCAGCTTGATAAGCCAAATTCCGGTGATCATCCGGAACAAATCGATTATGGGATAGAATTTGAATATGATTTCCCGTTATTTCCTTTAGTTCAATTCTATCGGCAAGGTCGACTGTCGTCATGATCATTTCCACCTCATGATACCCATCAGGCCGTTTGAAAAGCACATCCAAAGCCAAATTGATTTTAGCCGGGGCTTTTTCCATAAGCTTCAATATGTCCACCTACTTTAACGTTCTTAAAAGTTCTTGTCCTATTCTATCATATTTGTTTATATTCTAAAGGTTTTTTCATCGTAATTTCAATGTAATGAAGCTAAGATTGGCCCTTAGAGGAGAATAGACACATGTAGGCACATTGGGGGGCAGCCACTTCCTGCATCCCAAAAGACTTGCTACATATCCATATAGCATTCACCGATACATAAAAAAACCAGACTCCTTAACTACAATGTAAGCAAAAATGAATAGAGCTATACATTGTATAAAGAGTCCGGCTTCCATCAACATGACGGCATGATACAATTAAGTGTTTTATTTTACTCTTTGTTCACCAATTGACGTTGTGCTTTTTCGATGGCAAGTTTTACCATGTTTCCTGCGTCCCTGGCCCGGATTCCTCCCCAGCCTTCTTTCTGGACAACATCGTAAAATCCAAGTTCCTTAGCCAATTCCTCTTTAAGATCATTTGACATAATCCCTTTTTTCCTGCTCAAGCGAAGCAACCCCTTTCACATGCCGTCACATGCCTAGTGTTTGCAACATACGCTATTTCATTACATCCTTTTTAAGCCTTTATTGGGGCTCACAGGATATTATATACAAAACAAAAAGCAGCAAACAAAATTGTTAGCTGCCTCGTCTAAGTTACATCTCTTGTTGTTTGTTTAAAAATGTTAGTTCTACGGTTTCCGTTAAAACATCCGCATAGCTGTAAGATACTCTTTCAAACGCATTTTCATCTTGGTCGAGCTCAATTACAAAAACAGCCGGATAAGTTTCCGCCAAAGTTCCAAATCGTTCTACAGTCTTTCTTCTTCCACCGTTTGCTTTTAAGAGCAATCTTTTACCCAGGTTTGAATCAAGTGCAGTTTTAATATCAGCTAGAGTTTTTGGCATTTTCGGTCCACCTCACTAAGTTAAGTATATCACAATTTACAAATATACGCAAACAAAATAATAAATTATATCAGCACTTAAAAATGTAGTCAATATATTTTTATCTGAAATTCGGCAAAATCGCGAACAATTTTATTATATCCTGGGAAATGAAAAATTATGTAAACGAACTATTCCATTATTTATTAAGCCGAATTTTCGTAAATAAATCATTGCCTACGAACATTGCTCCACAAATAACCCATTTTTTTGTGAGGATATCCGAATTCTCCCCCCTACCAAAAGCAAGCTGCATTCTTTCAAAATGCAGCTCGTTCATTCTTCCTGAAATGGCTTGAAAGGCAACCCGGTCCGTAACACCCCTTTTGTCTCAATTCCCCCCAGCCCCTTCTCTCCCGTTAATGTATTCCGAAGGACATCCCATACATGAATATGATCGGAAAAAGGCGTAAAGCTTATCTTTCCGACGATATATACCGGATCAAGAGCATGTATATTGACACGGGAAGGAGAACTTGCGAAATTTGCCCCCGCTTGGATCAGCGATTCAAAATGCGACTGACAAGCCCCGGCAAAAATAATCAGTTGGTCTAAATGAGAAACCTTCCTTCTCGCTTCTCTAACTGTCTGTACAAAATCCTTTGAGTGACGGTAGGCATTAATATCGGACATCGGTCCTTTTGATTTTGAATAGGCATCATGACCGGTGACAACAAGAATGTCCGGCCGATAATGATCCAGCAACCCCCCGATCCTTTGAGGCATTTCCTTTTCATTGCAAAAGATGCCATTGACCGGAATACGGAATTTCTGATATAGATCCATGCATTTCCTTAAGTAAGATGCATCCCCATCAACATGGAGCACCCTCCCTGGTATTTGAAAATATTCACCGCTATACCGATAGCCATTACTGGATTGATAGCCGTTTTTTTGTTGTTGCAGCTCTAGATCTTGCGTTAATAAGCGGTCAGATTGTTCTTGTAGTACCTCATTCGACCTTTGTCGATCATTTCTTTCATTATCATTAATAATCATTAAATCTTGAAAAGGTGCATCTGCAATCAGTCGTATATCTTCCCCATAAAGAATAGCTTCACGCCTTCCGTCAATATCACGGATATCAATTACCCGGAACAACACGTCGCATTTATAAGAAACCCGACCAACAATATCGTTTATTTGAATATTCATGGCCCCACCCCATGAGAAGACTTATTTTCAGCCCGCCCTAGTTTATTTTCATTCTTAAGTTATGCGAACCAATCTTGAATGGTGAAAGGTGAAGAATGATTACATTTTCGGGTGTTTCGATCATGATGGGCCAATTTCAAAATAAAAAAAGCCGGAAGCTGGGAGTGACCCCATTCCGACTTGAATCTTTCACTTTTTCTTTATTTGAAATTCGGCAATAACGCATCACTTAAGCGGCCAAATTCTTTGATGCTCAATGTTTCGCCCCGTCTGGAAGGATCCACTTCCGCGGCTTCGAGAGCGGCAAGTATGTGTTCCTTTTTTGATTTACCATCTGGCATCTGACTGATTAAGTTATTTAAAATCGTTTTCCGACGCTGTGCAAAGCACGCCCGGGTCACAGTGAATAAGAAATCCTCATCCAGGACCTCGACGATTGGCTTCACGCGCCTAGTAAGGCGGATTACAGCTGAATCAACATTAGGCTGAGGCATGAAAACCGTTTTTGGTACGATCATCACTGTTTCGGCTTCTGTATAATATTGAATGGCAATGGATAAAGAACCATATTCCTTTGTCCCAGGTTTTGCGGCAATTCGGTCAGCCACTTCTTTTTGCAGCATGCACACGATGCCTCTAATGGGCAAGTCCTCGGACAATAGCTTTAAAATGATCGGCGTCGTGACATAGTATGGCAGGTTTGCAACAACCATCAAATCCGAGAATCCAGCAAATTCATCCTCGATGACCTTCTTGACATCAGCCTTAAGAACATCCCCGTGAATGATGTTTACATTGTTATAGGGAGACAGTGTATCCGATAAGATGGGCAGTAGACGCTGATCAATCTCAAAGGCCGCAACCTTTTTGCTGCTTTTCGCCAGTTGTTCCGTCAATGCCCCGATTCCCGGCCCAATTTCGATGGCGCCGCTTTCCTCTGTCAAATTGGCATGTTCGACAATGCGTTTCAAGATATTCGTATCGATTAAAAAGTTTTGGCCTAAGCTCTTTTTAAAGGAGAATCCGTACTTCTTTAATATTTCTTTCGTTCTGACAGGGGTTGCAATATCCTTATTCATTTTTTTCCTCCTGAATTATCTGTACCATCGCTTTCTCAAAAGCCTCAGTTGATATTTGGAACATTTTTAGTCTCTTATATAACTGTTTACCATTGGTATACCCGATTTTTAACATAGATCCAAGTTTTTCCCTTCGTTCCTTGGCACCGGATCCCCCGATTAAACCTGCATCTATTAAATCCTGCTGTGAAATCTCTTCTGAAGCCTCTTCATCCATTATTTGGGCATCCTTTAACGCATTACGAATTGCCTCGGGAGAAGCATGTTCCACACCAATTCCTCTACCTGACTTAGGAAGGGCTTCCTTCTTCGTTAAAAAGGCGTGTTTACACCCTTTTACTTGTTCCGAAATGATATTCCTGATTTTTTGACCAGGAAAATCAGGGTCAGTGAAAATGATGGCTCCACGTGTCTTTTGTGCAAGCCTCACCTGTTCGATACAGGACTCATTCACCGCTGATCCGTTGGTTTCTATTGTATCAGCATTAACAGCCCTTTTTATCGCCACCGTATCGTCTTTTCCTTCTACAACAATAATTTCTTTAATCTTTTTCATGGTTTCCTCCATACAGAAAAGCGCAGGCGCTTTGATTAGCTCTTGGATAATCGTAACCGGTCCCCGTAAAAAACCTTTTTGGGCAGAGAATCCAGTCTAGATTCATTTATGAAAGTTTACAGCATATATTGAAATCTTATGGAATGGTGAGACGTCTATCTTATTAAAACAGTTTTACATGGGGTTTTTCAACAAATGGAAAATAAAACGCAAAAAACAGGAGACGAATTCATCTCCTGCGAGAGAAACCTTATTAGTCCAATACTCGAATCTTTACTCTCTTTACACCCCAGCGATAGGCATCATTTTTTGAAGAAAAGAAGACGTCAATCCTATTTCCCTTTATTGCCCCGCCTTTATCAGCTGCTACAGCATAGCCATATCCCTCTACATATACTTTCGACCCCATGGGAATTACGCTTGGATCGACAGCAATGATTTTCGCACCCGGATTACTCTTTAGATCTACTCCTGTGGACGTGACTCCGGAACAGCCCTTACAACTGGCAGTATAAGCTGTTGAAGATACGTATATTTCTTTCCCGCTTGAAGAACTAACGTTAGTTACTCCCCGTGATGCCTGCGCAACCGTCGTTCGAGTTCCGACCGTTACAACTTTATCCTGCTTTTTATTAACTACTTTTTCTGAAAGTAATTCTCTTTTGACCTCTTTGCCATTTTCTTTAACAACTTCATATTCCTTGGAAATGAGTCCATCTTTTCCCTCTTTGACAATTTTCTCTTTCCCTTTTGATAAAGAGTCATCTTTTTTAGTTATGACAGCAAAGTCAACTGGTTCTTCCACTACATCGGTGACTTTTTCAATTCGAACTACGTTTACCGTATTCTCAGCTTTAACTTTTTCGGTTAATTCTGGCTCAACTCGATCCAAATCATTGAGTTTTACTCCTTGTTGCTTTAAAAAGTCAGCGACAGTAGTCGAAGTTGACCATACCTGCTTTTCGTCTCCACCTACCACTAATTTAAGTGAAAAGGCTTTGTCTATGGCAACTTCCATATTCGCTTTCAGCTTCGTACTTTTTGAAGGGGTGATCTTATCCTGTTCCTTCACACTTAGATTTTGGTCCTTTAAAAGTTCATCTACCGTATCTGCGGTGGACCAGACTTCCTTCTTCTTACCATCCTGTACCATGACGATTTTTTGTGCAGGCTTCCAAACCACCTCCAAATCATCATCAACCTTTGTGGCTCTTGATGGGTGGACATAATCCGCGGCTTGAACGTTAATCTCTAAGTCTTCCAACATATCATTTACAGTAGCCGCGTGTGTACGCACTACCTCTTTTTTTCCATCTAGCATGATTGTTACTGTATCCTTTGTTCCTTGATATATAAGTATTCCCAATGCTGCAGAAACAAGAATAGCACTGCAAATGGCCATTGCCATTCTCTTCTTCCCAAAAGGTTTGGGAATAAGGTTTTTCATAGTTTTTAATAGAATGAAAAACTCCTCCTTCCTCCCGGTGATTATATAGACTTAGTTATCAAGCTGTCAACCCATTCACTTCTCATTCAGGAAATTACTTCCTATTATGCATACTCCATATTGAAAAGGAAAGGGCGACTTCTCGACATAATAAGCCTATAGTTGGAGTGAAATTTGTAGAAACCTTAAAAAATGCGATTTTAGCTAGCAAACTCCGGGGGATATTGTAAAAAAAAATGTCAGTTAATGCCGAATAATTTCTTGGCATTTTCCGTTGTTGCCTTTGAAACTTCCTCTATTGTAAGTTGTTTGATTTCTGCAATTTGTTCAGCGACAAGTTTCACATATGAGGGTTCATTACGCTTCCCTCTATAAGGATGTGGAGCCAAGTATGGACAATCGGTCTCAATCAGTAAACGGTCTAAAGGTACGGCTGCTGCCACTTCCTTAGGTTTTTTTGCATTCTTGAAGGTCACAGGGCCTCCCAATGAAATATAAAAATTCATATTGATGCACTCTAAAGCCGTTTCTGCACTTCCGCTAAAGCAATGCATGATGCCGCCAACCCTTGATGCCTCTTCTTCCTTCAGTATGTTCACGATATCCGCGGTCGCTTCACGATTATGGATGATAATGGGCAGCCCCACCTTTTTGGCCAATCGGATCTGCTTCCTGAACACCTCCATTTGCACATCTTTCGGAGATTTATCCCAATGATAATCCAGACCCATCTCCCCAATGGCCACAACCTTTGGATGATTGGATAATTCCTCGATCCATTGTAAGTCGTCTTCTGTCATATCTATAGCATCCACAGGATGCCATCCGACTGCGGCATACATGAAATCATAAGTTTCTATTAATTCCATTGCCCTTATAATGGTAGGCCGGTCAAAACCAACGACTACCATATTATCGACC
Organism: Bacillus sp. ISL-78; assembly: GCF_018613455.1. Taxonomy (NCBI): domain Bacteria; kingdom Bacillati; phylum Bacillota; class Bacilli; order Caryophanales; family Bacillaceae; genus Bacillus; species Bacillus sp. ISL-78. The sequence goes on from NZ_JAGGQC010000016.1 coordinate 45,842, forward strand.
CCTGCTTCCTTAGCTCTTCCTATTACGTCTTCAAGATCCTCGTTGAATTGTTCCGCATTAACATGTACATGTGTATCAAATAACATTATTTTTCTTCCTTTCTAGCACTATTTTATAAAAAAATGAAAGTTTTATGTTTCACATTTAGGTAACAAACAGATTACAAAGGAGGCTGTATGCCCAGCTAATAAATGTAGAACCAAAAACTAAACCTATATTATGTTACTTTTTCCAAAAGCATAAAGAAAAAAACATAAAAATGTTTCATATGAAACACCTTTATGTTTTCATCCGTTTATTTCACCTTTGAACCATTTGGAATCGATGAATCTATTGTAGCGACTGAGAGCACATCATCCTGGCTTCCCGCCAAAATCATTCCTTGAGAGAGCTCGCCACGAAGTTTAACAGGTTTCAAATTCGTTACGCATATCACTTTTTTGCCTACTAAATCTTCTGGTTTATAGTGCTGGGCAATGCCTGATACGACTTGCCGTTTCTCATAGCCCAAATCAAGCTGAAGTTTAAGAAGCTTATCCGCCTTCTTTACAGGCTCAACTGCCATTACCTGAGCAACACGAAGCTCCACTTTCGTAAAGTCATCAATGGTGATTTCATCAACCTCGGGAATTGTCTCTTCCACTTTTTCCTCGGCCTTAGGCGCATCCCCCTGCATTTGTTCTTTAATATATAAAACTTCCTCTTCCATATCCAAACGAGGGAAAATTGGTTCTCCCTTCAAGACTTGTGTTTCAGCAGGAATTTGACCGAACTCCGCTAAACTGTCCCAGGATTTCAACACATCGTCTTTGATGCTAAGCTGAGCAAAGATCTTTTCAGGTGTTTGCGTCAAGAACGGTTTCAAAAGGATTGCCGTCCTGCGTAATGATTCCGCCAAATGAACCATGACACTGGCAAGGTCTTGTTTCTTTGATTCATCTTTAGCAAGAGTCCATGGCTGGGTCTCATCAATGAATTTATTAGTTCTGCTCACTAGTTGCCAAATGGATGTCAGTGCAACTGAAAATTCCATGTTTTCCATTGCTTCCTCATACTTGCCAACCGTTTCTTGGTTCATTTCAAGCAAAGCTTTTTCGAATTCGCCATTGGATCCTTCGTAATTTGGAATCACACCATCAAAATATTTATTGACCATTGCAACTGTTCGATTTAATAAATTCCCTAAATCATTGGCCAGGTCAAAATTGATCCGTTCCACAAATCCTTCCGGTGTAAATACCCCATCGGAACCAAATGGTACTTCACGCAATAAATAGTAGCGTAAAGAATCCAAACCGTAACGATCGATCAATGTAACGGGATCCACTACATTTCCTTTTGATTTGGACATTTTACCATCTTTCATGAGAAGCCATCCGTGGGCGAAGACTTTCTTTGGAAGCGGCACGTCAAGAGCCATTAACATGATCGGCCAATAAATTGTATGGAAACGAACGATTTCCTTTCCGACCAGATGTACATCTGCCGGCCAATAATTCAAGTATTTAGAATCATTGTCCGTTCCATACCCTAATGCCGTTATATAATTGGTCAAAGCATCAATCCATACATAAATGACATGCTTTGGATCTCCCGGCACCTTGATGCCCCAATCGAAAGTAGTACGCGAAACGGCCAGATCTTCCAATCCAGGCTTGATGAAGTTATTGATCATTTCGTTTTTGCGGGATTCCGGCTGAATGAAATCCGGGTTTTCCTCATAAAACTTAAGTAATCGATCCGCATATTTACTCATCTTAAAGAAATAAGATTCCTCTTTCACCTTTTCAACAGGCCTGCCGCAATCAGGACAGTTTCCATTGCTCTCTTCGACTTGACGTTCCGTGAAGAAAGATTCGCAAGGTGTACAATATAACCCTTCATATTGGTCTAAATATATATCTCCCTGGTCCAATAACCTTTTGAAAATCTTGGCTACGACCTCTTTATGGCGATCTTCCGTCGTCCTGATGAAATCATCATATGAAATATCAAGCTTTTCCCAGAGTTCTTTAATCCCTGATACGATATTATCTACATATTGCTGTGGAGTGATTCCTTCCTCAGCCGCTTTACGCTGGATTTTTTGACCATGTTCATCAGTACCCGTTAAATACATGACATCGAAGCCACGCATCCTTTTATAACGAGCCATGGCATCCCCTGCCACTGTCGTATACGCATGCCCTATATGTAAATTGCCACTCGGATAATATATGGGTGTCGTGATATAGAATGTTTTTAATTTATCTTGCACTTCGTTCCCTCCTCATCATTTGAAAAACCGGCTATGGGACTGGCCCAAGCCATAAGAATATATTTAAGCTATTATCTCTATTTTAACGCTATATACAATTCTGTGCGACTATAATCACTAATCTAATCTTCATGTTAATAGAATAAAAAAATAATAAGTAGACCCAACGTAAAAATAAGGGTACTTCCCTTCTGTCAGCATTACCTCTTACCTCAACAAAATATACCTAAATTTCTTTTTTTGTGCAACAACTCACATATTCGCAAACTTTTTCAGAAAATTATCCTTAATTCAGAACTTTTGTTTTGAAACTAAAATATATTTAATCATATAATAGGGAAGTATGTTTTCATATGCATACTTTGTCGAAATGTGGTGAAGGGAGCAGTTCTTTGTATCCTGCATTTCTTTACTTTTAAAGGCATAACCGATTTTTTCTCTTTAAAAGCCATTTTGTTACACGAAATGGGCCTTGCTATTTCTTACAAAAAAATGAAAATAAATCATTGACGAATTTGGGAATGGCTGGTATTATAAATTTATAAAAAAATTTGTCGAATAATGGCGAAAAAAATAGAAATAGGGTACTAGATTGTAACTGAGAGGAGAATTTTTTAAATGAAATCTACAGGTATTGTTCGTAAAGTTGATGAGTTAGGCCGGGTGGTTATTCCAATCGAACTTCGTCGTACATTGGGTATCGCTGAGAAGGACGCTCTTGAAATCTATGTGGATGATGAGCGCATCATCTTGAAAAAATACAAACCAAACATGACTTGCCAAGTTACAGGTGAAGTTTCCGATAACAACCTTACACTTGCTAATGGTAAATTGATTCTTAGTCGTGAAGGTGCAGAATTACTTATTCAAGAAATTCAACAAAACTTCACTGCTTCTAAATAAATGATAAAAAAAACTTCCGTTCTTCGGAAGTTTTTTTATGCTCATTATTATTTTATATCAATGTGATACGCTTGATATACATCTCGTTTTTGTAGATTGCGATCTTTTGCGACCTGCTTGATTGCGTCCTTTGAAGTGAACTCCTTGGTTTCTATATAATGATTAACATGACCGACGATATCAAGGGCCATCCACCAAGCCTCTTCCGATTCATCCTCCGACCATTGCCCGCCTTCTATTATTAAACAGAACTCACCGCGAATTTCGGATTCCATCGCCCATGTCAAGGCCTCACTCACAGTCCCTCGAATGAACTCTTCAAATTTCTTCGTTAACTCCCGGCATAATACTATACGACGGTCACCTAAAATTTCATGCATATGTTTCAATGTTTCTTTCAATCGATGTGGCGATTCATAAACGATCCAAGTTGATTCCATTTTTTTTAACTTTTCCAGTTCCTGCTTTTTTTCTTTTGTTCCCCTTTGTAGAAAACCATAGAAGTAAAAAGGCTGGGGAACCAGTCCAGATGCGATCAATGCAGTTAATGCAGCATTTGCCCCCGGCAACGGAATGACTTTAAACTGTTCGGCAATGGCATCTTTGACCAGTTCATATCCCGGGTCGGATATCGTCGGCAAGCCAGCATCACTTACCAATGCGATGACCTCTCCAGATCGAAGCCTCTCAAGCATTTGCTTCCCGCTATATTCCTTATTATGTTCATGATAGCTGACGATAGGTGTCGAAATTTCAAAGTAGTTGCATAATTTCTTCGTATTTCGCGTGTCCTCAGCAGCAATGACATCCGCTTCCTTTAAGATTCTTAAAGCCCGGAAACTCATATCCTCAAGGTTTCCTATCGGTGTAGGAACCAGATATAGAGCCGGCTCCAATCCTTCTTTTTCAAAACTCTTTTGCTGCCACATATCATGTATCCTCCTTTGCCATCCACTTTTCCTTTTGTTTTCTTGTTAATTGCTTAAATTTATATTCAGCTTGCATGGCCAATGTCCGTGTTTCGAATATTTCATGATAAATCAGTTCAACCGGTGTCCGGCCACGTGTATACTTAGCGCCCCTGCCTTGATTATGAACCTCAATCCTGCGGTGCAAATCATTGGTATACCCAGCATAAAAACTGCCGTCCCTGCACTTTAAAACATAAAAATAATGCTTATTCCTCTCCATATAGAATCCTTCTAATTTCGGGATTATACTCATTTTGATCATTATATACAACAAGCGGGGGAAGAATCTTCAAATCAGGGTTGCCGTCCTTTATCCCTTCTATAAGAATCGTATTCGCTTCTTTTGAACTCTTAGGATAAACGAATTGCAGTCGCTTCGGTTCAATTCTGTACATCCTCATGAAATGCAGGATATCCATCAGACGGCCCGGTCTATGAACGAATGCGGCTTTCCCACCTTGACGCAGCAATTGGCTTGAAACACGCATGACATCCTCAAGATTACACATGATTTCATGTCGGGCAATTGCAAAGTGCTCATTTTTGTTAATTTCCTCGATGGATGGCGTCGGGAAATAGGGTGGATTGCAAGTAACGACATCATATTTGCTATACCCTATCTGCTTTGGAATCTCTTTTATATCTCCATGAATCATCTCGATTTGGGAGGTCACGCCATTATAGTCCATGCTCCTCTGTGCCATGTCATATAACCGCTCTTGAATTTCAACACCGGTAATTGTCCCTTTTGTTCTTGTACTCAGCAGCAAAGGTATGACCCCATTGCCTGAGCAAAGATCGACGATTTTCCCTTTTTGAATCGGTACATTCACGAACCTTGATAATAAAACGGCATCTAATGAAAAAGAGAACACCGATGGGCTCTGGATGATCCTTAAATTCTCAGCCAATAGATAATCCAGGCGCTCATCTCCATTAAGTTCTACCATTGCTGTTACCCTCCTAATCATGTATGGAAAAAGCATGTTTAGGGACCATGCTTCTAAGTTACTGTCGTACAAAAAGGGGCCTGACTCATAGTATGCGTCAGACCCCGAATCACTATATATTGTAAACCGGTCTATCTATCACGTAAAAGAGATGGAACATCTTTTATATTATCCATTATCACTTCTTGTTTAAAAAAGATAAACAGAACAGGCAATCCCCTTCTTTTCGTAAACTGCCAAAATGCAGATTACAAATATGAAAGCCTTCTTGATAGATACGGGCTAAGTTATCATAGCCTTCCCCGATATCCAAAACCTTTTCCGCACTTGGAGTACGGTTTTTCACTTTTTGTTTGACCTTAACTGCAGCAGGCGCACTTTCGACTTCCACAAGGCCCAAACGATGGCGCAAATGCTCGTTTTCCAGCTTGACCGACTGATTTTCCTCAAGGATTTCAGCTAAGTTCTGCTTCAATTCTCCAAGCTGCTTATATAATTGGCCTATCTGGGTTTCCATATTGGTCACCGAATCAAAAATATTTTTCTTATCCACGCTCTCCCACCACCTTAATAATCTGTGGCTTGAATAGAAACGGCTCCCTCTTTTAGAATCTCATCTAGAGTATACTCTAATACTCTTTCTTGCTCGATTAGTTCAATCTGAAGTACGCGTTCTAGAATATTAAGCCCCACTACCTTGCCTTTGCCACCAGGCGTATTAATCATTTCACCTAAATCAGGAAGCATTTCCTTCGCACTTTCATACTCATCATTTTCATATTTCAGACAGCACATCAATCGACCGCATAAACCTGAGATTTTTGTAGGGTTTAATGATAAATTCTGATCCTTCGCCATTTTGATGGAAACCGGTTCAAAATCTCCAAGAAATGTGGAGCAACAAAGCATTCTGCCACAAGGCCCGATGCCACCAAGCATCTTTGCCTCATCCCTTACCCCGATTTGGCGCAGTTCTATGCGAGTTCTGAATATGGCAGCTAAATCTTTGACTAAATCACGGAAATCCACGCGACCATCCGCTGTAAAATAAAACACGACTTTATTTCTGTCGAAAGTATATGACACATCAACCAGCTTCATATCCAGCTTATGTTCCACAACCTTTTGACAACAAATAGTGTAAGCCTCTTCTGCAGCCGCCTTATTCTCGTCTACAATCAGCTTATCTTTTGCATCAGCGACCCGAAGTACTTTTTTCAATGGCAGGACAACATCGTTTTCATCTACTTGTTTACGGGCTGTAACGACTTTACCGAATTCAACACCGCGGACAGTCTCCACTATTACAAAATCGTCCTTAGGAATTGCGAATTCACCCGGATCGAAGTAGTATATTTTGCCCGCCTTTTTAAAACGGACACCTACAACATCATACAAATCATGATCCCTCCTGCAAATTCAGCACAAGCTGTTCCATCAACAGCTGTGGATTCGTGTTGGACATCAGCTTCCTTTTTGCTTCCAAAATGCAACCCATATGTTCAGCAAGGCGTCTTGGGGAAAGATGAAGAGCGTGAGTTTCAAATTCCTTCAGTTTATTTTGGAACACAACGAAGTCCTTTTTGTCCAACTGAATGTATAATAAATCCTTATATATAAGAAGTAACAAATCAAGACCTCTGTCAACCTGTTCTCTTTCTTTAAAGTGTGTGAACCAATCCGTCTGAAGGTACAGCATTGCCTTCAAGGAATTAAGTTTTAACACTTCATATAATTTTACCACTATTTTTTGAGCTTGTACAAACCATTCATCATGGCTAAGTTCGATTCCAGCTTCCACATTCTGTGTGATGTGGGCAATAACCGAGGCCAGCTGTGGTTCTAACTCCTGTTCTATCAGCTTCCGTTTCACATTCTCCGGAGATAATGGCTTGAACGAAATCACTTGGCACCTTGATAATATAGTCGGCAGAATCCTCTGAAGCTGTTCAGTCATCAATATTGCTACAGTATCAGCCGAAGGTTCTTCTAAAAATTTCAATAGACTGTTGGCTGCCCCCACCGACATTTTGTCAGCATCGGCAATCATATAAACCTTCCGATCTGCCTCTACGCTCTTTTTCGAAAATTCTTCCTGAAGCCCCTTGATTTGCTCTTTCTTTATTGAGAGACCGTCTTTTTCTATCAAATGGACATCTGGATGATTCCCACTTGAAATCCGTTTGCAATTCCGACAAAGTTCGCATGGCTCATAACCTGCTGTCGGGGCTTCACATAGCAAGCTTTTGGAAAAGGCATAGCTTATCTCTTGCTTGCCTGTCCCTTTTTCCCCTTCAAATAAATACGCATGAGCCACCCTGTTCTTCGTTATGCTATTTTGCAGCATCGTCATTACCTGCGGCTGAATTTCACTCATGTCCTGCCATGTTTTATCCAAAACCATCAACTCACTTAAGTATATAAATTAATCAGAAGACCTTTAATCTCGCCAATCATTTCCAATATTTCAAGCGAACTTTTCTCTTTATTAAGAATTTCCTCGCTTAACTCAACTAATTTTGCATCTATCGTTTCCACGGTTTTCAATGGCCGGCTCTGTCCATATTCATTCCAGCTCGTTGATTGCTTCAGTTCCAGTCCATATTCAACCGCTTCTTTAACAAATCGTTTCACCAATGCTTTATATTTTGCCAATTCCCTAAAAGTACGTGACCTTACTAAACGCTGACCCGCCCCTTCGATATCGCCTATCAAACGGTTTAATGTTTGGATTTGCATCTTTTGATCCTGTGTCTGGACCATTTGTTGAAATCTGCCATTTCTGGTTTGAAATTGTTTGGCATCCTGACGCGATTTATCCAGCTTAATAGGGATATCATGGTTGATTTTCATAATGAACCTCCCTAAAACTAACCGTTAAAATTGTAAAAAGTTTTCAACCGGCAGAACAAAAATGGTTGCACCGCCCACTTGAATCTCCACTGGGTAAGGTACATATGACTCGGCATTCCCGCCCATCGGTGAAACCGGTGAAACTAATTGGGATCGTGACTGACAATTCTGTTTGATGATCTGGATGGCTTGGTCAACACGTTCATCCTCTGTTCCAATCATAAAAGTCGTATTACCTGATTTTAAAAACCCGCCAGTGCTGGCTAACTTGGTCGTTCCGAAATTATTTTCCACTAATTGATTCAGCAGGCGATGACTATCCTTGTCTTGAACGACAGCAATGATCATTTTCATTCTCATCATCCTCCGGTTACTCTGAATTTTTACTAACTACATTATATCAAATAGTATTGGTTGAATAATATGGAAACCTATATAATCAGTTTCCCGCTTTCGCTAAAAAATCCAATAAGCTGGCTTTCGTTTCCTCAAAGACTTCTTCTATTGTCCGGCCTGCATCCACGATAATGAAACGTTCTTTCCATCTATTTATAATGAACTGATAACCTTCACAAACTTTTTTATGAAAGTCGAGGGCTTCAAGATCCAGCCGGTTCACTTCCCGTTCCCCATTGGACTGGATGCGTTTCAATCCCTCTTCTGGATCGATATCAAAAAAAAGCGTGGCATCTGGCATCATATCTCCAATTGCAAATTTATTGATATTGTAAACTTCTTCTATATCCAAACCCCTTGCATGACCCTGATAGGCTAACGAGCTATCTATAAACCGGTCACAGAGGACAATTCCCCCTCGTTCCAGCTCAGGCATGACCACTTCCACTAAATGCTGACGTCTTGCTGCTGCGTATAATAAAGCCTCTGTCCTCGAGTCCATGGCTGTATTATCTTTATTAAGGATCACTTCCCTAATTTGCTCCGAAATGGGAACTCCCCCTGGCTCACGGGTTAATAGAACTTGATAGCCTTCTTGTTGCAGAGCCTTGCCAAGCATTTGGGTAATGGTTGTTTTCCCGGCACCCTCAGGCCCTTCCATTGTTATAAAAATACCACGTTTCATCGATGTACCTCCAAGGTTCTTTGTATGTAGTATATCATTTTAACCAGTCTGCCCGCTTTCATAAACGATTAATTCTCCGTTTGAAAGGGAGGAACCACCATGAAACCTTGATCCCATTTCCAGCAGTCTCCTCAAATTGGATATATGTTCAGGAGTAATCATTTCCCCGGACATAATTAAAGGGATGCCCGGCGGATAAGGAATGACCATCTCGGCGGATACCTCTCCGACTGCTTTCCGTAATGCGACAGGTCTTGCTTTGCTATGCTTCATGACGGAGTAGGGCATTTCAAGCCCTGTCATTGACCTTCCATCAGGCCAGAGAACCCGAAGATCTGCTTCCTTATTTCCAGTTCTGTTATGAGTGGCACTTTTTATAGTTTGTATGATTTCATGAAATGGAAAATCGGTACCCCTTTTTAATAAGGGTAAAATCATCAATAAATTATCAGGATCAGCCAACTCCGTAAAAATGCCTTCAGCTTCACATAGCTGCTGTAACTCAAACCCGCTCAAACCATTTGTTGATTGAATGACCACTTTCAACGGGTCCGCCGCAGTACCTAGTGGCGCCTCCAGCACCCTTACTGTTTCCAGGGCACCTAATTCGCCTCTGAAATCTAATATCTTTTCAATAAGGTAACTTTTATCTTCTGATGTAAAAGCGGCTAAGAAGGCCCTGGCCAAGTCAAGCGATCCCATAATTGGGTAAGATGGACTGCTCGACTGAAGCATTTGTAAATAGAATGCTACTTGATCGACATCAACTAAGGATGAATTCACATGAAGAAATGACCCCATCGTCATGGCCGGCAGTGTTTTATGCGCTGAATGGACAACGGCGTCTGCCCCTGCCAAAATAGCCGACTTTGGAAACGGACTTCCTAACTTAAAATGAGCGCCATGTGCCTCGTCCACCAGCACAGGGATCCCTTTTTGATGTGCGAGTCTTACCATTTCCGTCAAGTCTTCACCAATTCCATAATAATTAGGATAGGTAACAATGATGGCTTTTGCATCTGGATGTAAACTCAAGGCTTCTTCAATTAAATTTGATCCCACACCGCCGGCAATGCCCCATTTCTCATAATAATCCGGTTGCAAAAAAATCGGTTGTACATTCGCTAACATCAATCCATGTAAAATTGATTTATGGCAGTTTCTTTGGACAAGGACTTTATCACCTTCCCGGCAGGCAGCAAGAATCATGGCAATGTTGCCTACTGTTGACCCATTAACGAGAAAATAACTTCGCTTTACCCCATATAGATCAGCAAGTAGTTGCTCGGACTTTAGAATGACCCCCGCTGGAGCATGCAGGTCATCTAAACCGCTTATTTCCGTGGCATCAATACCAAGCAGGGGGTTGTATAAGGCTTGGCCCTTTTTATTAAACACCCATCCATTTTTATGCCCTGGGACATGCAGGGATATGGAGCTTTTTTTATGAAAAGCACTCATTGCATCGAACAATGGTGTCTGTGATTGATTCATTTTTCTCTTCCCTCATATCATAGTATTTTTTCATTTTATCAAATAAGTACAATTTTATCTCATATTGCGTCGACAGAAAGGCAATTATGGATCTCTGAACAGTCTGTTTGGAGGGAACTTACAGAAACATAGGAGCATGTTGCCAAGCATTCTTCTAAAGTACCAAAAAAAGAATCAGAGACTAAAGAAACACACATTTCTTTTATCTCTGATTCTTTAACTTTCCACAAACTATTTTTTCATGATAATATTTCAGGATTAGTGATTTTTCTTAATTTCTTTAAGTAATATTGGTACTTGGGATCGTTCGTATCCGTCCCGATCATATCCCTTTCGCATTCCTCACAAATAAAAGTCGTATATAGATGTATACCCATTCCTTTAACTTGTTCACAAACCGCGCACGTTTCCCCTGCCGTTGTTTTGGTTGTTGTTGTCCCCAACATCTCCACCTCCATACCTGCATTCTCCCCAAAAACCATTGTTCGCATACATTGATTTAAATAGTTTAAGAGAACCCGGGGATGCTTTTAACAATGTATGATGAAGAATTTCAATACGTGTATGTCTTCATAAAAGTTTCCATAATTGATAATCCCTTTATATCCAATGATTTTTCTTTGCATTAAGCAAAAAAAGACCAGCCGGATG
>NZ_JAGGQC010000017.1:0-151567 GCF_018613455.1 Bacillus sp. ISL-78
ATTTTAAACAAAGGCTCTTTTCGTAAAGATTGTTGTTTTTAAAACGAAACTATTTAAGGTTGATTGGAGCGGAAGTGCGAGACTCCTGCGGGAGCAGCGGGACAGGTGAGACCCCACAGGCGTTTACGCCGAGGAGGCTCACCGCCCGCCCCGCGGAAAGCGAGCATCTGGAGGGGAAATCAACCACACCTCACTACTTGGTAAATAGCAACAAAGTATGTGAAAACAGCCATTTTAAAATATATGACGGACTGTATTCATGATTTTGAGGTGGGAATTTTCAAATGAAAGGGGAGGTTTTTTTAACCCCATCCATTTTTAATAAGAATTCGATCTATGTTGAATGGATATAGTTAAGGAATTTCACTCCTAAAGCAACAACACTAATCATCCTTTTAGAGGCTATTGCAACACTTTTACTTTCTTTGTACGTGAAGAGCAAAACTTAGCATATTGGATACAATTCTAATGAATCATTTCGCTCCATTTGCAACCTTCGTCTAGTTTCGACGTATGGCAACTACTGTGCACCGAAATCCGATGAAAATGAACTTGTTTTCAAATAAAGAAGAAGAGGCTTTAACAGCCTCTTCTTTATTGAGTTTCATCTTCTTTATTATTACTTTTACTGCTATTTGCTATAAACATCGCAATTTGCGCCTTTTTTTCTACATCTAAATCAAGGGTATCGATTATGCTAAAAGGTGATTTTAATAAGGGGGGGTGTGGTTGTGAAATCTTCGTTATTTCTTGCAAGATTTTATCTGAAGTTTGATCTTGTTGTTTAATTAACTGATTCTGAAGTTGAATCTGAAGTTCCTTCTGTTGTTCTTCTTGGTGTTGGAGTTGGTCTTGAATTTTCTCTAGTGGCAGTGAACGCTTCGATATTTCGTGTAAGACTTTATCTAAATGCTCATCTTGTTGTTTAGATAATTTATTCTGGAGTTGAACCTGAAGATCCTTCTGTTTTTGTTCTTGGAGTTGGAGTTGGTCTTGAATTTTTTCCAGTGGTTGTGAAATCTTCGTTATTTCTTGTAAGATTTTATTTAAAGTATCATTTTGTTGTTTAATTAATTGATTCTGAAGTTGAACCTGAAGATCCTTCTGTTTTTGTTCTTGGAGTTGGAGTTGGCCTTGAATATTTTCTAATATATGGTTATATTTTTTCCTGTTGTCTTCCTTGTGATTATCTGTTTGATCATTTTTACCCATTAGGTTCCCACCCTTTTCACTATTTATTGGTTATGGAGGCACATTGTATTACATATTGTGTAGTTGGAAAAATCGTCTTCCCAATTGAAATTACTTTCACCTTTTTATGTTTCAAATAACTTTTGTTGCAGAATCAGTATATGGACAATCGGAGATAGGCTATTTCACTATTTCTTAGTATTGTCGACATGATTGTGTTGCCGTTGCCGATCATAATGATAGCAATGTACTGTAATTTATTGTGTCGGGACAACAACTGATCCATCGTAATCATTCTGGTCTATACTTCAAGAGTAATGGAAGCCCAAAAAATGGTACAGTTTAAGCAGTCTTAATCTAAATGTTTGGTATCAAATTTAGGGATGTTTGAAAATGATTCACCTCATTTTAGTTTAGGAAACCATACATGTGGTTTCCGATTTTTTTATTTGCATAGACAGATCTTTCATAGATAAATAACCATCACTTTCTTTCTATAGTTATTCAACACGCCTTTGAATGACTGAGCGTTTGTCATGTATAGACGTTAAACTTATACCATCATCAAAAAAAAATAAAAAAACCACTTTAATAAGGAAAAATCGTTATCTGGTTGTAAAAATGGTTTTACGAATATTGTAATTTGTCCTAATAAATGCCGAACGTGCACTTTTAGGAACGGGAGAAATAATGCATTTCCGCCCATATTGCGAATTTTAGAGTCTGGAGAATTCCAAACTAAAAAGTCGAACTCCTTTATGTTTAGGGTTCGACTTTCCTCTGTTGAATTTCCCTGCTTGTACAACATAATTGGTTTTGTAGGCAATTATCATGCACTTTTAGCGATACTGGCCAGCCCAAAATTTCGCATATTCTCATTTATACCGGTTTGGTTTCCTATACCGCATTGAAGTCGATATTTTTTTGCCATTCTTCATACGATTCAGGATCGATTTTCTTTGCTTGTTTCAGGAAAGTATCCAATAACCCCAATTTCTTTAAATCACGAAACATCTTTGGATTATATGGATCATTCATTGTGAGGCCATCTGAATGATCGATTGCTTTCAGCACATTTCCCTTTGTTACAACAAAATGTCCGATTGAGGTCTTGATTCTAATAAATCCAACTCTCTTCAGTTCCTTTCGAATCATTATGATTTGTTCTGTAATCGATTCGGGAATATCTTGCTTCCCTTTCAAAAAATCTTTTAGATTAGGACCTTTTAAATATTCCATAATTACATAGTTTGGTCCGACTTCATATAACCTCGGAACAATATGAGTATCCTTAGCTGCTTCAAGTGCTTTCCCCTCTTTAGTTGCTGCATTTGGATTGACATAGAGTTTTACGCAAATATCTTCATCAAGCTGAAAAACTGCACCTTGACTTCCTGCCCCAATTAGTTTTAATGTGGTTGGATTATGAATAAGAAGTTCCTTTTTACCGTTCTTTTCAATTCTTTCAACCCTAATTAATTTAAAATCATTCATCTGATCTACCACCTCTTTGCTACTTATTAATAACCATAATATCTATACTATGAAATCATCGAATAGTTGCTTTAGGATAATAACACTTTTTCATAAAATTAAGTCATACCTTCTTTTATTGAGTTCTTAAGGAAAGCCTTTCCTAGCATTTCTTCAGATTCTTATGCTCATACACATACAAATAAGAATTTTACAAAAAACAAACAAATATATGTACTTGTCCGTTTCAAATCTTTTCCATTTTGCATTTACTATAAAAGTGGATTAACCAGAAAATATCAGAAAGGGGACTTGAGATGGGGTACATTGAAGATTTACGTGCTCTCGTTGGAACTAGAGCTTTGATACTTACTGGGGTCACCGTTTTGGTTATCGATCAGAACAGCCGTTTTCTAATGGTACAATCCGAAAAAATGTGGAAATTGCCGGGCGGCTTCATCGAATTAGGAGAATCTGCGGAAGAGGCATGCAGACGTGAAATTTTGGAGGAAACAGGAATTAACATCGGAAACCTTCAATTAATTGGCGTTTTTTCAGGGAAGGACTATTTTACGAAGCTGCCTAATGGTGATCAATACTTTTCAGTCAACATTGCTTACGTTACCGAAGAAATACTCAGCGGAGATTTAAAACCTGATGATATAGAAATACAAAAAGTACAATTTTTTAAATGGTCCGCTTTTCCGAATGATCTTTCTGAACGAGATCGCCAAATATTTCAAAGTTTTATCGAAAATTTGATTTTAGATAGAAGAAAGGGATTGAAATAGTGAAGACAATCGCTTTTTACATTAGAGAACCTATAAAAATCAATCAAGGATTTATGTACAATCAAATCATTATGCTGGATCAATATCGTCCTATTGTTATAGGACCTTACCCAAATTGCGACAATGTTCAATATCAGTTTGAACACTATTATAATTTGAACGAAATTCAAGACCTTGGAGCCTTCTTTAAGGAGCAGAATGTCGTCGCGATTCACGCTCATCAGGGGAAACATTCCATCGATATATTACCAGCAGCTATTGAGTATGATATACCTTTGGTTGTTCATTTTCGAGGGCGTGATTCCTCCACTCAAACATATAAGCGGTTTCGCAAAAATGTCCTCCGATATCAAAATTTAGTAAAACATGGAGCTGCTTGTTTTACAGTTTGCCATTTCTTGGCAGATGAATTAAAAAAATTAGGGTTTAAAGAAGATAAGATACATGTATTATATGGCGGTCTAAATTTAGATCTATACCCATATGTCCAACGTTCCCTGCCTAAGGAAGGAGAAATTCGAATATTGTCTGTTGCCAGACTTGTCGAGAAAAAAGGATTCCTTACGCTTTTGAAGGCCTTTCAACGGATTCATCAGGAATACCCAAGAACGACACTGCACATCATTGGGACAGGTAAAGATGAAGAGAAGATAAGAGTTTTCATTGATGAAAATCAATTAAACGAACGCGTTTTTCTTAGGGGGCCAATGGATTCTAACCAAATTTCTAAGGAATTAAGTGACTCGCATCTCTTTTGCCTCGCCAGTGAAACAGGCGAAGATGGCGATGTAGAAGGGATTCCAAATGCATTAAAAGAAGCCATGGCAAGCGGTTTACCAGTCATCTCCACCTTTCACGGTGGGATTCCGGAATTGATTGAGCATAAAAAAACAGGTTACCTTGTTCCTGAGAAAGATGATTTAAAATTGTCTCAAGGTCTAAAATATTTCCTGAGTCATCCAAGAGTATGGAAGAGATATACCAGAAGTGCAAGACAGGTAATTGATGAAAATTTCGATTTGAATAAACAAATTATCGAACAACAACGGCTATACAGCTTAATAGAAAAAAATAACGGGGTTAATTGACATGGGAACTATGGGTCGTTGAGCTCGTATAAACATGTTCCTTCCCTTCCTTTTGTCCTCTTCGGACTAGTAATACCCAAGACGAAATCATAAAAATACTCCCAAGTTACATTCCAAAAATACAAATTTAGTTCAGATGCCAATATTCGTGTTTATTATTGAAAACTCTACTAGAACTTAGTGAAGGCGCCCATTTTGTCCATATGTTTGGCCCAGGACTCGGGTGATATTGAGTATGCAAAATGCGTTCCCAGGTACTGTATCACTTCCAAAGAAACTTACCCAATGGCCTTCTCTATGATAAATGAAGGGATTTAACATCATTTGTATTCCTTCCCATAAGAATTAACTTTACCTAATCCTTCCCTGTAGAGTGGGGAGTCCAAAAGGAGAAAGTGAAGCGCTGTACAAATTTTTTTTAGTAAAGAAAAGTCATTTACCGAACCTTATAACCAATTTCATCAATCAATCCAGAATTCAATAATGTTAATAAAAAAGATAAGGTGAAAATGAAAAAAAGCTAGACAAATATTTTTAAAGGAGACAAAGTGATATGACAAAATATCCAGTTCGATATGTACAAACATTAAGGGGCGGAACCGCACATGTCATTCTTTTCAGCGATGGTAAAGAATATGTCGTGAAGTGGTTTGATACTAAGAAAGGCAGGGAAAAAGAAGTGGTCAATGAATACCTGATTGGAAAGTTGGCCGAGCTCCTTTCACTTCCCGTTATCCCATTTGACCTTGTATATATACCGGAAGAATTCATCAAGAAAACGCCTGAATTACAATCCACTGAACACAATTATAGATCTGGATACCAATATGGCTGTGTTTTTATTAAAAACAGTACCGTTTTCGAGAATGTTAGAGAAAATCCTCCCACAAAGACGGATGTTAAAAACCGAGATATGCTTGCCGGTATAACGGTATTCGACCAATGGGTGAATAACTCTGACCGAGGTACGATGAATGTCATTTTGGAAAATCTCAGTGATGGGGGCTATTATGTCCATATGATTGATCATGGCAGGGTTTTTCCAGGACGCTACCAATGGTCTGCTCAAACGCTAAGTGAAACACCGGTTTATAACTACCATTGGCCTTTTTATAAATGGGCCTTCTCTCTTCTCGATGATAACAAAGAGCTTACATCGTTTATTGAAAAAATAGAGAAATTGCCGAACAAATCGATCTATCAAGTAATAGAATCCATCCCTAAAGAGTGGAATGTCAAAACGAAGGACAGAGATGCTCTCTACAAGTTTCTTTTAGAACAGAAAAATAAATTGCCTGATATCGTAGAACGTATCATCCAGCATCATAACAATCCCAAATAATAACGCTGGTTTTTTCCATAGAAAAAAGTACCTTTTGCTTTAAAGGAGGTACTTTTTTTATTTATAAATCTTTCCATTCCATATAGGATTCGGGATCCATTTCTTTTAACTTTTCCAAGAACAATGGTAATAGTCCCAACTTCTTTAAACCTTTGAATATCAACTCTGGCTTGTTTCGAATCCTTGTATAGGAGCTATAATGATCTATTACTTTTAATTCCTCTTCCTTAGTGACAATAATGTGGCGTAAATCGGCATCCATTCTGGTAAACTTTAAACGCTTCATTTCATTGAGCACAAAAAGAATTTGCCCCATCAAATTTTCGGATAGGATCCCCCCAGATTCTAAATACTGAAATAAAGTTGGCCCTTCGAGATATTCCATAATAATATAGTTATGCCCCACTTCATAAAGCCGTGGAATAGTGGGTGACTCCTGTGCCATTTTTAATACATTCCCCTCTATAGCCGCATATTCTGGTTTTGCACAAATTTTCACACATTTGATTGAAGTAATTTTAAAAACGGCCCCTTGCGCTCCATTTCCAATCAATGGAAACAAAGTTGGATTTTTTATGACATCCACTTTTTTAATTCCTTCAGTTACAAAGATAGATTTAAAGTCCTCCACTTTCGATCACTCCTTCACATTCGCTATCGTACTATTGCTTTTTATTCTTTGTTTCTTTTTCTCTAAGCTTTTTAGTGATAAACCTCCGTCCCCTTATCATTGTGCACATTCCGAAAGGAAACGTCTTTGATTATAAGGTTAAGAGAATAGATTATATAAACCCTTCTATAATAAAGGTGGAATGATATACCTTTCACAAAAATGAGAACTAGTAAGCATCATTTTTACTCTTATTTGATCAGAAAGAAAAATTCGCGTAAGGGTTTTAGTGAAAATACACACATGAAAAATCTATGCAAAAAGACTTGTTCATATTGTGAGCTTCCTATATTTTATGTAAAAGATTAAAGTTTGCTATAGTCAAGCGCCAGTTCATACAGTAATTTTTACTTGTCGACGGAAATAAGTAACAGATACATAACAATGTCATGGTATAATTAACATAGGAAAACGCTTACAGAATAATCCAAACTTTTTGTTCTGAAAATTCATTCTTTTGGGAGTCGATGAAAGTTGACAGTGGATAATAAAACAAGTAAAGAACAAACGATTTTTAATCATATTGGAAATAAAATCAAAACGGAAGACAGAGAAATCAATGTAGTTGCTAGATTAGAAGAACCTCTAATTGCTGTTTTAGAAAATGTTTTGAGTGACGATGAATGTGACAAACTTATTGAATTGTCAAAAGACAAAATGAATCGTTCCAAAATTGGAGTTACGCACGAAGTAAATGAGATAAGAACAAGCAGCAGTATGTTTTTTCAAGAAAATGAAAATGACATCATTACCAAAATTGAAAAAAGGATATCAACAATCATGAATATACCCGTTGAACATGGAGAGGGTATTCAAATTCTTAAATACAATCCTGGACAAGAGTATAAAGCTCATTTTGATTTTTTTACATCTTCAAGTAATGCAGCAAAAAATAATAGAATTAGCACAATCATCTTGTACTTAAATGATGTGGAGCATGGAGGGGAAACTTTTTTTCCTAAATTGAATTTTTCAGTATTCCCGCGAAAGGGAATGGCTGTGTATTTCGAATATTTCTACAACGATAAAAACCTAAACGAACTAACCTTACACGGTGGGGCGCCCGTTATCACTGGGGAAAAATGGGTTGCAACACAATGGATGAGGAGACAAAGTAGCCGCTCATGATGTGTAAACGATAGACTTTAATAGCCTCAATTTTAGGTGCCTTATGAACAAAGGCACCTATTCGTTCATTTAAAAATAAAATCGCCAAACAAAAAATAATCATCAATGTTTCAAATTACGCTTTACCCTAGGTTTGTCTTTAGGTTTGATGTAAAAACATCATTGCAAGCATTCACTATTCATTTACCTTTGCTGCTCTTTCTAAAATTATCGTAATCAGTCTTAATGTAATGAAATACCTTCGCATTGCCATTATGGTCTGGATGAGTTATTTTTAGTAACCCTTTATATTCTGCCAATACTTCTTTATCGCTCGCCATTTTAGAGAGCCCTAATTTTTCACTATAATCATTTGATAAGGTAGTGGAGTCAATCATGTAATTGTTTCTGATTTTTTCTTTTAATTTTATCAATTCATTACCTAATTCAATATTTTCTTTTAATAGATCCTTTGACTCATTCTGCAATTCTTTTTTCTCATTCTTTAGAATCGCAACTTCCTTTTTGAACATATCCCTTTGCTGAATCAATATTCTTTTTGCAGTCTCATGAAGCTCTTCGATACCTTCTATATGCTTTTCTTGAGCTTGTATTTTTAATTTTAATCGGTGTATGATTTCGTCCTTATTTTGCTTTATCATATCATTTATAGCCAGCTTTGAAGCTGTGTCATCGCTTATGTATCCGGTGCTCCTCTTTCCGTTCCCCGCGTATTTAATCTTACCTTCGCCAAGCCAGCGCCTGACAGTCTGTACACTATTACTTTCTGTTACTCCTGCATCTTTTAACATTTCAAATGCTTGATCTGCGTCATCCATTAAGTATCCAGTTTTCCTATTCCCGTTACCTCCCTCATATTTAATCTTACCTTCACGAAGCCAGCGTCTAACAGTTTGTATACTACTGCTTTCTGTTACTCCTGCATCCTTTAACAGGTCGAAAGCTTGATCTGTGTTCACATTGTTCCCCCTTTCCCCTTATTACGTAATGAAATGTTACTTGAATGATATGATAGTACCTTTAAAAATGGAGAATTTTACAAATAAGGAGCCTGATTTGTATGTCAATGTTTTAAATAATAGCATAGCCATTTTCTAAACAAAGAACAAATTGATGAAGAATATATGACGAATATCACAGGGAGATAACGATAATGTATCAAATTTAAAAGTGTGGAAGAAAAAGTTTTCAGTAACTACGTAATCATGATATCAATAGTGGAGTTAATTGGAATATATACATTCAGATAGGATCCAGAAACCAGGGACAGTGAGAATGGGCGACTACATAAGATATAAACGTGATGTTATCTTATAAGCTACCATGGGGGTCTTTTGATGCCCTATGAAATGAGATAAGGGTCATAGTAAAAAAATCCCTATCTCTCAGTGATATTAGCGAGAAATCGAGATTTTTTTATTCACAAATTACAGCTGCAACTATTCACCAACACAGCTTCTATTTTTAACTAGAAAAATTTATTTTTCACCCTCTGTATAAATTTGAAAGGTTACACCGAATTTGTCTGTTACAATCCCATAAGCAGGGCTGAAAAAAGCTTCCTGTAGAGGCATTTTCACTTCTCCACCTTGCGACAAAGTTTCAAAGATCCGTTTTGATTTTTCAATTTCGTTAATTGAAATGCAGATCGTGACTTGATCTCCAGATTGACTGGTTTGACCTGGAAACGTATCCGAAAACATGAAGTCCGTTTCCCCAACCTTTAACATTGCGTGTGCAACAAGATCCTTTGCTTCTTCTGGCAGAGGAAATTCAGGATTTTCTGGCATTTCTCCAAAAGTTTGATTAAAGAGGACTTTTGCATCCAATGCTTTTTCATAAAATTGGATCGCCTCCTTCGCATTTCCGTTCATCATTAAATATGGAGATAATCGCATGGTCATAATTTAATAACTCCTTTTGCTCTGATTTTTTACTAAGCTTGGGAAATTTCCAAGCTTGCTTTTGAACTGTCAATGGCAATAATCACTATACCATTATTACCCATGATTGAATTTTATAACACAGAACATGCGTTCGTCAACAGAAATTTACTGAAAACTATCAAATTTTTTTAAATGTTGAATTGAAAATTCCAAGGTTCTTGATGTATTGTCAAAGTATGTCACGTTATAGCAGTCATGGAAAACTTCTTTTATTAGTGGCTTTCAAATCATGAAGCATTTCAAATAAGAATAGGTGAAATGTAAAAGGCATGACCCTAGTAGATTAACGGGATCATGCCTCAAGACTGCTTAAAAAGTGTTTGAATTTTTGTAATGTCGCTTAATGTTATTAACCTGCTATCATTTCGGAATCCTGTGTTTTTTTAAGTTTTGGTAACTTAGAGTCTATAGACAGGAAGCGGCTTCCATTCAATACCAAGTGAAGGGCAATAATCATAAGAACTAGATCCAGTTCATACCCTGAGCCTTCTCCATTCCCCATAAAACCTGCTGGGAATTTCACATAAACAATTGCACCAGCCATGATGAATACAAGTAGCGCAGAAATTATTCTTGTTCCAAGGCCTATTATTAAAGCAATTCCTCCAACCAATTCAATCATACCGACTACATAGGCCATGAATCCCGGAATGCCTATACTTTGAAACCACCCTGAAGTGTTTTCCAATCCACCTTTGAATTTTGACAAACCATGCAAGAAAAAAGAAATTCCCAACATAACTCTTAATAAAAAGGTACCGATTTCTTGTTTATTCATGACACATCTCCTTTTTTTATTTAACACTACAAAGTGTAGTGTAAAGTGGTAAAAAAATCAAGTGAAAGTCATCAGACAATCACTATCGTCATTCCTATAAGGATAACCAAAACATAAATGGAAACAAAAATCGTGGTAGTTTCAGCCCTTAAAGGAATCGTTTTATGGGGATCAATTAATTGCTGTAGTCTATAGTTAACTGATTCATTCGAGAAATAAACAAGGACAGGAGAGGATTTATCAGTGCACCCATGTTTAATTAACTTCAATAAAGCGGCACTTATTCCTAATTCAGTCCCCATTTTATGAATCGCATTTTCGTCGGCTGATAATTCACTTATTATTTTGTAATTTTTATGACACCATTTTGTCAGTGGGACAAACCATAACGCATTTGAAATCAACTGTAAAATAAAGATGACCAGTGGATCATATTTCTTTTGGTGAAAAGCTTCATGCTCCACTACCGCTTCTAGTTCATCAAAGTCCAGTAATTGAATTAAAGCCGTGCTGAACACAATGAAAGGCCGCCTGAAACCAAGCGTAAACGCAAGAGGCTGTTCAGCGTTCACAACCAAGATATCATTGTTGTCCCGATTGAATGTTTCATTTACATTCCTTGTCATATCAACGTTTTTTGAAAGAAAAAGCTTTTGTTTAAACCTTCTGGATAAGAAAAATTGCTCAGCAATTTTGAATAAGCTGCTTAATATACTATAGGATATTATTATACTGAGCAGTGTGATGACCACAAAGTAGTATACTGAATCTTCCTTGAATAAACTAAAACAAAATTTAAAGAAATTAGCTTTAATATTCACACCAAAAAAGATGTGTACTAAAAAAGCTCCCATTTGGCACCATACTACACAGGCAATTAAAAGACTCAGGCTTATTACAAAATAAGACTTTTTCTTCCACATTATAATTTATCCTTTTTTAACGATTGAATTTTTTGTTCCAATTTTTCAATTAAACCTTGGTCAGCGTCTTTCATGGCATCCAGCATATGGCTTATGACCGCTCCACCAAATTCATCCAGCAAGTTCTCAGTCAGTTTCTTTGACTGCTCTTCAAAAAACTCCTCTTTGGACTGCACCGGGCGAAATAATGAAAGCCTTCCTTCAGACCTCTTTTCAAGAATGCCTTTTTCGACTAAACGATTCATGACGGTCATTACTGTGTTGAAATTGATAGGTTTGTCAAGTTCCAATGATTGTTGAACCGCTTTAATGCTTTGTTCATCTTTATCCCATAAATATTCCATGATATTTGCTTCCAATGGACCAAAGAAACGATTCAGTCCAACTTCATCATATTTAAAATTTTTAATATTCATCCTTTTCCACCTCTCACTACAAATTGTAGTGGAAATCACTGTTACAATCAAGTTTCATCCGGAAGATTTGAACGTTGATTTCCACTCCAGGTACTTATTTTCACCTCAGGAGTCTCCTACCTTCCGTTCCAATCAACTGAAACGTTTATAAATAAAAAAATGTAGATAAACTGGCTTTTATTCGAGTTTGATACACTCTAAAACGAGCCTTTTACAGGCACGTTTCAATAATTAATAGTAATCCTTTGTCCTCCATTTCCTCAAATTTATAAATGTAAAAGGAAGTCAATTTTGTCTAGGGCTTCATTACTTAGATAACCAGCTGAAAGGAACACACTGTACTATTGCTTCAATTATAGTGCCCGGTGATGGAGCATGAATAAAGGTTGCTGAAGCAGCCTTTATTTAAATGATAAGAAATATATACATAAATTTGAATGGAGGAGTGAAGATGATTATAAAAACGACGGAAGCGAATTGCATATCATTGCAACAGCTAATACAGATTCAATCGTACTAACAGATGAGAAAAGTGCATTGGACATTATTATGACGATTAGTAGCAAAACCGGTAGCAGTCGAATAGCACTAAACAAGAAGCAATTTCAGAAGATTTTTTAAAGTTAAGTACAAAAAAGCTAACTCAGCTATAGAAACAACTAAAAACCTTTTGGCATTGTTTATTACCAAGACCTTCTGGTTCTCCACCTTTCTTACACTCCACTTCCTTTTTTTACTTTTAAGGGGGATTAAAATTTGTCTAGGAATTTAAAAACGAGCCTATTTGGGCTCGTTTTCAGTATATCGTCGGCATGGTCTTCCCAAACCTTCATTTTTATAGGAAACTTGCATCTATTTTTTTATTATTTTATCCGGATGATCACTATTAATCGTAACTCTTTGTGCAAGTTCCTCTATTTCAGCAGAATCATAAAAATGATATCCTTTTGCCGTCGTTTGGGCTGCAACGTACATTGCAGCAGCTACTTTGTTTGCTTCTATTGCACGATATGGACGTAAAAGGCCTACAAAGACAAATTTTGCAAAAGTACTTAGCAGCCCAGAAATCTTTTCACCTGCCCTGAATTCCTTTCGTTCTCCAAGAAGTAAGGAAGGACGGAAAATATGTACAGTATTCAATGCCAGATGTTGTAGTGTATCTTCCACCTCACCTTTAACACGGCTGTAGAAGAACTTTGATTTGGAATTGGCACCCATGGCCGTAATGACGAGTATTTTTTCAACATTGGATGTCTTTGCCAATCTAGCTGCTTCAATTACATAGTCATAATCCACTTTACGAAATGCCTCTTTCGATTTAGCCTTTTTAATAGTTGTACCCAAACAAATGAACACATCGGTGACTTTGAACAAATCGGCATACTTGGATAAATTATCGAAATCCACAACATGTCCTATGCATTTGGGATTGGCGAGTTTCAGTGCCCTTCTTGTCAGCAAATGGATTTCACTATAGATTTTGCTTTTGCCTAGCTCTTTAACCAACTGGGTGCCTACCATACCTGTAGCGCCTAAAATCAATGCCTTCTTATTAGTCATGATTTCCTTCTTTCTATAATTAGCTTTTCAATCAACCATTTCCTTTTTATCCAACCTATCTTAATAGGACTAAGATAAATGATTCACTTGATTGAAATCATCAATTATCCAGGAATCAACTTCGAATCTAATCGTACTCAAACATGCATTGAACAAGCGCATTTCGTTGGATACGATTGACTCATTTGACATCAAGCGTAAAATAAAATGAATGACGGCTCCATGTGCAACAAGGATAACTTTCTTCTCAGGATACTCCTTCTGAATTTCCTGGAGCCCATTCATCAGCCTG
The DNA here is from genome assembly GCF_018613455.1 of Bacillus sp. ISL-78. Taxonomy (NCBI): domain Bacteria; kingdom Bacillati; phylum Bacillota; class Bacilli; order Caryophanales; family Bacillaceae; genus Bacillus; species Bacillus sp. ISL-78. The sequence goes on from NZ_JAGGQC010000017.1 coordinate 13,599, forward strand.
TTTCGTAGAGATTCATGATTTTCCTGACCAGGATAATCTTTATCCCTGAATGCAGACTTCCTTTCCGCTGCGGTCATTCCTTCAGCGACGCCAAAATTCTTTTCAATGAATTCCATTTTTTCAATAACCGGTACTTCAATATAGTGCGAAATGATATCCGCCGTCTCCCTTGCCCTCTTCAGGGGGCTTGTAATAATTACATCCCAATCATCTTTTGACAAAAATTCACCACATTGCCGTGCCTGTATCTTTCCAAGTTCATTTAAAGGAATATCAGTCTGCCCTTGCAGCTTTCCTAGTGCATTCCAATCTGTTTGACCATGCCGCACTAAACAAATAGTAGTAATTGTCCTCAAACCCCTCTAAGTAGTTTGTTATTTTCTCACTTCTTCAATGATGGAATGTCCTTCAGTCCGTTCAAGATCTGACCATTTCCACTTTTCATGCAAGCGCAACCTTCCATCAGGCAGCATTTCAGGGGTGGAAAAACAGCTGCCTCCTCTAATTTCCCCTTTTTCATTGATATGATTATACCTGAATTCCAGAGTTCCATCCAGATTGACCAGCCCTATTAAAGTCCCTTTAACAATCTCTCCCCCCTGATAACTTGCTGAAAGAATTGAGCCGTCTTGTGAATAGTGGAAGGTAGTATTTCCTGATACTTCTCCATTTTCAGAATTGATTTTAGCTTTGAATATCCGTCCATCATAATTAAACATCATCATTCCCCCATATGAATTTATAAGGATAATGATACCAAATTAATTAAAAAAAGAATATTGAAAAATCTTATAGGATTTTTAATTCTGTGTCCATGGAAATGACACAAAAAATACATAATATTCCCCATTGAATTCCCCTATTATGATGTGGTTATATTAGGGAAGATGTTACTTATGGAATGAACAATCCCCAATTTGAAACGTCTAATTAAACTGGAAGATTTTGGTGAGGTGCTCAAGTGAAAGAAATACTTCTGATTCTACTATTACAACTTATTTATGTTCCGATTTACACATTGCGAACCATTTTCTTAGTAAAAAATATTACCATACTTGCCTCGATTCTGGGTATCGCAGAAATGTTAATATACGTTTTTGGATTATCCCTCGTATTTGGCGGTGACCAAAGCATACTCGCCATGGTTGTATATGCAGTCGGTTTTGGAATCGGAATAATTTTTGGTACGAAAATTGAGCAAAAACTTGCCATCGGTTTTATTAATGTAACCGTTAATACTCAAACCAAAAATGAACATTTAGTAGATACATTGAGGAACAACGGTTTTGGTGTAACTCTTTATACGGGCGAGGGCAGGGACAGCAACCGTTATCGTATGGAAATCTTGACCAAACGCAATCGGGAACAAGAATTGATAGCAACCGTTGAAAAGTTTGAACCTAAGGCTTTCATCATTTCATATGAACCACGTTATTTTAAAGGTGGATTTTTATTGGATCGGTTGAAAAATAAAGCAAGCTGAAAATGAAAAGCAAAAGCCCATCTTATTAAGATGGGCTTTTGCTTTATTTCGTTTTTGATTTTCTAATTCTCACTGCCCTCGTTACCGGTTGTTTTTTAATCCACTTTAAATATTTTTTTAATGCTTCATCATCTTTTAACAAAAGCACGGTATTTAGTCGGATGGCCAGTTCTCGGTTTGAATACAGTGCGTGGATCTGTTTGTGGCAAGATTTACAGAGATAGGCTATCGGTAAATGGCTTCCGCCTAATTCTCTAGGTGTTAAATGATGGATGGTCAGTTCTATCCCATCCCTGTCACAAAGCTCACAAGTACCTATCATTTCATTACTCGGCCATTATGGCTTTACGGATTTTCCTTCTTCAACAATATGAAACATCAAATGGGCAAGATGATGGATTGGTCCGTACTCTTCATTGTCATCATCTTCATCATCTTCCACTTCCACTTCATCCATCCCTTGTAAATAAAGTGCCATGAATTCATAAAAATCATTTTTAGTAAAGGAGTAACAATCACTTGGATCTTGATTATCTTCTTCATACTGTAAAACTAGATGGGATAAATCACCCTCATCATCTTCAGCATCAAAAAATACGAAATAACCGATATTTGTATCCAGTTCAAATAATCTGCGAAATCCGCGTGATGTTGCTTTTTCAAACTCAGCCGACGTCAATTTTTGCACTTGCATGCTGTCTACATTATCTTCTTGATGAAAGCCCACGATAAATGTGTTCATAATCAAACCTCCTGTTGAATATGGATAACCATTAGTATCCCCATTTAACCGAATTTATTCCATTTAGAGGTTTGTTTCCAAAACGACCGGGCAATGATCGCTGCCCATGACATCGCAGTGAATGTTTGCCTCTATTAAAGATTCCTCCAGACGTTTTGAAACAATGAAATAGTCGATTCTCCACCCAATATTCCGCTCCCTGACTTTTGCCATATATGACCACCAAGTATAGGAGCCTTCCTGGTCTGGATAAAAATGGCGAAATGTATCGATAAACCCTGAATCAAGTAATTCAGTCATCTTTCCACGTTCTTCATTTGTAAAACCAGAATTCCCTACATTGGTTTTTGGGTTTTTTAAGTCGATTTCCTGATGTGCGACATTCAGGTCGCCACAAAAGATAACCGGCTTCACCAAGTCCAATTCCTTAAGATATTTTATCATCTCATCTTCCCATTCGAGACGGTAATCCAGTCTGGATAAATCCCTTTTTGCATTTGGGGTATAAACATTCACCATATAAAAACTCTCGAATTCCAGTGTTATGATCCTGCCTTCCGGCTCCTCATCCAGCTCTCCTACACCATATTTCACAGAAAGCGGTTTTTCTTTCGTGAAAATGGCTGTACCTGAATATCCTTTTTTCAGTGCATAATTCCAATATTGATGGTACCCTTCCAACTCAAGTGAAATCTGACCTTCTTGAAGCTTTGTTTCTTGAAGGCAGAAAATATCTGCATCCACATCTTTAAAGTAATCTAAAAATCCTTTTTTAACACAAGCCCTAATTCCATTTACATTCCAGGAAACCAATTTCATATTCTCTAATATTCTCCTTATGGCCAATTAATTTCTTTACATTTCTACTATACTATTTATCTGCTTTTTTTCCCATTAGAGTACATTCGAAAACAATCTGGCAAATGATTCTTTTGAACGTTCCAGTAAACCACGATTGTTATACCCGATAGGATCTAGTTTTTCACTATCCATCATATCCTCTTTGTAATGAGTGATGAGATCTTCAATGGTGCTGCTGCCCATAAGAAAGACATTCACTTCAAAATTCAGATGGAGACTCCTCATATCCATATTTGCGGTTCCTATGGAAGCCATATCACCATCTACGATAATAAGTTTCTGATGTAGAAAACCTTTTTTGTACGAGTAAACCTCTACGCCGAATTGAAGCAGCTCACCGAAATAGGAGCGACTGCCGTATTGGGTTAAAAACCCATCATTTACTGCCGGAACCATAACCCTAACTTGTATCCCCTTAATTGCGGCATGTTTAATTGCTGCTTTAATCGCTTGATTTGGTACAAAGTATGGACTTGCAATCCAGATTGATTTTGTGGCGTTCGTGATAAGTGAATAGTAAAAATCACTCATGATCCCCTGTTGTGTATCAGGTCCGCTTGCTACCACCTGGACAGCTCCATCCCCTTGTACCACTTTATTCGTGAATTCTGGACGTCCTTGCAATACATCTTCACCGCTGACATATTCCCAATCCAAAAGGAAAACGGTATGAAGCATATATACCGCTTCACCCTTAAGGACCATATGTGTATCTCTCCAAAAACCAATGCTTTTATTTCGGCCTAAATATTCCTCTCCTACGTTTAAACCTCCCACAAAGCCAACTTCCCCATCTATGATGATGATTTTGCGGTGATTCCTAAAATTAAATTTTTGATTGAAAAAACCGTGTTTCAATGGCGAAAAGGGATAGGCTTTAATTCCTGCATTTTTCATCCGTTTAACTTCATTATTTGATAGGCTTAAGCTTCCTGCCGCATCAAAAATGAATAAAACCTCCACACCATTTTTTGCTTTTTCAATAAGGATATCTATAATTTCAGTACCAAGCCTGTCGGAACGAAAAATATAGTATTCTATATGGATGAATTTCTCAGCTTTTTTTAACTGTCTTATGATTTCTGTAAACGTTTCGTTGCCATTTTTCAATACTTCCGTTTTCGATGATGTACTAATGGTGGTCTCAGATGCATTTTTGGCAAAAGCTGCGAAAGATTGCTGATGATCATTCAGGAACGATAAATCTGGAGAGGATACCTGTGTAACAAGACTCTTCCATTCTTCTCGATCTTTTTTCCTTTTACTTCGGAATAAATACCCCTTTAAATAGAGCTGACCTGAAAATAGATAAAACACATATCCAAATACCGGGAAAAACAAAAGCACATACATCCATAAAAGTGTCTCGTGGGCAAATCTATTTTCGAGCATGAGTGAAAATAGGGTAATAAACATGACCAAAATATATAATCCAATAAAAAATAGCTTCACATCGAAGCTAACTTGAGTGAACAGGATCATATAAACGGAAGCAATTAAAATAAATAAAAATACAATTTCCATCCTTCTTCTTTTCATCTTTTCATTCTCCTACACAGCAATATTTTATATATAAATAACATATACCCATATTTGATGGTAAAAGAAACAAAACACTTACGAAAACAATGTTCGCAAGTGCTTTGTGTATTACCTATCCAATTATCCCTTCATGATAGGAATCAAACTTTCATACAGCTCCATATACTTTGATGAGGATGATGTCCAACTGAAGTCTAACTTCATTGCATTTTCGGCCATTTTCCTCCATCTTTTCGGCTGGAATTTGTACAGACCAACGGATTGCTCAATTGTATGGAGCATATCGTGTGCATTATAATTCGTAAAGCTGAAGCCATTGCCTTCACCAGTAAATTGATTATACGGTATGACCGTATCACGAAGTCCGCCAGTTTCCCTCACTAAAGGCAGTGTACCATACCGCAGTGCCAAGAGTTGGCCAATACCACATGGTTCGAATTGTGACGGCATCAGGAATAAATCAGAACCTGCATATATCCTTCTAGCCAACCCCTCATCAAAATATGTGTGGACTGAAACCTGATTTGGATATTGGTCAGCTAAATGACGAAATGCCGATTCATATTGCTCTTCACCCGTACCTAAAAGAATGAATTGAACTCCTTGGTTCATCATTTCATGAAAAACATGGAGTACAAGATCTATTCCTTTTTGATCAACAAGCCTCGTTACCATTGATAAAACCGGGACGTCATCATTGACAGGAAGACCCAGCGATTCCTGTAGCTGACGTTTATTCTCCATCTTACCCTCATAAGAATCGAATGGAACAGCAAGATGTTCATCTGCTGCAGGATTATATTCCTCATAATCGATTCCGTTGATAATACCTTTAAGTTCACCATTTCTCTTACGTAAAAATCCATCCAGATTTTCCCCGAAATAAGGAATCTGAATTTCTTCCGCATAACTTGGGCTGACAGTTGTAACTATGTCAGAAAAAGCTAGACCGGCCTTCAAATAACTTACATTCCCATGAAATTCAAGACCATCGATATTAAAATATAACTCACTCAAATCGAGTAATTCAGCTAAAACAGCTTTTGGATAAACTCCTTGATAGCGTAAATTATGTATCGTAAATATCGTTTTAATATCCTGATAGAATGGATGGTTATGATAATGGGCTTTCCTCAAAACGCTGACAAGGCCCGTTTGCCAATCATGGCAGTGTATAACATCCGGTTTTTCTTCTAAATAGGGTAATGCCTCTAAAATGGCACGGGAAAAGAAGGCGAACCTTTCGCCATCATCGAAGAAACCATAACTACCATGTCTTTTGAAATAATATTCATTATCCAGAAAATAATATGTAATTCCGTTAGCAACAAGTTTTTCGATGCCACAAAATTGCTGGCGCCAACCAACAGGAACTTCAATGCTCGTCATATGTTCCAATTCCTGTTTGTATTGGTTAGGGAGATCCCCGTATTTAGGTAGGATGACACTTACATGGACTCCCTGTTTTTTCAGCGCTTTCGGGAGCGCGCCTATTACGTCTCCGAGCCCTCCCGTTTTTATAAAAGGGGCGCATTCTGAAGCAGCAAATACAACATTCATTGCCGCACCTCCTCTGTCCTCTATTAAATTACTTCCGCTTTTTTTATTACAGTAGGCTGTTTTAAACCAATTACTGATTTTTCACTAGTAACTCTCACTTCTTTATCAGTTATGATATTTTCAACGATGGCTCCTTCTTCAATCACGCCTTTTTGCATGATGATGCTATTTCTTACTATCGCACCCTTTTTCACCTTTACACCACGGAAGAGTATACTGTTTTCGACAATCCCTTCAATATCACAACCGTTGGCTATCAATGAATTGGTAACCTTCGAAGAACTCGAATATTTGGTCGGTGCCTCATGTTTGATTTTCGTATAAACATCCCATGTATCCCCGAAGAAAGAACGGATTACCGAAGGGTTCAGGAAATTCATATTACTGGCATGAAAGCTTTCAATGGAATGGATGAATGGCATATCACCAGTAAAGTTATAGCCTTTTACGGTAAAACGATGAAGATTTGCTTTCACAGCGTCTTTCAAAAAGTCATATTCCCCACTGGCAACACAGCTTTTGATCAAGTTCACCAATAGCGTTTTACTTATGATGAAAGTTTCTAGACAAACATGGTCACCAGGTCTAGGGATGGTATAAAAGCTAATGTCAGTTATGTCTTCATCCGAATCTACCGAGCAGGTGTGATAGATTGGTTTTTCAATCAATTCCCCTACATAATCCTTATATACCATCGTGATATCCGCTTTATGTTTTTTGTGATAATCAAGCACTTCATTAAAATCCAATTTGCATACATGGCTTCCTGGGGAAATGATGACAGTATCTGCCTCTGCACGTTCGAAAAAGCTGAGATGATCATAGAATTGCTTCATATCGCCTGTTACCGTTTCATCCGGATGGATAGGGGGCAAGATGTATAAGCCTCCTGAACGCCGATCCAAGTTCCATTCTTTACCTGAGCCAAGGTGATCCATAACTGAAAGATACTTTTCTTTTGGAAAAACGGCTACTTTTGATACATCTGCATTAATGAGATTCGACATAGTAAAGTCAATCAAACGGTAGCGTCCACCAAATGGCACAGATGCTACATTACGGTGAGCAGTCAGATCTTTTAAATGTTGTCTTTCATTGATTAAATTAATAATACCCAACACATTTTCCATAGCATCTTCCCCTTTTTCTAGTTAAGAGTGATCTTTTTTTTGTTTGGATTGATAATGGTCTGATTTTCACCAATTAAGGTAATATCGGATGTCACCGCTGAATTGCCAACTACGGCCCCATCTTCTATAACACAATTACTGGCTATGATGCTTCTTTCTATATGAACGTTTTCACCAATCGTGACATTAGGCATGATGACTGAATCTTTTATGGTTGACCCATAGCCCACCTGTACATTATAGGATAAAACCGAATGTTCAATGTTCCCATGTATCATGCATCCTTCATTGATAAGTGACTGACTGACCTCGGCATCCGGTGATATATATTGCGGCGGATGATTTGCATTGCGGGCGAAAATTTTCCATTGCTGATCATCCAGCTGGAAATTTGGCGTATCCTCCAATAAGTCCATATGTGCCTGCCAAAGGCTTTCGACCGTTCCAACATCTTTCCAATAATCATTAAAACGGTAGGCATATAGCTTTTTTCGATCTTCAAGCATTTTTGGGATGATGTTGCTGCCAAAATCATTGGAAGAATTTTCGTCTTTTTCATCATTGATTAAATACCGTCTTAGCGTTTTCCAATTGAAAAGGTAAACTCCCATGGAAGCGAGATTACTTTTAGGATATTTTGGTTTTTCGTCAAATTGTGTGACTTTATCATCATCATTGGTATTCATGATTCCGAAACGACTTGCTTCCTGCCACGGCACTTGAATGACCGCTATTGTTGCCTCTGCATTTTTTTCGATGTGATAATCAAGCATCTTACTGTAGTCCATCTTATAAATATGGTCACCAGAGAGAATCAGTACATGTTCCGGATCATAGTTATCAATGTATTGGATATTTTGATAAACTGCATTTGCCGTCCCTTTATACCATTCACCGCCTTCTTTCCCTTGATAAGGGGGAAGTACGGAAACTCCGCCAACATCCAAATCAAGGTCCCAAGCTTTGCCATTACCAACATAATCATTTAGAATCAAAGGCTGGTATTGGGTCAGTACCCCAACAGTATCTATACCAGAATGAGTGCAGTTACTTAATGGAAAATCGATGATTCTATATTTACCGCCAAAGGGAACAGCTGGTTTTGCCAAACCAATCGTCAATTCACCTAACCTTGAACCCTGGCCTCCTGCCAATAACATTGCTATCCATTTTTTCGCTCCCATTATTCGGTCACTCTCCCCCGTCTTTTTTTTGTTTGCTTCATGAAAATTGAAATGCCTAAAGGAGGTACAGTTATTTCCATGCTGTATGGTTGATTATGGTATGGTATCTTTTTGACATTAATGGGTTCTTCATTGATCTGACCCGATCCTCCGAAAGCTGCTGAATCACTGCTGAAAACTTCTATATATTTGCCTTGGGATGGTACACCTATTTGATAGTGAGCATGAGCCTGTGCAGAAAAATTACAGACAACAATGCAATAATCGCCTTTGCGTTTACCTTTTCTCATAAAGGTGATGATACTTTGTTCACTATTGTTCGGATCGATCCATTCAAAACCTTCCTGGACATGATCCAGTCTCCAAAGGGAGGAAGTTTGGCTATAAAAGTCCTGAAGAGTACGGAAGTAATATGCCATCTTTTCGTGGGATTCATATTCCAAAAGCAGCCAATCCAATTGTTCCTCATCTTTCCATTCTATGAATTGACCAAATTCACCTCCCATAAATAGAAGCTTCTTTCCAGGATGCGTCATGAAATACCCAAAAAGCAGCCGTAAATTTGCGAACTTCTGCCAATAGTCACCTGGCATTTTATTCAATAATGACTTCTTGCCATGAACCACTTCATCATGGGAAAAGGGCAAGACGAAATTTTCTGAAAAAGCATAGAAAAATGAAAATGTTAAGAGGTTATGATGATATGGCCTTTCATTTGTTTCAAGTTTCATATAACGAAGGATATCGTTAGTCCATCCCATATTCCATTTGTAATTAAAACCCAGGCCGCCTATATCGGTAGGCGAAGTTATAAGTGGCCGGTCTGTCGCTTCTTCAGCCATCATTAATGCATTGGGATATTTCTTGAAAACCACTTCGTTAAGTTTTTGTAAAAATTGTATGGCTTCCAGGTTTTCCTCACCGCCAAACTGGTTTTTCAGCTTGACAGGCAATGGATTATCATGATTCAAGTAAACCATTGACGATACCGCATCGACACGGACCCCATCAATATGGTATTCATCCATCCAAAACATTACATTTGATATAAGGAAACTGATTACTTCTGGTTTAGTAAAATCAAAGTTGTATGTCCCCCATAACGGGCGATCTGCTCTCGTGTAATCAATTGGTTCATAGAGAGGCGTACCATCAAAACGGGAAAGTCCATGCGCATCTTTACAAAAATGGGCGGGAACCCAATCAAGGATTACACCTATCCCCTTTTGGTGGCAAAGGTTAACTAAATATTTAAAATCTTCCGGTGAGCCGTACCTACTGTTTACGGAATAATAACCCGTGACCTGGTATCCCCACGATTTATCAAAAGGGTGTTCCATTATGGCCATGATTTCAATATGTGTAAAACTATTATCAATCACATATTCAACTAATCTATCAGCCAATTCACGGTACGAATAAAATTCACCATCTTCTTTCTGTTTCCAGGTTCCGGGGTGCACTTCATAAATGGACATGGGTTTTTGATAAATATTTTCCTTTTTCCTATCGGCTATCCACTTCGAATCTTGCCATTCGAAATTATCCAGCCTTTTAATGACCGAAGCAGTATTTGGTCTGACCTCCGAATAAAAGGCATATGGATCGGCTTTTAGGATGCGTTTATTTCCGGGTGTATGTATTTCATATTTATAGAGTTCCCCTTCTTGTAATCCTGGTACGAACAACACCCAGATACCTGAACGCTCGATCCGTTTCATCACATGATCTTTTCCGTCCCAATTATTAAAATTACCGACTACTGAAACTTGCTTGGCATGGGGGGCCCAAACGGTGAAGCGTACTCCTTCATTACCTAATGTTGTCACAATGTGTGCCCCAAGCATTTTATAGCTTTCATAAAGGGTGCCTTCATGAAACAAATACAAATCGAAATCGCTTGGATAAATCTCTTGTAGCTGGTCAATAATTGTACTCAATAAAACCCCTCCATCAGTATTAACTCGATAGTATTTTACCCATCCTTCCCCAGTTATTATATATATTCGGTGAAAATGATATTAATCCTTCAAATGGAGGTGAAGTTATTGTAATAAATGCCCGTTTTTTTAAAAAATAAAACATTTATTCGCGAAAAATAGTCATTTAATGTAAAAAAAATATTATACCAATAAAAGCTCTCCCCTTTTTTGGGAAGAGCTTTAAGGTATCCAGTATGAATGCTTCATGTTATTTGTTCAGTTCGAATCATGGAAGTCTTCGTCAAGAATAGATAGGATAATGATACTGACCATGCCAAAGGAGTATTCCCGTTTGGTATATTTCTGCCTCCAATATATAACTCAGGAACTTCCCAATTTTCCGGAATGATCATTTTTGTTTTATCTATATATTCATTAACTTTGTTCATCATGCCAAGTTCAAGGTAGCATAAGCCCAACCATGGAAGTCCGAAGCACCATTCCGCTTCTTGGCCGTCATTATAATAAAGGTCCTTCTCATATCTAATGCAACCATTTGTTCTTTCTAGTCTCTCTGTGACGTTCTTCAATATTTCAAGTGCTATTTCACGGTCTACCAGCCGATACGGATAAATCAGCGATAAAAGGGCTAAATCCGTCTCTTTTGAATAACTTTCCCTTGGAAGCAGGAAACGAAGTGTTTCTTCTCCCTTTTTAATCAGTTCTTCCTTGACGTTTACCAGCATCTTGACTGAATTCAAACCAGCTACGCATGCACCTATGCTTGAAGCGTGGATTTCTATATTTTCTTCCCACATCCCGTTATCTTCCGACTGCCAATATTGCAGGCATTCCAAATAATTGACCAGCTTTTGGACAATTTCTAAATCACGTTGGTTCCTTATCACCTTTTTACCATGCCTATATCCTTCACCGACACCCCATAAAAAGGCACCTACCGCATCATTTTGGGCATGCCCCCACTCATCGGGCAGTTCTTTAAGCTCAGTGGAATACCTTGCATGGATATGTTCAAATAGAAACTGGGGTTTCTGAACCGTATGAATATCTATCTTCCACTCATAGGTTTGAAATAAGTCGAATAAAGCATGATATGCTTTTTCGTAACGATTGGACGGATCATTTATAAAAGGTATTACTGTATAAACGACATCCCTTATCCAGACATAATTATAATCATCGGAAATGCTTGCAGTATATGCACCATTAGGAAGCCGCATGCGATCAAGAACCTCTAGGGCACCATTAACATTCATTAATTGAACACCTCCATAGTTATTTGCTTATTCCCATTGTAGACAGACTCCCGTTTTCTAAACGTTGGTTGTTGCTTTTTCAATTAGAAGCGCTTTCATTTCTGCTAACCAAAACGACCATTCAGAAGTACATTCACCCTAGTTTATGTAATCATTGGCCTTTTTGATAATCAAGCTTCCAATGTTCATTAAAAAGCGGCATTTGCCTAACCGTAATGAACGAACTCAAAAAGTTTGCGGTTTATGAAATAGGTTCTTGAGAAATAAAAACCCAGTAATGGCAAATCCATTACTGGTTATATCGGCCTATCATTAAAATGTTTAGTAATTATTAAAAGAAATTTCGTAATTTCATCAAGGCAAGCAAGCCAATCATAACCGTACCCAATAGTCTTTTCGTGAAAACGGCAACCAGGCAAGCTGGTAAAGATGCGGCCAAATTCACCCCATTATCCTAAAGTGTAAAGACCTGTTCTATGTGCAAAAGCGCCGCCATTAAGGCTACTTGCTCAAGCTTTAGCCAATCGATGCCCCCCATTCAGGAATCTGCATATTACTAAGCAGTGCAAAAGGACCGATGGTATGAAAGTTCCTATCGAAGACCCTGTTAGCAAAACCGATACTTAGGTATCCCATAAAATAGGTAAACAATCCTTAATTCTTACCTCGGAAAAACCACCGCTTTTCCATTCAGCATTATCCTGACTCGTATAATTTCACCGTTGTTTTAAGAAGTTCCTTCAATTGCTTTTCAGCTGGCCAAGCAGAATGGGCAACTCACTATATATTTCGATGATCTCATTTATCGGCATTCTAACTAAACCACTGGAAGAAGGGGCAACGAATTCCATGGTCTCATTGGATGTGGTTTCTTCTTGCAGCCCCCATGAGATTTTTCGTAATTGACGATATTCCTGATAGACACCCTTTCCTACAAAACAGACAAGTTTAGGTTTATACTTTTTTATTTTCCTTTTTAATTGTTTCCTTCCTTTAATGTACTCTTCTTTAGTGATATCGTCCGCTCCTTTTGTAGGCCTGGAAACGATATTGGTAAAACCATAACCTAAATCCAGCAATGACGAGTCTTCAGTCGGTTCATATTTCCTTGGTGTCAGCCCGGACTCGAAGAGGATTTTCCAAAAGCGATTATTTGGATTCGCATAATGATGACCAGTCTCACCTGAACGAATGCTTGGATTGAAACCTACGAACAAAATATTCAAATTTTCCTTCAAATGATCAGAGATGCTTTCCATATTAAAACTCCTTTTCAAATTTGCTATTTAATCATTGTACAAAACTGAAAAATATTTAACTACCTTTTGAATGGTGACGGCTCCATAGTATGGGTGCAGACCTGACAAATTGTATAGGGAAGACCTTTTGCTCCTAAAACATTACGTTCGCCTTCACTGGACACACTACTAGATATGAAAAGGATACCACAGTGGGTTGGTAAAGATTTTTTTCCTAGGAATAAATTGATAACCGATTTTTCCGATGTTCCGACATAAAGCAAAAACCTGCATGCTTTTCAAAGCTTGCAGGGATTTAAATTCGATAGAGTAAAAGAAATAGTTCCTCCTATTATATTATGTGAAAGTGTAAATCACCATTTTAACAGTAGGAGCTATAAATTATTGATTCTGCTTCTTTTCTAAAATCATTCAAATCTCTCCGATGGCTTACTTTAGTAAGGGGTACTATGAATTATTAAACATTGGAGTGATAAGTCTCTCAATTTTTAGGAAACCTTAAAAAATGGTAATGAATCTATTAAATAAGATTAAGATCCTTTATTAAAACCGCAGCAACTTTATTGTCGGAATTCCATTTGGAAACGACTTTACTCGTAGGTACATACATACCTACGAGTTTATTTACGCATCGGAATATGCTTCTTGTGTACATTCGCTTCTTTCAAACTCGGGAATCACGAAACATTCTGGTGGCGTTCGATATGATCATATTTTCTCGCATTGGCCATCTTTTTGATGGTAAGAAGAATTCCAGAAAACCATATTATCACGATGCCAGTATAGATGTATATATGGGCTTCAATTGGAACCCATGTAGCTAATAATGTTTTTACATTAATTAAGATAATGAAACCGCCCACTAAAACACCCATTAATTGGGCAGGAAGCATCCTGACGAGCCAGGCTGCAATTGGTGCGGCAACCACTCCACCAATTATCAACGCTACCACCCAAAGCCAATTGACAGCTTCCCATCCAAGAGAAATGATAAAACCAAGACTTCCAAAGAAAGCAATGGCAAATTCACTCGTATCTACAGTTCCTACAGCTTTTCTTGCCGTCATTCCTTTTTTTGACAATAAAACAGGTGTGGCAATCGGTCCCCAACCGCCTCCGCCTGTTGCATCACAAAAGCCTGCAAAAAGGCCTAACGGAATGGATTGTTTTGCGGTCAATGGCCTTACGGTTTCATTTTCCTTTGACGGTTTAAAAATAAATAAAAAGCGGAATAAAACGTAAACACCAAGACCAAATAAAAATATGGCAATATACGGTTTTGCTAATTCGGCTGGCAGGTTACTCAGGAAACATGCACCTATAAATGCACCAACAGAACCTGGAATGATCAAGCGATAGACCATATTTTTATCCACGTTCCCAAACTTTATATGTGAAGCTCCGGATACTGCCGTTGTCACTACTTCCGATAAATGAACGGATGCTGATGCTACTGCAGGGGCAATCCCGAATGTCAACAATAAGGACGTGGAACTCACTCCATAGCCCATTCCAAGCGAACCATCGATTAATTGGGCTAAAAACCCGATAAAGGCCAAAACGATTAACTTTTTCATGACATTCCCCTTTTTTCACTAAAATAGAACCTATATCATCGACCCGATGGTACCGTTTGCCTGCATAAATCATTTAGATTTCCTTTAAGACACAAAGAGGCACCTAACCAAAATGAAATGACATGTTGGTTAAGTGCCTTCAGTTTTTCTGATCAGCCCAATGATATATTTTCTTCAGCTTCTACTGGTAAAAGCCTAGCTAAAAAACGATATCTTTCTTTTAAGGAATATTTATAAATATCCTCTATTGAGTCTTTCAATAATTTAGATTTTTCTTCTTTTGAAAATGACCCATTCTTTATAATCATTCTTGCTTCAAAAAGGAATTCAAGATATTCTTCATATGATTCTTCATATACTTTACCTAGGTCATTCCGTATTTTTTTTGCGAGCGTTGGACTTGCTCCATTGGTAGAAACGCTTATGGAAAGCATGCCTCTATTCAATGTGGCCGGTATATGAAAATTACCCAACTCATGATTGCTGATTACGTTAACCAACTGACTTTCGGATGCGTTCTCGTAAACTCGTTCATTTACTTCAGTAGAATTGGTAGCAACAATGATTAAAAATGCATCTTTATAGTCAGTTTCTTCCACTTCCTTAAGTAAGACCCGAATCTTACCTTCCTTCTCCAACACTTGAAAACCTGTGCATATTTCGGGGCTTACGACGGTAACTTCAGCACCAGCTTCCAATAAGGGGCCCGCTTTAAAGTAAGCTATTTTACCACCGCCGATGATGACACACTTTCTGTTCTCGATATTAAGCGTAATTGGATACATAGGCTCCCTCCCCACTCACTTCATGAATTCGTTCCGATATTGCTAGTTCAATCTTTGGGTGATAACCTAAATATCGGCAAAGTATGATTTTTTGCTTCCCCTTTTTTTGGATCTTTTTTATACTATTTTCAATCGATTGCATTAAGAGCCCTGTAAACAATAGGTAAGGAATGATAAATACTTGGTTTGATCGAGATTCCTCTGCAAATTCCAATGCTTCTGCAAAGCTTGGTGTGGCAGCTGTCAAATAACACTCTTGCACCCGGATTTTTGAAAACCTGTTCCTTAGCAAATCGGCCAGTCGTGACAAATCCCTTTTCACGTCGGGATCACTGCTGCCCCTTCCAACCAATAAAACCAAGGAATCCTCCGTAACACTTACATTTGTTTCCTCCAACCGTTCCACTAAAATGTCAACCATTTTCTCACTGACACCAATCGGCCTTCCGTATTTCAAGTCAACAGCAGGGTAGCGTTCTTTCATTTTATTCAATATGACTGGAATATCATGTTTTGCATGTACAGCTGTCAGCAATAGAACTGGAATGGCCAATATTCTCGTCGCACCTTTTTGGATGCATCTTTCGTAGGCCTCTTCAATCGTAGGGGTTTCCAATTCCAAGAAGCAATACTCTTGAATGGAATAGGGCTGTGCCTGCATACAAACTTTAATAAAATCAATGGCTTGGGCTGAAGCTTCTTTAACACGGCTGCCATGGCAAATATATAAAATGGCTTCCATTAAAAAGCCTCATTCGCCAACAAATTTTCGGTTTGTTTTCCTTCAAACCATTTGATCTTTTCCCGTAAATTAACGACATCTCCCACGACTATCATGCAAGGATTCGAAATTTGTTCGTTATTGGCGGTTTCCACTACTTTAGCCAACGTACTGACAGCTGTTTTTTGCGTTGTTAATGTACCCCAATGAATAAGGGCTACCGGAGTTTCCGGACTTTTTCCATGTTCCAGAAGTTTTCCTTGAATATATGGCAGGTTTTTAACACCCATATAAATGGCTAATGTATCGATTCCTTTTGCAAGGGATTCCCACTTGATATTATCCTCTTCATCTTTTTTCCGATGACCGGTAACAATTGCAAATGATGAAGCATGGTCCCTATGTGTAACTGGAATTCCCGCATAGGCTGTAGCGGCGATTCCAGCCGTAATTCCTGGTACGATTTCAAAGCTTACGCCACTTTTGGCAAGGGCTTCCGCTTCCTCACCGCCTCTCCCAAAGACGAATGGATCGCCGCCTTTCAAACGGGTGACTATTTTTCCCTTTTTTGCATATTTCACGAGGAACCGATTGATGGTATCCTGCTGCAACAAATGATAATCCGGCAGTTTACCGCAATTAATCAGCTCGACACCGTCTTTTGCATGATTCAAAAGTTCTTTATTGACAAGTCGATCATATAAAATGACATCAGCTTCTTGGATGCATTTTAATCCTTTTAATGTAATTAAATCTGGATCTCCGGGACCGGCTCCTACTAGATATACTTTCCCCATTTTTGCATCCTGCCTTCCCTTAGAGAATTGTTTCGAATTCCGATAAAACGAAACCTGCTCCATTTTTAATTTTCCTTTTTTCATATAATGAGATGTCATCCACTTCAGGCATTTTCAAATAATGCTTTTCCAGCTCGATATCAACCAGTTCAAACGCCTTTTCATCTGAATCGGCAACAATGATGACATGAATTGGTTTTTCCTTGATAGTGACTTCAAAACGGTATAGATTCATGGAATGCTTACCTTCCCCTATTAAACGGCCACTTCCGCTAATATATCATCCAGTTTACTTTGTAATTCGGCTATCCCTACCCTTTCCACAAAATCGAGAAAGGTTTCGGATAGTAGTTTTGTTTCTTTGAAAAATAGGATTATTTCTTTCAGAACATGATGGAGCTTTTCAGCTTCCACTTTTCCTTTAAGCTTTTCATTGAACTTCCCGCCCTCATTCAGCGTTCCTCCAACGTATATCTCAAAAGCTTCGACCATCTTTTTATCCTGGTTTTTCATTTTTATGCCTTGCAGCCCTATTTCGGCGATGGCTCTTTGACCGCAATTATTCGGACAGCCGACCATATGCATCCTTACAGGCACATCGAGATCTATTTCCTTGTCCAGTGATTCAGAAATGGTCCTCATTCGATTTTTCGTTTCAACGAGAGCAAGGTTGCAATACTCGATGCCTGTACAAGAAACGGAATATCCAATGAATTTCTTTGGTTGATATGGAAATCTTTCAAAGATGGATTCCTGCTTTAATTCCTCAAGTTTTGCATCCGGCACATTAGGAATGATTAGATTTTGAGAATTACAGTTGCGGATTTCACCATTTCCATATTTTTTTGCAAGTTCGGCAAACTCGATCACTTCGTCTGGGTTTAGACGACCAACTGGTATATTGACGCCAACATAGTTCAGACCATATTGCTTTTGTTTATGGATGCCGTAGAAATACCCTGCATTCCATCCCTTCACCGCACTTTCTCCCTTATCAGGAAGCGGACCGGTGTATTCCAGCAATTTTTCCTTGAATTGTTCAGGACCCCAGTCGGCGACAAGGAATTTCAAACGTGAGCGATGACGCTTTTCACGGTACCCAAAGTCACGGAATATCGTCGTGATGGCGGCAGCCACTTCCACAGTTTTTTCGGGTAAAATGAATAAGTCAAGTTCTTCTGCCAGCATCGGAACGGAGGAAAGCCCACCGCCTACTTTTACGTGAAAACCGACTTCCGTTACCCCATCAATTACTTTAGTAGCTGGATTGAATGAAACACAGTTGATTTCAGCATTTGAAGCATTATGGATATTGGCACTTATGGACATTTTATATTTCCTCGGAAGGTTCGAATAGTCTTCGTTAAGGCGGAAATACTCAAATACATCATAAAGTACCTCGCGTGTATCAAAAAGTTCATCAGGATCGATGCCTGCCAATGCATTACCGATGATATTACGGGTTATATCACCACAAGCACCAGCCGTAGTCAATCCAACCTTTTCCAAACGGTTCAATATATCCGGGACCTGTTCGATGGTCAGCCAATGGAATTGAATGGCTTGACGGGTTGTAATGTCATATACATCCCTCCCGTAATCTTTAGCGATGTTAGCTAGAGTTATTTGTTGATCATAAGTCAGGATACCTCCGGGAATAACGACTCGCATCATCCAATAACCAGCTTCTTTTGGCCGTTGCAGGTATAACCCTGCCCACTTGAACATATCCCATTTCTCTTTAGGGATGGAATCAAACCCATTTGCTGCGTAATGTGGAATATCATCAAATATCTTCAATCCGTCTTTTTCCAATTTCCAGATTTCCGTTTTATTTTTAGCGATTAGTGGATTTTCCGACCAAAATTTCTCGTAAACCATTTCATTTCCTCCTTGATTAAATCGCTTTCTTTGCTGTTAAATAACCGATTACCTGTTCAACGCACTCTTCAATGCTGTATTGGTCGGATTCTAAAATGATTTCCGGTTGTTCAGGTTCTTCGTATGGAGAGTCGATTCCGGTAAAATCTTTAATGATGCCTTTACGGGCCTTGTCATAAAGCCCTTTTGGATCACGCACTTCGCACTCTTCGATCGGACACTTTATGTATACTTCAATAAACTCCCCATCTTCGAGTAAATCACGTACAATCTGCCGATCTGCCTTGAAAGGTGATATGAAAGCGGTCAATACGAACTGCCCACTATCCACGAATAACTTGGAAACCTCACCGATGCGCCTAATATTCTCCGTTCTATCCTCTTCAGAAAAACCTAAATCTTTATTTAAACCGTGGCGGATATTATCACCATCCAAAACATAACTTCGAATATTCCGATTGTATAACTCTTTAGCGACCGCGTTTGCAATCGTTGATTTTCCGGAACCAGATAGACCTGTAAACCATAGAACCGTGCTTTCATGCCCGTTCTGCTTCCGTCGGTGCTCCTTGGTCAATGACGTCTCATGCCATGTGACATTCGTACTTTTACTCATTTGATTATCCCCCTCTTTATGTGACCCTTCCATTTATGTCCAATCAGTTATAAACTTCATTTTTTTTTAGACCTTCTATCAACACCTCGATGACTTCCTTACGGCTAAAGGTAGCTGGAGGAATTTCTCCATTACGCAACATTTCCCTAACCTTCGTTCCAGACAGGATGACATGGTCTTCCTTGCCATGCGGACAAGTTTTAGCGGAAGCCATATTGCCACATGCTTTACAGTAAAAACTATGTTCAAAGAATAATAGCGTGATCCCTAACTCATCTGCGTTAAAGTTCCCGAAGATTTTTTGAGCATCGTATGTGCCATAATAATCGCCCACCCCCGCATGATCACGTCCGACGATAAAATGGGTGCAACCATAATTTTTACGGACCATCGCATGGAAAATGGCTTCCCTAGGTCCTGCATAACGCATGGCAGCAGGGAAAACTGCAAGGGAGACGCGATCCTTAGGATAATATTTGTCAAGCAGCACTTTATAGCTTTCCATTCTTACATCTGCCGGAATGTCATCTGATTTAGTGGCACCGACTAGAGGATTTAAGAATAAGCCGTCGACGATTTCCAATGCTGTCTTTTGAATATATTCATGTGCACGGTGAACAGGGTTCCTCGTTTGGAAACCGACAACCGTTTCCCATCCTTTTTCAGCGAAAGCCTTCCTTGTCTCGATTGGATCCAAATAATGAGCTTGAAATAGCGGACGCTCTATTCTCTTGATTAACTTTATTTCCCCACCGACATATACATCCCCACGGTTATATAAATTTTTCACTCCAGGATGCTTCTCATCATCTGTTTGATATACCAATGTCGCTTCCAATTGCTTATCTGGAGTGTAAATATCAGAAACGGCGAGAACCCCGTATGTTTCACCTTCATGGGTTAATGTTACTTCTTCACCTATAGTAAGGCTTTCTGCAGTTTCTTCGGTCAAAGGCAGCGTAATCGGGATGCTCCATACATGTCCGCTGCTAAGCCTCATATCCTTTACCACTGTCTCATAGTCACTTTTTGTAAAGAATCCTTTAATCGGGCTGTAGGCACCAGTGCCTATCAATTCAAGATCGCTTAAAGCAATTTCATCGATTTCGATTGACTTCGTTATTTTACTATAATCATATTTTGGTTCCCAAAGATCGATTAATGTTCCTCCGTGCGGTATACTGATTGTCATGCTAATTTCCCCCTATGGTTTGGTTTCTATTTAGTTAAGCCTATTGTTTTTATTTATTTAAGATAAATGCAATCCGCATTCCGTTTTTTGAGCTCCCTGCCAACGGCCTGAGCGTAAATCATCTGCATTGAAGGCAGGTGCAGTACACGTTTTACAACCAATGCTCGGATATCCATTATCATGCAGGACATTATATGGAAGTCCATTTTTGTGGGCATAGCGCCAAACATCTTTCCAGGTCCAATGTATGAGTGGGCATATTTTAACTGATTTGAACTTATTATCCTTATTGATATACTCGGTCTTTGCCCTTGTTTCGGATTGCTCCCTCCGCAGTCCCGAAAGCCAGGCTGTTGCCGATGAAAGCACATCTGTAAGCGGAATGATTTTACGGATGTTACAGCACTTATTGGAATCACTAAGCCATAATTCATCGCCATATTCCGCCGCTTGTTCCTCAAGCGTCAAGTCAGGTTTCTTCATTTCGATCAAAAGCTTCGGATATCGCTTCTTCACTTCCTCGATCAATTGGTAAGTTTCCTCAAAATGAACATCTGTATCAAGGAAAACTATTTTTGCCGAAGGATTGACCTTCGCCAATAAATCCGTAAGCACGATGCCTTCAATACCAAAACTGCAAGCATAAATCAGTTTGTCTCCATAATGGTCATTCGCCCATTGCAGAACTTCCAAAGCACCTTTTGTCTCACTGTCTTCAGGAAATACGGGGAAGTCCCCTGTATTGAAATTTTCATAGTTTATTAATGCAGCCAACTTTATAGCCCCCTCTAAAAACTTGCTGTATCAGGTTTGGTTAACTGTTGATCAATTCCCGTTGTAATATTCCCCGGGTTAATTGAATCTAGGAAAAAGAGACGAATCTAACCAATACTCTCTTTATATCAGTTAAACCCGCCTCTAGTTTTTCTAGTCAGCAGATACCTTATTTAATTCTTAGTTTTTCATTTCTTTCCATTTGAATGATTTTACCATCCTGAACAATAAGTGTAATGGATCCATATTTCATTGAATTAAGCATTTCTTGAAGTCGTTCAAAAATTTCTTCAAGCTGATTCTCTTTATTCAAACCAGTTCCTCCTTTAAGAAAATCCGCGAATATTTTATTTTAAATTTCTTAGATTTATATAATTCCATACAATCTTACAATGTTATAGTCTTCCTGAATTTTCAAAAAAAACAAAAATCTTTCCATGATGGAAAGATCGCAAGGTAAATATCTTTACCTTATCTTCCAAAATGATCAACATTTTGGTGGTAGCACCTTGCATCCATCATGCAGGTTGCTGGACTTCAAAGGGCCAATTCCCTCCGTCGCTCTGGATAAGTTTTATTATTTTAAATATTAACATATATTTAATCCTTGTCAATGGAGTTTTCTTATAAAATAACTTGGTTTAATATTATGGATGAACTGTTATTTTTATACACACTATTCAATTTATGATTTTATGTTCATATAAATGCGAAAATAGACTCGTCTTTTTAGATAAAATCTCCAAAAAAATGAGTCTATTTTCATTAATGGGCCTATTTTTGACGCGTGTTATTCTAAAAAATTTCTAGGGTTCCAGTCTTTCTATACAAGGAATTAATTTATTGAAGTCATTAATTTCTTAACTGTATCGCTTCTACAAATTCTTGAACCTGACTTTGGACGCGATCAATTAAATGCAAATCATTGATCGGGTTTTCTGGATTCTGTTTATCTATTTCCTTATCAACGAAATAAATCCCCTGCAGCGGCTCTCCTTTTAATATTGAAATTAATGGTTTAAGCGCATAGTCAATCGCCAATAGATGCCTGTTACTTCCACCAATCATGATTGGCAGCACCGGCTTACCCTTAAAAGCACCTTCTGGCAGCAAATCAATCAAGGCTTTCAATACACCTGTATAAGAAGCCTTATAAACCGGTGAACCTATAATGACTCCTCTGGCTGCTTGAATTCTCTCTGAAAGCTTTGAGATTTCTTCGCTATTATATTTCCCTTGTAATAAATCATCTGCTGAGAAATCCGTAATCGAGAAATAAGCTGTAGTAAATCCTGCATTTTCGACTAATGATTGAATATGTTTTAGTGAAATGTCCGTTCTTGATGGAATAGCCGGACTTCCTGATAAAATTACGATATCGCTCATTTGATACCCTCCAATGTTACAAGATTTCCAGATATAATTTTCTTAAAGCATTTCGTGAAGTATGAATTTATCGTAATTGTCTGAAAAATATAAGTCAAATCTTAAACTCTGGACATCTTCTCTGAATGAAAAAAAGAAACGGTCATATTTACGGCTTGATGCTCATGCCATTAAATATGACCGTTTCATTATGTATGATTTTGTTTCCCATGAATACCATATACCAAAAGTTGAGCAATGCTCTTAATTCGTTCAGAAGTAAAATATGGCTCCTTTTTTTGTTGATGGATCTCATAATGTGTAGATAAAGCCAATGTGAAAGAAATGATCCCTACATTAAATAAAATAATATCAGAGATATATTGTATCTCTCCGTTATCTATTCTCTTCTGTATTTCAATATGCCTGGCATTTGGCTTGAAAATCTGATCTACATATTGCTTTGAAATATCTTGATCGAATTGTGTTTCCCTAAATAATATCGAAAACTGTTCTTTATTTTTAAGAATTTTTTCTATCATGGTAGTAACATGATTCTCCACTAGGTCATCTGTGGAGAGATGGCTAGTCCCATCTTCGGTTTCCTCTTTTTCATTAGGGGTAATTGTAGCCAAAAGTAAATCTTTTTTGCTGTCAAAATATTTGTATATAGTAGCTTCGGAAACATTGCATGCAGAGGCAATTTCATTCGTTCTTGTCATGTCAAAACCTTTAGTGGCAAAAAGAGTCCGGGCTACATTTATGATTCGTTCTTTGGTTTGCTGCCCTTTTTTCAAAAATATCAACCTTCTTTTATAAAGATAAGACCGGTTTCACCAATCTATTTCCCATGATATATCGCTGGTATCAATCGGTCAATATTACCTTTGATCTATTAGAATTCAATATTCCCATATATCATAAATGGAAAACATCGTCTGGTTGGAACGATGCTTTCCATTTATGAAAATCACTTAAAAGATGGCATAGCCATCATCGACCATGACTACACTTCCATTGATTGCATCCGCTTCCTCTAACGATAATAGATAGACGGCATTTGCAATGGCTTCTGGCTTAATCAATTCACCGCGCATTTGACTTGCGTTCAATTTATCGATGATTCCCATGTCTTTATAACCTTGTATGATAGGAGTGTCAACGCCGCCCGGCGCAATGCCCACAACGCGTATGCCATAAGCGCCCAATTCCAAAGCTGCTGTCTGTGTCATCATTCTTACAGCGCCTTTAGTCGCCTGATAGGCAAAAGTCCCATGGGAAGCTAAGTAGCCAAACACAGAAGCGGTATTTATAATGACTCCCTTGTTACCCAGTTCCTTCATTTTCCGTCCTGCTGCCATGATTCCAAATGCAACTCCGTGCTGGTTCACTCCAATCGTTTTGTAGTAACCTTCCATATCTTGGTCTAGGATCATACCGCCCGCACCAATGCCGGCATTATTGAACATGATATCGAGCCTTCCGTATGTTTCCACTGCTTTATTGATTAACGATTCAACCTCTTCCTGCTTAGAAACATCCGTTTTAACAAAAATGGCATCTCCACCATTAGCTGTTATCTGATCAACGGTTTCCCGGCCCATTTCTTCATTAAAATCCGAAACAACGACCTTGTCCCCTTTTGCTGCGAATTTCAGGCATGTGGCTCGGCCTATACCGCTTGCTCCCCCTGTAATAACTGCAACTCTTGCTGTCATATACATTCCCCTTTCAAATAAGTAAGTGATTACTTACTTTTTATTATAAAAGTAAAGAATAGTAAATTCAAGCAATATGTATTTTTATAGAGTTTTGAGCTTTCAAAAGTAAAGCTGTCCTATTAATAGGACAGCTCCATTTGTTTAGCAGGTTTTCAATTCGGCCTTACTTACGGATGTCTTCACCATTTCAATGAAAAGTTGAAGGAAGCGATCATCACCTGTTAATTCTGGATGAAATGCACTTACGAGGACATGGTCTTGTCTCGCAGCCACTACATTCTCTTCATAAACGGCCAATACTTCTACACCTTCTCCAACTTCATCAGCAAATGGCGCCCGGATGAATACTGCCTTATAAGGGTATTCCATTCCTTTGATGGATAGGTCAGCCTCGAAACTTTCCCGTTGACGTCCAAATCCGTTCCTTATCACGGAAATGTCCATTAGTCCGAGATATGCCTCCTCATCGCCAGTCAATTCATTGGCTGCCAATACCATTCCCGCACATGTACCGAAAATAGGTTTTTTACCTTCGAAGAAAGTTTTGATCGGTTCCATAAATCCATAACGATCCATTAGCTTCCTCATCGTCGTGCTTTCTCCGCCTGGAATGATCAAGCCATCGATTTCCCGCAACTGTTCCGGTTTTTTTACTATAATCGCTTGTTCGCCGGCAGCTTTGATTTGGTTCAAGTGTTCTTCAACCGCTCCCTGTAACCCCAAAACACCGATCGTTATCATATTACCATCCACGTTCCTGCATCCGTTCTGCCGGAGCCAGTTTGGAAATATCAATGCCTTTCATTGCACTGCCCAATTCTTTGGACAACTTGCCAATCAATTCATAATCGGTGAAATATGTAGTCGCTTGAACGATTGCTGATGCGAATTTTTCCGGATTTTCAGATTTAAAAATACCAGACCCTACGAAAACGCCATCTGCTCCCAATTCCATCATCAATGCTGCATCTGCTGGAGTGGCAATTCCGCCAGCTGCAAAGTTAACTACAGGCAATTTACCTGTGCGTTTGATTTCTCTTAAAATTTCAAATGGGGCTCCAAGATTTTTTGCCTCAGTCATTAATTCATCATCACTCATGATGCTCACTTTGCGAATTTGTGACTGTACCTTTCTCATATGACGCACAGCTTCCACAATATTACCTGTTCCTGGTTCTCCTTTTGTACGAAGCATGGATGCTCCTTCACCAATACGGCGCGCAGCTTCGCCTAAATCACGGCAGCCACAAACGAAAGGTACTGTGAAATCACTTTTTAGGATATGGTATTCTTCATCCGCGGGTGTCAGCACTTCACTTTCATCGATATAATCCACTCCCATGGATTCCAGGACCCTTGATTCAACGATATGGCCAATCCTTGCTTTAGCCATGACCGGGATTGAGACAGCATTCATTACTTCCTCGACAATTCGCGGATCTGCCATTCTTGCTACGCCGCCAGCCGCACGGATGTCAGAAGGAACCCTTTCCAATGCCATGACAGCGACCGCACCGGATGCTTCTGCGATTTTTGCTTGTTCTGCGTTAATGACGTCCATAATTACGCCACCCTTTTGCATTTGTGCCATTCCTCTTTTTACTGTGTCAGTTCCTAATAATTTTTCCATTTTTTTCTTCCCCCTAATATTTTCATTTTTTAGATTTGTTAGGCTTAGTATAAAAAAGAGTTGACCGCATTGAAAGTGTCAGTTTTAATAAATTTAATAGGGTCAGTAATATTTTTCAAAAAGGTGGCAAAAAAAATGAATATGCTTTCATGTGATTTAAATCGATTAAGTGAAGTAGCTTTGTACGAACAATTATATTCATATATTAAAAAAGAAATCATTGATGGCCGTCTTCTTTACGGCACAAAACTGCCTTCCAAACGGAAATTGGCAGAATTCCTTCAAATAAGTCAAAATACTGTCGAGACTGCATATGAACAACTGACTGCTGAGGGATACGTTGAAGTCATACCAAGAAAAGGGTACTATATTCAAACATTCGAGGATTTAGAGTATACACAAACTAACCAAGTATCATTGGAACAAAGCAATCATAAAGAAAGGGAATTGCTATATCATTTTCATCCCAGCCAAATTGACACGGAACATTTCCCATTTGAAAAATGGAGAAAATACATGAAAAGCAAAATCGATGAATCACATCAAGATCTTCTTTTACTTGGGGATTCCCAAGGGGAATATGAATTAAGATGTGAAATTGCCCATTATTTGTATCATGCACGTGGTGTACAATGTGTTCCCGAACAGATCATCATTGGTGCAGGAATGGAAATTTTATTGCAGCAGCTTGTCCTTCTATTCGATAAAAATGCCATCTATGGTGTTGAAGATCCTGGGTATCACTTGATTCATCGGATTTTACGCAGCTACCCAAATGAAGTCCATCCACTGCGAATTGATGAGGAAGGCGTAAAGGTGAACCAAATTGAAGATTCAAACATCGACGTTGTGTATGTCACTCCCTCACATCACTTCCCAAATGGGACGATCCTATCCGTTAACAGACGGACGAGATTGTTGAACTGGGCTCAAGGGGCATCAAACCGATATATTATCGAAGACGATTATGATAGTGAATTTCGTTATAGTGGAAAAACAATTCCTTCCTTACAAAGTATGGATGCTGGTGATAAGGTGATTTATTTAGGGTCATTTTCCAAATCATTGATGCCATCAATTCGGATCAGTTATATGGTCCTTCCCGCTCCATTGTTACAAATGCACCAACAGGAATTGTCTTTTTACCATTCAACCGTTTCTCGGATTGATCAGCATGTGTTGACACAGTTCATGAAGGAGGGTGATTTCGAAAAGCATTTAAATCGGATGAGGAAAGTGTACCGTCGGAAGTTGGATAAAGTGATTGATCTATTTAAACCCCATGAACAAATAAAAATCATTGGAGAGCGGTCAGGATTGCATATCGTCCTCATCGTCAAGAACGGCATGGATGAACAGACACTTATTCAAAAGGCAAACGAAGATCATATCAAAATTTATGGACTATCGACATATTCGATCGAAAAAATTGACGAACACCCTCCAAAAATCATATTGGGCTTTGCAGGGATTCCTGAATCCGAATTAAAAAACGCCATTCACCTTTTATTGAACTCATGGGGGATATAAATAAAAAGAAGTTCACTGACGTGAACTTCACAGACTGTAGACAAACTTCGATTAAAATCGAGTTTGTCTACAGTTTTTTTAGCTTGGACATATTGAACGTTGATTGGAACGTAGGGCACTCGCTTTCCGCGGGCGGTGTCCGGGAGCCTCCTTGTCGCAATTGCGCCTGTGGGGTCTCCTTTGGACTCGCTATTCCCGCAGATGCAGCTTGACCAGCGATTACAAGGGAATGGAATCATAGACCGCAAAATGTATGCTCCGGGGTTCGAATAATTCGTTGTCGGTCAAATAGAGTGCGGTTTGGACGAAAAACTGCTTCGTCTGAAAACAACTGAGAGGTTTTTCGAATAAAAAGAATCCAGGCAAACTCACTTTTCTAAGAGTTTGCCTGGATTCTGAAAATTTCACTCTTGTGGAATTTTTTAACTTTTAGATAAATACAGTTCCATCATATCTTTTGGTACCATGCTCCCGCCGGTCGCCCAGATGACATGCGTCGACTGGTTCATTTTATCCAGCAGTTTTTGATCCATAAGATATTCCCTTCCTTCTGGAGCTGACAAAAGTTGTATCGGACCAAATGCTCCTGCTAGGGCAGATGGCTCTAAATAATGGCCTTCCGTCTCTGCCATTTCCTTGAGCAGTTCGAATAACCTTTTATCCTCTATGGTATAGCTGCCGCTTAACATGGTCGTCATCATACTGGAAACCAATGCTGAAGGCCTTCCTACTGCAAGACCATCCGCTTCCGTCTTATTATCGATACCAAAGTCCTGAACGGAAACTTTGTCATGAAGGCCTGTCATCAATCCAAGCGTCATGCAGGGTGAATGTGTCGGCTCTGCAAAAAAACAATGTACATCATCTTCAAAGGCTAACTTGAGCCCATATGTTATGCCGCCGGGGCCGCCGCCCACTCCGCATGGTAAGTACACTAACAAAGGATGATCTTCATCTACTGTAATGGACATTTCTTTCAATTGTTTCTTCAGGCGCGTTGCAGCCGTCGCATAACCTAGCAGCAGATCCATGGAATTTTCATCATCAATAAAGTGGCAATCGGGATCAAGTGATGCTTCTTTACGTCCTTCTTCTACAGCTTTACTGTAATCATCATCATATTCCTTTACAATGACACCCAGACTTGTTAATTTATCCTTTTTCCACTGTTTAGCATCTGCAGACATATGAACCGTTACTTTAAATCCCAGCTTCGCGCTTATTATTCCAATACTCATTCCTAAATTACCGGTTGAACCGACAGCAATCGAATATTTTGAAAAAAGCTCCTTATATTCATCACTCGCAAGTACTCCATAATTATCAGTCCGCTTTAAACCGCCATGCTTCATTGCTATTTCCTCAGCACGTTTTAAGACCTCATAAATACCTCCGCGTGCCTTGATTGAACCTGATATAGGTAAATGGCTGTCACATTTCAGCAAAAGTTTTCCCGCAATTTTAGTTCCATAGGATGTTTCCAAGTTTTTTTGCATGAAAGGAATCTCGACTAGGGGTGATTCAATGATCCCCTCCATTGGTTCGGTTTCTGGAAATGCTTTAATTATATAATTGGCAAATCTATTTAATCTTTCTTCAGCCGATTTAACTTGTTCAGCTTGGACGATAGAATTTTCTTGTTCGTTACCGTAATGCGGATTCGTCCAGAAGACTTCATTCATCTCCACCACATTATTAAGTATAGGATCTTTCGCTTTCCAATCCATAATTGATAAACCTGCGATTTTAGGCATCTCCACAGCAGTCCCCTCCGTATATGTAGTATTCATCATCTACTATAACTCAACAAACTGCAATAAAGATTACAATTTTCACTTTTTTACGAATTATCAGCTTAGAAAGTTAAATTCACTTTTAATTTCCCTCGCACACTATTAATGAACCAAATTTCCTCTGCGTTATTGAGGTCAGCCTTAGAAATGTTTTTTACCTTGATTTCCTTCTTCCTGATCAATTCTTGACGAAACGTTCCAGCAAGCAGACCTGATTCCACCGGAGGGGTATAGAGGTCACCATTTATCTTCACCACTACATTTCCGTTCGTGAATTCCGTGATGAATCCTTCTTCATTCCAAAGCAGAACATCCTGGAAGTCGGGATTATTCGTTTGAAAGCTTTCATAGACATCACGATTGGTGGTCTTATGAAATAGAAATGGATTTGCCGTTGATATTGGAACTTCGGCCAGTATGGCCTTGAATTCTGGATCAAGGGGCTTGATTGCTTGTCCCGAGACTTCTAACTCGCCATTTTCATGTAGTAGTACCCTTACTTTTTGCAACGTCCCATGGTTTATTTCCGCATACTTTTGGAGTCGATCTCTAAGATACGATTCAGAGAATCGATAATCGAAGTACTCAGCGGATTGTTTCATCCGGTCGATATGATCATTCAACAAATAATATTCGCCATCGCTGAGCTTTATCGATTCCAATAGTTTGTAAGCAGGCCTTTCCACCGTCAATAATTTGGCTTTTAAAAAGGCTTCGTCATATTCTTCCGATAACTCGGAATCCCAAGTGATCCCCCCGCCTACCCCATACTCGGCTTTCCCTGTTTCCTTATCGATCACGACCGTACGAATCGGCACATTAAAAACAGCTTCGGATTCAGGCGTGATGAACCCGATTGCACCGCAATAAACTTCACGTGGTGAATTCTCGATATCAGCGATGATTTCCATCGTTTTAATTTTAGGTGCCCCTGTTATCGATCCACAAGGAAAAAGGGCCTTGAATATATCAATGATTGTTGTTCCTGGATTCGTATCGGCTGTAATCGTGGATGTCATTTGCCAAACGGTCGGATATTTTTCAATTGCCTTAAGTTGTGGAACTTCGACGCTTCCTGGTTCTGCAATCATTCCCAAATCATTTCTTAGCAGGTCCACAATCATGTAGTTTTCAGCTTGATTCTTTTCCGAGGCTGCCAACCATTCAGCATTGAGCTGATCCCCTTTCAGTGTCGTTCCCCGCTTTACCGTTCCCTTCATGGGCCGAGTAATCAACTGACCATCTTCCCAACGAAAAAACAACTCGGGTGAAGCCGATAGGATTCGATGTGAACCCACGTTCAAATATGCACTATAGTTCGAGCGTTGGGCTCTCTTCAAACGTTCAAAAAACGCGAAGTCATCTCCCTCGAACTGGGATTGCAAACGCATCGTATAATTGACTTGGTATGTGTTGCCTTTCTTGATTTCTGATTTTATTCTTTGAAATCCAGAACGATAGGCATTTGAATCCGTTTCTGATTGCCATTCAGCTAAATTAAATGCCCCGGTCATTTTTTCAGGTATTTCCTCTTCCGGTTTATCAAAAATCCCAAACCATAATAATGGCATTTTGGCTCCATCTTTTACTTTAAAGGATTGTTCAAAAGCAGGGGCCGCTTCATAGGAAACATATCCCGCTGCATAATTCCCCTGTTCGATCGCTTCCTGGACTTTTTGGAATTGGGGAAGGACATCTTCAATTGAATGGGCGGTGATCACTTTTTTCGGATTCGCAAAATATAGTGGCCTGCTGTCACCTTGTTTATCTGTGAAGTGAAATATTAAGGATAAAGGATCTTCTCGTTTCATTACTCTCTCCTAACTTTGTTTATGAAGCCAATCGGTATGTATTTTTATAAAAAAGCTTGCAGACATGGGATCTGCAAGCTCATTCTTTAATAATTATTTCATTCCAGTAACCTCTGCAATGATTTCATAAGAACGAAGGCGTGCTTCCTGATCATAAATGGCAGAGTTTATAATCATTTCATCCGCCTGTGTTTCATTTAAAAATGACTGCAACTGCTCTTTTACCTCTTTAGGATTTCCTATAATGGAAGCATTCAGTTGCTTCATGACAATGGCCTTTTCATATTCTGTCCAAAGGCCTTCCATCGTATCAACTGGAGGAGCAAGTTGACCTGGCGTGTTCCGTATCAAATTCAAGAACTGCTGTTGATAAGATGTAGCAATCCTTTGCGCTTCTTCCGTAGTATCGGCTGCAAAAACATTGATACCAACCATAACATAAGGTTTATCTAGAACGTCGGATGGTTGGAAATTATTGCGGTAGCGGGCTAAAGCTGGTTGAGTATTTTCAGGGGAAAAATGGCTTGCAAATGAAAATGGCAATCCCAGCTGTGCTGATAATGCTGCACTGAACCCACTTGAACCAAGCAGCCAAATCGGGATGTCCTGCCCTTCTCCAGGAATGGCGCGAACACGATTATGTTTAGAATCCGCATCTAAATAGCTACGGAGCTGCGCCAATTGTTCAGGAAAATCCTGACCGTTATTACGTACATCACCCCGAAGTGCCATGGCTGTATATTGGTCGCTTCCCGGAGCACGCCCCAGTCCTAAATCTATTCTGCCAGGATACATTGCTTCCAATGTTCCAAATTGTTCTGCGATAACCAGCGGTGCATGATTCGGTAGCATTATGCCTCCAGAACCCACCCGAATTCTTTCAGTCCTGCCTGCAACATAGCCTATAAGCACTGACGTTGCAGAGCTTGCAATCCCAGGCATGCTATGATGTTCCGCAACCCAGAAACGGTTGTAATTCCATTGCTCCGCATGTTTAGCTAATTCTACTGTATTTTTAAAAGCTCCCGAAACTGTGCCACCCTCAACTATAGAAGCCAAGTCCAGAACGGAAAAAGAAATGTCGCCAAGTTTCTTTGCATGTTGATCAGCATTCATATCTTCATCTTCTTTCTTTCAATTATGATAAATCGGACGCAAAGCCATCATATAGAAAATACACAAAAAATGCACATAAAATGCTTAAGGGGATTAACTGTTAAGGATTTCCCTGGCAATCAATCGAAACGAATTAAGCCGATCCTCCAACTTATGAGTGATGGTTATCAGCATGATTTCATCTGCTTGATATTTCTCCTGAATCGTCAATAGTCGATCCTTAACTTGTGAAGGGGTACCATAAATCAGTTTTTTATGCATGGTTTCCATCTGTGTTTTTTCTTTTTCAGTCCATTCATGATTCCTTACCTCTTCTATACTTGGAACTTGCTTTCTTTCCCCATGTCCACTTTGAATTTTCCATAGGGTGTTGCTGAGGGCGATTTCTTTCGCATATTCTTCCGTTTCAGCACAAATGGCCGATACCGTAATAATCGTTTTAGGTGCTTTGAGTAACCCTTTTTTTTGAAAGTGCTCACGGTACTGTTTAAAACTATGCACACCATCATTTTCGCTCATGAATTCCCCAAACGCGTATCCAGTTCCATTCTCAGCGGCAAGTTTTGCACTTTTCCCGCTTGTTCCCAATATCCATGGTTCAGGGGATACCATTGGAATAGGAGCAGCAGAGACATTTGAAAACGGATGTTCTTTCGGAAATTCATCTCTTAGAAAATTCAACAGTTCTTGAACAAGTTCGGGCATTTTGTATACATTCTGAAGGAAATTATCGGATAAGGCCATAGTTGCTTCGGCAGATCCACCAGGAGCACGTCCCATTCCTATATCAATCCGGCCTGGAAAAAGTGTGGCTAGCATATTATATGTCTCTGCTATTCGGTATGGCTTATAATGTGGAAGCAGCACTGCCCCTGATCCAATCCGGATATTTTTTGTTTGTGCACCAACATAGCTTATCAAAACCTCTGGAACGGAACAGGCCAGGCCAGGCAGATCATGATGTTCAGTTAACCAGATTCTGTAATAACCCAGCCTATCTCCTTCTTGAGCGAGTTGAAGTGAAGCCTGCAAAGCTTCTTGTGCTGATTGTCCGGATGCAATCGGGGATTGATCCAATATGCTCAATTTCATTTTGTTACCTCCTTTCTTGGCTTTCATAACTTAATCGTAAATCATAACCAGTCGAAAGTCGCCTTAAACGCTCGCTTTGTTAGTTTAGTTTGCAGCCTTTAACAGAAAATATAAGGAGTTGAATCCAAATTGGGGAGTAAAAGTAAATAGTATATTCTAGCGAGGTGTTTGGTTTAATACATAAAGGACGAAAGTGGCTCAAAATGGTCTTTATTTATTCTACCGAGTTCATTTAAGGAATATATGTAAAAAAGAAAAGCCCTTTTATAGGGCTTTCCAAAGCTATTCACTTTTTTTGAATTGAGATAGTAATTC
Organism: Bacillus sp. ISL-78; assembly: GCF_018613455.1. Lineage (NCBI taxonomy): Bacteria > Bacillati > Bacillota > Bacilli > Caryophanales > Bacillaceae > Bacillus > Bacillus sp. ISL-78. Next base: position 47,275 of record NZ_JAGGQC010000017.1, read on the forward strand.
ATCCGCCATTATTTCCGAATCCAGACGAGCCGCTATAAATGGGGGATGAACCCGATTATTGGACTCTACGGGCAAACCTAGCCAGATAACTCGATGATCAAAGATGATAAAGGAAAAGGAAATAGGTGAACAAATAAAATGATCCGAGTTGATATCAGGATTTCTTTTTGCTGATATGATTGTCAATTTCACTGCAGGGTTCCGTTTCATTAAATATTGCTGCCATTCTTCCGACAAACTGTTCAAATCCGGTATAGCGATAACCATGTCATGTTTGGTTGATTCAATATCTTCCTGAAAGTCCCCCAATTTACGGGCATGCATCCATCGTAATTTCGGGTGCTGGTGGTTAACCCATTTTCCAATGTCTTTCTTTGATACAATCTGATCATTTTGAATTTGATGATCGACAAGCTGACGAAGTGTTTTACTGCGATAAACGTGTTTGTTAACAAACGAAGTGTCACATACATGTACAAACTTACCCTTAGTCCTTGTTATGGCCACGTTAATCAGCCTTTCACTTTCTCTTCCTGTCAATAACATTCCAGCCCTGTTTTGCGGATAACTATCTACTGTGTCAAAAATCATCATCTCACGTTCACTTCCCTGGAAACGATGTACAGTTGCAGCGATGATATCCGCAGTTTGCCGTTCTTTTTCATATAAGTCATCCAATAGTTTTTCCATTAATTCTGCCTGAGCCCGATATGGTGCAACATAACCAATTGACCTTGAACCGCCCACATAAGCTTCATGAATCAGCTGAAAAGATAAAAGCAATTGCCATAAATTCATTCGCGAGTGGGATGTCCGTTCAGTGATGCAATATTCCCCTGCTAAGCTAGTATCCAGAAGCACCGCTGCCCTATTGGCAAACGGTTCCGCCAGCATTATGCCCTCCCTGCTAGTCGCAACACTTTTATGATCGCCAACAAAATCATTATAGACGACACGATTAGTGAAAGCCGAAATATCCGGATGCATGCGGCGCTGTTCCTTTAATAGGAATAAATGGGGATGGAGTTCTCCTTCTTCAACAGACTGGGCGACACCGGCCCGATGAAATATGTCTTCCTTCAGCCAAAGTTTCACGAGGGAATCACGAGCCGAAGCAATGGGCGGCAATTGTTTGAAATCACCACAAACGATAATATGCTTGGCTAACGCTGCAGCAAAAGCCACCTGAGGAACGTAAGCCATACTCGCTTCATCCAAGATGACCAGATCATACTCCTTTTGATAAACCGTTTCGTCATTTGCGGCTTTAGCTAAGGTCGTCCCGATTACTTTTGCTTCTTTTACGAATTGAACCTCTTTTTGGCGGATTTTCTCCAAGACTTTGGCCAGCTTTTTCTCTATCTCAATTAACTGATCTGTATCCCTTTTACTGAAGGATCCTGCCAAGTCATATTTTAAAAGGCGTTTCTCTTCGCCAAGTTCTTCTTTTTCTTTAATTAATGTCGGTTCATGTTTACCTAATAATTGCCCCGTAACAATATCATCATGGATAGCTAGTGATTCACCGATTTGAGATCCATAGCGAAGCACATCACCTTCTATGAAACGATCTTTCTTTTTAATGAATGATGAAATTTCAGCCATCAAAACATCCACAGCCTGGTTGCTATGGGACAAAACCAGAACTTTTTTAGCTTGTAAATAATGATTGGCTACTGTACGGGCCAAAGTATAGGTTTTTCCTGTTCCAGGCGGTCCCCAAACAAAAGTGACTGGATTGAGCTTCGAGCGGGCATACAATTCTTTCACGCTGCTTTGTTTTTCAGTTAAAGGATGTTTTTGCGGCATGGACGGATCCATCAGGCGCTTGATTCGAAGCCTTTTCCTTTTACTTCTCTTGATTTCATCCAAGCGGATGATCAATTGCTCCAGCAATTCCCAGGGGTCATGGTATAAAAAGGCTTCTCCGATGATATCGCCTAACGAGCGATCAAAAACAATGATTATACTTTTCCCTTCCGATGAGAGGATCCTTCCATCCTGTTTAATCCCTCCCCATTCAAGTCGAACGAGTGAACCGACAGGGATTTTTACCGATGAACCTGTTTCAAAATAATAGTTGAAGGAACCGTCACTTGTAAGCTGATGGCCGTTCGAAACCAAGTATTTTGTGCTGCCATATTTTTTCAAATGCAGGATTTCAAGTTGAAGTGCCTGCTGCCATTCTTTTATATAATTAACTGTCGTATTCATTTTTCACTTTCCTCACAAAATATGCCATTGTAGTACGAAGAAACTGGCCCATTGGCTAGGCTCCGATGTTGAAAATAACGCTGTCATCATGACTTTTTTCGCGAATTACCTGTTTCTTTTGCATATAAAATAAGGCCCAATCTATTGATTGGGCCTTTCATACGCCAATGTTTTAACTATAGCATTTTTTATACACACATACCATGGGCTCTTTTGGAAGAAATGGTTTAGATTAGCCTTCTGTCAACTCACTGAATTGGTCGACGAGATCACTGAAAATCTTCATTGCATTTTCGATTGGCTCAGGTTTCGTTAAATCCACTCCTGTTTTCTTAAGCAGCTCCAATGGGAAATCGGAACTCCCGCTTTTCAAGAAAGTCAAATAACTTTCAAGTGTTTTTTTGTCCCCAGCAAGGATCTTATCAGCGATCGTAATGGCTGAAACGTAACCAGTAGCATATTTGTAGACATAAAATGGACGATAAAAGTGTGGGATGCGTGACCAGCCATACTTCACTTCTTCATCGAAACTTATTTCGTCTCCATTATATGCACGAAATATCGATTCATAGGCTGTATTAAAAACCTCGGCATTTAGAGGTTCTTCATTTTCAGCTTTTTCATGTACAATCTTTTCGAACTCCGCAAACATCACTTGTGTGAAGAATGTCCCTTTAAAACTATCTATGAAATGGTTAAGTAAATGTTTTTTCTTTTGTACGTCTTTTGTTGTCTTAATTAAATGGCGAATCAAAAGGATTTCATTCACAGTGGAAGCAACTTCAGCGACAAAAATGGAATACCCAGCACTTATTTGCGGTTGGTATTTTGAGCTATAGTATGAATGCATGCCATGTCCAGATTCATGTGCAAGTGTAAATACACTGTCTAAATCATCACGATGATTTAATAGGATGAAAGGGTGAACACCATAAAGTCCTAAATTGTAAGCACCTGAACGTTTTCCAGGTGTTTCCCTGACGTCGATATACCTGTTTTCCTTAAAGGTTTTAAGGATTGTGATATACTCTTCGCCAAGTGGCTTTAGTGCCTCCACCATCAAAGCAAAACCATCATCGTAAGAAATCTCCTCTTTAGCCCCTTCGACTAATGGTACACTTAAATCATAAGCACGCAATTCTTCTACACCCAGCAATTTTTTTCTTAAATGAATGTATTTATGCATGGGTCCGATATTTTGCTTAGTAGACATAATCAGATTATCATAAACCTCTTTTGGAACTTGATCTCCAAATAAGGATTTTTCCAAGGCAGATGGATAATTTCTTAGCTTTGAAAGATTCACATTATTTTTGATTGCCGTTGCAAGTGTGGAAGCGATTGTATTCTTCAATTGTACATATGGCTGATAATATGCGAAATAAGCCTCTTTTCTTTTATTCCGATCATCATCTTCAATCAATTTGGAATACATTCCTCGCGTCAGCTCTACCTTCTCGCCGTCTTCATTCGTAACTTCCCCAAATTTTATATCCGCATTGTTGATCATTCCGAACGTTTTTTGTGGAGCTGAAAAGGCTTCGCCTATTTGGGAAAGCACCTCTTCTTGTTCTTTCGTTAATACATGGGCTTTATAGCGGAAAGAATCCAGTAAATCCTCTTCAAAATATTTCAAACCCTCGACTTCATTTATGTACCCTTTTAATGTTTGTTCTTCCAGGCTTAGTAGAAACGGCATGAAGAATGCAGAAGCATTACTTATTTTCTGCCCTAACTTACCAGCTCGATCCAGCAATGCTTGTGATGAGGTGACCCGTGTATCCAAATCGGCTTGAAGCATGGCAAATACATATAGCTTGTTATAAATGTAGCCAACTTCCTCACTTAACCGTAAATACTCGAATAAATCTTGAGCTGACTGAATATGGCCATCGTAAGTTTTTAATTTTTCTGTCATCTTCAGGACTTCTTGATAATCTTTTTCCCAATTAGCCTGATCTTCGTAAATATCCTTTAAATTCCAAGTTTCTTCTATCTTTAATTCGTCACGTGATTTAAACGTTTGCATATCGTCTGCACTTCCTTTCATGCTTATAGCTTACCCTTTATTATAATCGACTTTCAGAAAAATCTGCATAGAAAAACCAGTATGCTAAAAATACATACTGGTTTTCTTTAAAAAAATTAGAATTTTGCTGCAGTTTCAGCAACTTTCGCCAATCCTTCTGCAACGATATCCTGTGAGCGATCTGGGTATTGATTATGTCCCTCGATTACGACCGTTTCTGGATTTTTAATACCCCATAAGTTTAGATTCATCGTTACGTATTTCTCTGCCATTTCGCCGGCTTCCATTCCAGGCAATGCATAATCGGATCCGCGTGCATTAAGTAAGGCCACTTTTTTATCTCCGGCTAAGCCAACTGGGCCTTCAGCTGTATATTTGAATGTTGTTCCCGCTTGGGCAAGATAAGAAATATAAGTTACCAATGGTGCCGGAACCGTTGCGTTCCATAGCGGGAAGGCAAATACCACTTTATCGGCAGCAAGGAATTGATTCAAGTATTGTTGCACAATATCAGCAATTTCCACTTCTTCTTCAGTCAATTCCATGCCTTGGTTGCGTTTATATAAGGCAGTGATTGCAGTATTTCCGTAATAAGGCAAATTCAATTCAAATAAATCCAATTCAGTTATTTCATCGCTACTATTTGCTTCCTTATATGCGTTCAAAAACGTTTCATACATTTTGACACTGATAGCTTGATCCGCTGGGCGGTCATTTGATTTAACAAACAATACTTTAGACATTTTCGTTCCCCCAATTGTTAATTTTGTATATTTTATAAAAAATAGCATTTAATCCATATATCTCGAATTAACTGCAATTGCTACTTTCACATTATAAAACTGAAAATCCAATAAGGCAAGGATTATGTTTTTTATTTTCAAACGCAAAAAAACCGAGAGCAATTTGCTCACGGTTACGGTAATTGTTTATGATGGAAGGGACACTTACCTTTTATCGGTTCTATATCATCCCCTATGAAAAATTGTTTCCATTCATTATGATTTACATCGCCAAAGTGACTGATATCAGGATGCTTTGGGAGATTATCCCATTTCTCAACTCGTTCCCGGACCTTTTCACGCGACATGATTCCGCCTTTTTCCGTTCCTTCCAAGCCTTCAAAGATCATCCGGGGCTGGAATCCAAGGACGAGGCTATTTCCTAAATCGCGAGTTTTACGCTGTTTATAAGCGGGTGCATTACCAAAGACAAAGATTGGTTCCCCGGCAAAATGATAGTCCCATAAATAATGATCCGGATCTTTAGGCTTTTCAATTGGCCAAGGTTTTACATCCGCTTCATGCAGGTATTGCAGGATCTCCCAAAACCTTTTACGGTAAAATTCTATATCACCCTCAATCGATTCAGGCTCCATAAAAACAAAAAGTCCATGCCTTATATATGGTGGTTCCTGAAATAAATCAAGAAAGCTTTCCACTGCTTTTGGGAGATTGGACCAATCTTCCTGTGTGATATAAGCATAACGAAGTTCCCCTTTATTTTCAGCTTTCATACCAAAATAACAAGGAAAGGTTTTATCGGTCACTGTTTCATGGAATGTTTGATATTCCTTGATTAGCCATTGCGGCACTCGATCGGGATTTGTCATATCTTCTTTTGTTAATAAACTTGAATTCGCAGTCAGCATCATTTTTCTCCTTAAATCGTCGTTTTATTATATGTTACCCGCTTTAAATAAACTAAAACTTCTTCGGACTGCAAATCAGGTTTATCATTTTCACTTCATTAGGATAACCTAAGAAAAAATAGGAGGTTGGTTGCTAAATGGCAAGGAGAAGGAAAATATTGGTATCTGAAGCGCAACAAGGCCTTGATGATTTAAAAGCCAAAATCGCTGGTACAAAGAATCCCGAAGAGGCAAAGTTTGAAGTAGCAAAAGAAATTGGCGTACCGTTGAAAAAAGACTATAACGGTGAACTGACATCCAAGCAGAATGGAAAAATAGGTGGAAAATTAGGCGGGGGCATGGTCAAGGAACTTATAAAGATGGCACAGGAAAACTTAGGAAAAAAACATTAACCAGAGTCTATCACTGTAGTTCTTAGACATCAAATAACGGAATGAACTGTTTGGATGTGAAATTTTGGTGCTTAATCGTTACAACGTAATAAAAGCCAACCTTTACGGGCTGGCTTTTTTAGTATCAGTTAATTCTTACCGGTGAAACTCTTGAAACAACCGACATTATTAATTCCTCCGACATCGGGTAATTAGCGGCAGCTGGATCGGTCATTACTGCTTTCAGAATCCTTTCCATATCCGACTGGTTAATTCCATAGGCGCTGAAGTCGCAGGGCAGCCCAAGATCAAATAGGAAGGCACGTAGCTTTTCTACCACTTTCGCTAAGATTCCTTTTGAATCTTCATCCTGTATTTTCACACTAAAGGCTTCAGCTATCAAATGGGCCTTTTCAAGGTATAAATCCGGGATTGATTCCATGACGACCGGTAATAATACTGCATTGGCCAGTCCATGCGGAATACGGAATAACGCCCCATATGCATGGGCAAAGTTATGAACCGGAATCGCATTCAATGCACTGCAAAATGCAGTGATTCCCATCATGCTTCCATGAAGCATTTCCATTCTAGCTTCAATATTCGTTCCATCCTTTACGGCCCTCGGTAAATTTCTTTCAATAACTCTAATGGCCTGAAATGCATATGCATCGGTTATTGATGTCGCAGCAGGTGAAATGATCGCTTCAATTGCATGTGTCAATGCATCTGCACCAGTAAACGCCGTAATGTCAGACGGCAGTCCGACTGTTAACTCGGGATCTAGAATCGCTACATCCGAACTTAAAAATACATTGTATATATTCATTTTTACTTTTTTATGTTCATTATATATGACTGCGATCGGGGACACTTCAGAACCCGTCCCTGCTGTTGTGGCTACGGAAATATGCGGGATATTCATGGATTGTGCTTTTGGAAAACCCTCATATAGAAAACCGCTTGGTATTGAATCATTTATATCCGTAATGTTTTTATATAATCCGTATTTCAATGCTTTTGCGGTATCGATGACGCTCCCTCCGCCAATGGCAAGGATGGCATCGGCATGAACTTCGCGTGCATAATTCAATGCTTCGTTTACACATTTACTCGCTGCGTCTTGTGTAACATCAATAAACTGTCCAACTATTTCAGCTTTGGCACCTAATTTCTGCTGCTCAAAAGTTTCGGTAACTTTTTTAACGACGCCGGCATTTTCCAAGCCAGCATCGCTCACGAGCAGAATCCTTGTTGCCCCAAGACCATTGAATAGGCCCGGAATGAGTGAACGAGTGTTAGTGCCACTGTAAACAGAAGACCTTAACCAAAAATTCGAATGAGCATTTACCTTCATATCGTTTTTTCACCTCGGATTAAATAGTATATTCGCAGTTAAGGATCGTCCATACGCTGCATTCAAGTTCCTAATGGCCATCCCTTTAACAAATGTAAACTCACAGTATGCTTGTATCTTATTTCTGCATTACAAAACCCCATATTCCTTTTCATTGCTTTGATAGATTTCTTCAATCCCTTTCCCTTTTGCCCTGGCTAATATCTCCATCCGCTCTGATAATTGTTTCAGGGTAAAATTCAATACAGCTTGTTGGTCATTACCAAAGGGATTTCCTAACCGATCATATCCCTCCGTATTTAACGTGATGGCCAGTGGTGAAAGCTCCTCCATCCTCTTTTCAACCTGTTTAAAGATATGTGGATGTTCACTGATGATTCGCTGCAGCAGGAAAGTCCCATATGCAATATGGCGTGATTCATCCTTCTTCAAAAAACCCACACCTTTTAATAAACCAGGCATCATTTTATTAGCTTCGAGAGTCTGATAGAACCCGAAATATCCAGTTTCTGCAAGAACGCCTTCGGTAAACATATTATAAACAGTGGCTGCTTCTGCCAAGGCTTCTGGTGATTGATCGGTTAAAAGTTTCTCCATCGTTTCAGGCAAAATTTCATAAAAAATCGATTTATAAGTGTCTGAGTGATAAACCGTCAAATCACCCGTTTCACCAATTTGATCTAATGTGTAGCGAAAGAACTCCATATGCTTCGCTTCCTCGAACAAAAATGTCGTTAAGTACATTTCTTCTTCGATCCGGCCTTCTTTGGCTATTGTCATTATGAGCGGCAGCAAATCCAAAGTCACGGCTTCTTCCCCGCCCTGAAAAAGGGAAATGATCCGTAATAACACTTCCCTTTCAATGTCAGTAAATGACTTCCAATCTTCTTTATCCTGGCTGAAATCAATGTCTCGAGGATTCCATATACCGAATTTCTTTGCCTTTTGGTAAAGTTTAAATGGTAGGGTATCTTCTCTAAAACTCCTGCTTGTTGTCGTTAAACTCTTTCTTTTCATGGTAATGCCTCCTTGAAATTATGAACTTTAAACTTTTGAATCTCTAAGGATTTTTAAATTTGTAAGAGTTTTCATTATATTGTAAGATATTAGTAGCATTTATCCTAGTACTGAAAATGTAGGGAGGAATTAAGTCGAATGCTTGAGGAAACTCTGATGAAACATGTAAAAAAGATTTCCCAACAAAAAGATATGGCAAATAAATCACAAATGATCGTAAAGGGCTGTGTGGATTTTTTTTCATTTCAACGAGCATCTTTATTCAGTTACTCATGTTTAACAGGAATGGGTGAAGGAATTTGTGCATGTACAGTTGAAGGTACCTTTTCACTACATAATGTCAGGGAAAATATTCATGATATATACCCGATCCACCAAGCAGTCATCCATAACAAGCCCATATACTTAACCATCCAGCATGCGAAATCCTCCATCCCTGCAAAATACGTCAAAAGATTTTCCATCACTTCATTGGCAATCATTCCGATAATTGTGAATGACTTGGCCATCGGTTTAGTGTTGGTTGACCCCATCCACGCCAACAAGCCCGTTACCAAGAATGATTTAATGAAGCTTTCCCATTATTTGAAACTGGCTGTCAGTTCAACATTCGATTCCGCCCCTCCCACTTACCTTCTAAGCAAACGTGAAGTGGAGGTCCTTCAATATTTAGCGAATGGGATGGGATTAAAGCAAATGGCATCTAAAATGAGCGTTAGTGAATTTACTGTCAGAGATCATATTTCTTCTGCCATCAGGAAATTGGGAGTGAATCACCGGACCGAGGCCGTCGCAGTTGCCATAAGGCACAAAATGATTATTTGAAAGCAAAAAAAAAAACCTTCAAAGAAGGTTTTTTTAAGTATCATTGAGTCACTTTTTCTTCAACTTTAGTAGTCCAGTTCAACTCGTCTGCGACTTTACCTGTTTGGACACCTGTCAGTGTATCATAAAGCTTTCTGGAAAGTTCGCCCGTTTCTCCGCTTTGAACAAGCATTTCTTCACCATTCCACAAAAATTCACCAATTGGTGATATGACCGCGGCTGTTCCCGTTCCAAAGGCCTCTTCCAAGTGACCCAATTTATAGGCTTCATGGACTTCCTCCATCGAGATGCGTCTTTCCGACACGGGAAGACCCCAATGTTTCAGCAATTCTATAATGGAATCACGAGTAATACCCGGAAGGATGCTTCCATTTAAAGCAGGGGTGATGATTTCACCATTAATTTTGAAGAAAACATTCATACTTCCAACTTCTTCGATATATTTTTTCTCCACTCCGTCTAACCAAAGAACTTGAGCATAACCCATCTTTTCGGATACTTCCTGGGCTTTTAGGCTCGATGCATAATTACCGCCCGTTTTGGCTTCACCTGTACCTCCATTAACTGCACGTGTAAAAGCTGACTCCACTGCAATTTTAACTGGATGGATGCCTTCTTTATAATACGATCCCACTGGTGACATGATGATGATGAACTGATACTTATTCGATGGAGATACTCCAAGATAAGGCTCAGTAGCTATAATGAATGGCCTGATATATAAAGATGTCCCTTCTGCCTGGGGAACCCAATCCTTATCAACGCTAATTAAAGTCTTTAAGGCCTTCAACGCGAAATCAACGTCGACATCCGGTATGCATAATCGGCTATTCGAACTATTTAAGCGTTGGAAATTCTTTTCCGGACGGAATAAGATAATTTCATCCTCTGGTGTAGCATATGCCTTCAATCCTTCAAAAACGGATTGACCATAGTGAAAAATCATAGCTGACGGCTCCAATGAGAGCGGTTGATAAGGAACAATTCTTGGATCATGCCACCCTTGCCCTTGTGTGTAATCCATAATAAACATATGATCGGTAAACTGCTTACCGAACTCAAGCTGGTCCGCTTGTGGTTTTTCTTTCTTTGTTGTACTAAGCGTGATTTGCATGTCATGTTCCTTCATTACCAAAACCCCTTGTTGATTAAATTTACAAGATTTCACTTCCATAAAATCTATCTTTCATTAGTTTACTCCTATAAGGAATCATAGTTCAAGCCTTTAAGACGAAATTTTCGGAATTTTTTAAAATAAATTGGTTTTTCTTTGATTTCCAGACTATGATTCCTGAAAAAAGAATCAATTATTCCTGAAACCACTAAAAATATCAATTCCGAGTGGTACGCTTATATGTCTTGAATATTATATTAATTTTATCAAAATAATCACTTTAAAGCCAATGAGAATAATTCTGGTTCATCGCACCTTTAGAGTAAATTCAATCGTTTCCCTTTTTGTAATCAGGAAAATCGCTAAATGAAAAGACTTTTGGGCAGATTCGTGAATAATACACCTCAGCAATACCTGCAAACCTTATATGTATATTAAAATCCTTAGAATATATAACATTTTAATCCGAATCCATAAAGTGTTTTTTCCAACTCTAAGCACGAGGAAAATTTTACATGAATTTCAATTTAGTAGTTTACTACTAAATAATATTCTTATATACTTATTCAACAAGATAGATGAAACGCATGCAAAACCTTATATTATAGATAAAACGCATGCTACTTTCTTAATTTTGAAGAAAAGGGGTAACAAGATGACAAAAAACAGATGGTTAATCGCTTTATCCGCTATCGCCATTCACCTATCCATTGGCGGTGCATACGCATATAGCGTTTACAAAAAACCATTAGTCGAAACCATGGGGTGGTCAGAAACTGAAGTAACGTTAGCATTCACAATAATGATGGCGCTTGCAGGAACTTCTGCTGCCTTCTTTGGCAAGTTCGTAGAAAAAAATGGACCACGAAAGTCAGCTATGGTCGCGGCTGTATTATTCGGATTAGGACAAGCCGGTTCCGGTTTAGCGGTAATGGTCGATTCACTTCCGCTCTACCTATTGACTTATGGGGTGTTAAGTGGTCTTGGTATGGGAATCGGGTACATTTCACCAGTATCCACTTTAGTCAAATGGTTCCCAGATCGCAGGGGATTGGCAACAGGAATGGCAGTATTAGGTTTCGGTGCCGGAGCTCTCATTACAGCCCCAGTCGCTGCAAGCCTTATGGAATCCGTCGGCATATATACTACATATTATATTTTAGGCGCAGGCTATTTCATACTGATGTTCTTAGGGGCCTCCTATATTGCACCTCCAAAAGCCAACTGGCTGCCTGAAGGAATGAAGAAAGATATTGAGTCCGGTAAGAAAGAACTGAAAAAAGACTTAAGGCAATTAACTGCAAAAGAAGCGGTTAAAACTAAACACTTCTGGATGTTATGGTCCATGAAATTGATCAATACAAGTGCAGGGATCATGATGATTTCGGTTGCTTCACCTATGGCTCAAGACGTTGTCGGGCTGTCAGTGGCAGGTGCAGCAACATTAGTCGGAATAATGGGAATCTTTAATGGCGGAGGAAGACTTGGCTGGGCAGCGGCATCTGATTATATTGGCCGTCCAAATGTTTTCGTCATTTTCTTCATCATACAGATCGGTGCGTTCCTTTTACTTCCAACGACTACAAATACACTATTGTTCCAAGGACTCATCTTATTGGTCGTTAGTTGTTATGGAGGAGGATTTTCTAATCTCCCTGCATTTGCCGGGGATTTATTTGGCACTAAGGAAATCGGTGCCATCCACGGTTATCTTTTAACTACATGGTCTCTAGGCGGGGTTTGCGGCCCAATGTTGGTTACTGCAATCAGGGAAAGTACGAACAGTTACATTCCGGTATTCTACGTTTTCGCAGCATTGATTGCGATAGCATTCGCCATTTCCATCTGGTTACGTCTCGACATAAAAAAAATGCAAACAGAACAGAAACAAGGAGTAACGAACACATTCAGTAAAATATCCTAATTTAAGAACCATTATAAAAAGGCATGATCAAGTAAAGTTCCATAACCGGAATTTACCTTTGATGATGCCTTTTTAGTATGTACATTGGAATATCATATGGATTAGGTCATCTCACCTGGGGGCAGTTGTGAGCATAAATTCAGATTATCGACTTATGCACGTAAAGACAGGTAAAAGTCAAAATTGCCGATATATATTAATATGTCCTTCTTTTTACAGTGAAAGTCTTGTTTTTGTTTCCATATATCAACTTCTTTTTTTCCGGATATAGCTATTTGAATTCCAAAAAAAATTTAAAAAGTACGAACTTCCATTTAATAAACAGTTGGTCAGTTAATATTGCTTTTAAGTTTTAAAATTGAAACACAATCGAATAAAAGCTGAATGACAAACTTTCATCCATCTAAAAGTTTTGCACCGAACATTTAATCAAGTTATTTAGTTTAACATTAAGCTAAATCAGGGAATCAAGTAAGAGATGGAATTAGGGGGGATTTTCTTGTGGATCAATAAACCGTTTTTCAAATATGCTTGCGCAATCATTTTGATCATTTTAATTATTTTTTTACTGGGTAAGATTGATTATGTTCTGCTGCCGCTGCAAAAAATCATTGCTGCCATGTTTTTTCCTATTATTGTGGCTGGGCTTTTATATTATATATTACGGCCGGTCGTTAACTTGTTAACTGAATTTATCCCGAGGTCAGCTAGCATCTTCACCGTGTTTTTGATTATATTTAGCATGATTGGGATGGTAAGTTACTTTGGAAGTCCTGTAATCGTTGACCAATTTCAAAAATTATCTGAAAACCTCCCCGGCAAAGTCAAGGAATTCTCTAAAGAATCTGAAGTCATGATAGAAAAAAATGATTTTGGCATGGTAAATATGGAAGAGTTGAAAGAAAAAGCGGTCACGCATTTGAAAGATTATTCGGAAAAGCTCATCGGGAATGTCAATACCATTTTATCAACTATAACTAGTGTATTAACAGTATTGGTCATTACACCATTCATTTTATTCTATTTCTTGAAGGATGGAGATAAATTACGACCATTTCTATTAAAATACATACCGAACGATGTAGAATCAGAGGGGAACACGATTTTAAAAGACGTCGATAAAGCCCTCTCAACTTATATTATCGGTCAATTCATCATATCAATCGTCATAGGGACTTTGATGTATGTTGGTTACCTTATTATCGGTCTCGATTATGCACTCGTATTGGCCTTATTCGCCATGATTTTTACCGTTGTACCATTCCTTGGTCCATTAATAAGCATCATCCCCGCCCTTTTCATTGCCTTACAACAAGACATTGGGCTGGCAGTGAAGGTACTCATTGTCCTTACTGTTGTTCAACAGGTCGAAGGGCACTTGGTTACACCGAATATTATGGGGAAACGGCTTAACATTCACCCGCTTACCATTATTCTATTGCTGCTTGCTGCTGGATCAATATACGGATTCATCGGTATTTTAATCGCTATCCCTACCTATTCCGTAGTAAAAACAATTATAGGAAATTTCAGGAAGTTTTATAAGTTACGGAAAAGAGTTACATAAACAGGATAGGTTGTATAAACACTTAATTAAAAGAGCGCTTAAAAATAAAAACAAATATCACTCGTTCCAGATTGTAGACAAACTCTTAAGAAAGAGAATTCACCTACAGTTTTTTCTTTCAAAAAAAGTTCCAGTTAATTTCATAAATCCGTAAAAATTATTAAGGTAACCCAATTCTTACTATCATGGTTAGGTAGCCCATTCCGAACTCTTCTTCAGACAAACTAAAAACGTTGATAGTTGCATCAACGTTTTTTTAATAATTTTTTAACACAGCGTTTAAAAAACGCTGTGAAGCTTTTCTTTTTGATGACTTGCTGGGCATGAATTTGCTTCTCTATATAAATTTCTTCTTTGTTTATGGCGTTACTTTCCGCTAACACCAGACCCAAATCGGAGTTATGATCTTTGTTTAGGACGATTTTGTATGGAATATCATGACTCATTGCCAATTTAATATATTTTCCTAGATATTGATAGTCCATCTGACCATTTAAAAACAAATTTGAATGGGGATACTGCTTCATCATTTGCTCTATCTCCGGGTATACATTCGTTTCAAAGACTTGGCTTCTTTTTAGGACGATGACTACGCGTTCCCGTAATGTGCCCAGAAATTCCCTTCGTTCACCAGCCTTGATTTCTTTTGGTCCATGAATGCCTTGTTCTAGATAGTCCTCCACCTTTAGGCGTGACAATTCTTACCCACCTCCGCTTTCACTTCAATAATGTATGTAATATGGCCAAAAATAGTGCCCATCTTCTTTCGATATGCATAAAAGTGAAATTGGATCTAAGTTTGACTTTTCCCATAGTTAATTAGTCTACCCTTTTTTTAAAAAAATGTCACTTTAGCCTTACTTCATGCATAGGATAGTATATGTGTAAATGTAGGTTGCTTATATGAGGGACGGGGAAAAACATGAAAAAATTAATTGTATTTGTATTGATTTTCGCCTTTAGTTTTTTGGGGTTCAGTAATACTTCAGGTGCGGCAGCAAGACAACTGATTATCATCAATAAAGCCAATAATCAGCTTGCCTATTACGAAAATGATAAATTGGTGAGGGTATTCATCGTGGCGACAGGTAAGAAAGCCTCTTACACTCCTGAAGGAAAGTTTAAAGTGGTGACAAAGATTGTGAATCGTCCCTATTATAAAGGCAACATTAGAGGCGGAGACCCAAAAAATCCTCTAGGTAAAAGATGGCTGGGGATCAATGCAAGGAATACACCAGGAAATACGTACGCAATACACGGCAATAATGATTCTACAACCATCGGGAAATATATAAGTGCCGGTTGTATTCGTATGTATAACAATGATGTACAATGGCTTTACGAAAAGGTGAGAATGAACACTGTAGTATTGATTGCCAGTTCGAATAAATCATTTGCCAACATAGCTGCCACGAATGGATTTAAAGTGAGCGGATCTGTGAGCCTGCCGGTAAATACAAACGCTACCTTGAAGAAAGGAAGCAGCGGCCCCCAAGTTATCGAACTGCAAAAAAGATTAACTAAACTTGGATACAGCACTAAAGGAGTAGATGGGTCATTTGGAAAAAACACCGAAACAGCCGTAAAGAAATTCCAAAAGTCCAAAAAACTTACTTCTGATGGAATCGTCGGACCAAAAACAAAAAAAGCACTAGGACTTAAATAATTTTCTCACTGATATCCACTGATTAGAGGATATCTTTTTTATATTTTAACAGTACAACCTATACATTATTACCCATATCGTCTTTAATTTTCCACCATCGGATATTGACTTTATGTTATAATTTATACATCAACAGCTAATCATAATCGCACTGTCATTACATACAAGGAGGTAATACAAATGTACGATGAAATTCTAGTGAATTCCATTAAAGCAATTTTTGTTATCGGTACCATTTCAATGTTTGTGATTTTAGGATTCGTAAAAGGACGCAAGTTTTAACTTTAATTCAATCGTTAAAATATCCCAACCTGCCTGGTTTCTTGTATTATTTTCATACAGGTAATCAGGCTATTTTCACTTTAAAAAAAGCATATCCTCTATGGGCATGCTTTTCTTTACCAACTCCAATTATCCGTATTATCTAAAAGTTGATCGATGTCAAATGTATCAAGATGGAATGGAACTGACTCTTCTGCTATCGCTTCAGTGGCTAACAATAATTGGTCGATATCAATAATGGCCAAAACAGTCCTCCCCCTTTTTTAATGGTCTTTATCCTCATTTTTAATACTTTAAACAATTCGTTCAAAAGAAATTTTATTAGAGGGTATCCTTAAAATTTTACATTTGACATTTAGTTAAGAGGCAGTGAATCTTTTTCAGTTCCTTCCGGAGAAAGCGTATGTATCAATTTAACCAGTTTATAAAAGGTCCCGCTGCAGATTGTTACCTCGGGCAGATTATGAAATATTGATTTTTTATTAATATGATAATTTTCTTTCTCAGGGGAATACACAATTATTTTCTTATTTAAAGATAAAGCATAGCCAAGCTCATATAGATTACCTTTTCCTGCCGTTAGGAAGATCAGCATGAAATCAGCTTCCTCTATCCCCTTTTTTTCATATTCTCCAATGTCGTCCGTTATTTGGTTTTTCTCATCATTCGTAATTAAATTCATGTCATTCACACAAGTAAATCCCTTTGAAGCCAATTTCTTGATCAATGATTTTACTTGCTTCAAATTTTTTTCGTCTGATGCTATATAATATTTCACATGTACACCTCCAAAATATATAACTATTGATACTTTTTACCTATGTTACCTATACTATACATATTCGTTATAAAGAACGCAATATCCTTTATCCAAAAATAAAAAATAATTAAAGGGGAAATTTAAAGCGAAACTAAAAACCATCATTCCTTTTACAGGTAATGATGGTTTTTTATATTTTATGAGTGGCACTATTATCACCATCGATTTCAGCTTACAAAAAAATAATATTTTGTATATACTGGTCTGACATTCCGGGTTAATTCAATAAATCCAAAATAAAAAAACCTTGTCCTTTAACCGGCAAGGTTTTTTTATTTTTCATATGTGATATTTTCTATTTCAATTCTGAAGGGTGCAGCCTCGCATATATTGATTCCCCGATCTAGATTCACCTTTTCCATTTCGCTTGCATCCGGGATTGTTTTTTTATCGTGTATAAAATGTTCGACCATGGACTCCAACAGTTCTTGAGCACAAGCTAAGGCTTCTAACCGATTCCTACCGCTAACGGAAGAAATAATTCCTTTTCGCCTAAAATCCGGGAAACAAACTTGAACGGAAAAAGAGTCGATAATCAACGGGTGCTTTTCATAATAGAATACGGCTGGGTACTCAAAGATTTGAATGGTCAAAATATCATCCCTTCATACAATATTTAGATATTTATAATAATTATAACATGAATTTCCATTTTTTATAGGTTTATATTACTTTTCTTTGTTTGTCAAGTTAATACTTACATTCAATAGGTTGATATGTCCGTATTGACTACGAAATAAAAAAACACCATGAAAATCAAAATCATGAGAACATTCAAGATTATTCCTATAATGCTGCACACTTTTCCCGCTGTCACTAAACCATTTCCAGATTCACCAGTAAGGTTCATTTCTTGTTTACTTTTCGATGCAAATATTAACCCTAAAATACCTAATATGATGCCGATGATTGGAATAAACAGGGATAATACCCCCATGATCAATGATACAATCGCTTTGCTATTACTTCTTTTAATTTCCGACATGTATTCCACCTTCTTTCTTCCTTTATATATACGGTTATTAAAACCAAAAGATTCATTTTTTGTGTACTATTCATCATTAATATTCGAGTTGAATCCAGAGGTTCGCTCCCTTACCGATGGCTATCTGCAAAGCCGCATTAAAGTAAACATCTCCGGGGTATCGGCTATCCAGTTATTCGGCAGGTGTGTCGCAATCTTCTTCCATCCATTAAGGGTTACAGTATAAATCCATGAAGGATAACTAAGTTTTCAACTTGTTTGGGATGAGTCCAGCCTACGTTTTTTTCTTAAAGTAACATTCCAGTTGATTCCAGAGGTCCGATCCCTTTCCGACGGCTGTCTGCCAAGCCTCCTTGACGCAAGCGTCTGTTGGGTCTTGGCTAGCCAGCAGGAGTGTCGCAAATTTCTTCTATTAAATGAGGTTTCATTAAACAATGAAAAACTCAAAGTGTAACATTTTCTTAATCAAAGTTAGGAATGAAACCAAACTATAGTTTATTCTTTAAAAAACAATCCAGTTGATTGGAGCGGGTATGCGAGACTCCTGCGGGAATTGCGAGTCCAAGGGAGACCCCGCGCAGGCGCAAGTGCGCCGAGGAGGCTCCCGGACCGCCCGCGGAAAGAGAGTGCCTGAAGTGAAAATCAACGTTCAAATTTGTACAAGCAAAAAAAATGTAGACAAACTCGATTTTCATCGAGTTTGTCTACATTCTGAAACGACTCATTTCTGAGTCGTTTTTTTAGGTTCGTTTCAATTCAAGTCTCTGGGCTACCAAAGAAAGACTATAATTAACTATGAAATACATGAGAGCTACCAGAATCAAAATCGGTATTAAATACTTTTGACTTTGTCCATATATGATTTGACCATGATGAGTCAGCTCCGGTAAAGAGATGACAACAGCTAAAGAGGTGTCCTTTAATAAAGAAATGAATTGGCTGACAATAGGAGGAACCATGCGGCGCAGCGCTTGGGGCAGAATAATATGTATCAATGCCTGTGTATAGCTCAAGCCTGATGAACGTGCAGCTTCCATTTGGCCTTTATCAATGGATTTCAGTCCACTTCGAATGACTTCAGAAAGCATGGCTGACTCAAAAATTGTCAAGGCAACTATGGCTGCCGGAATGATTTCCAGTTTAATCCGTATCTCCGGCAAAGCAAAATACGTAAAAAATATGATTAATAACAGAGGTAAATTACGTACCGTTTCTACAATCAAAGCTAGTATTTGTGATAACACCGGCACTTTTGCGTATCGGATTATACCTACAAGCCCGCCAATAATGAAACTTAGAATAATGGATATAAAAGCTACCTGGAGCGTTACCCAAAATCCTTCTAATAAAAACTTAAGATTATCTGGTGTATAGGCACCTGCAAAATCCATATCTTATACCTCCCTCAATTACTCTTAGCCAGACGTTTTTCCAAATAACCAACGCCAAAGCTTAAAGGAATGGTAAGAATTAAGTAAAAAGCTGCAACGAAAATGTACACATCAAACACGACAAATGTCCTTGAAGAAATCAAATCCCCGTGGTACATAAGATCGAGTCCTGCAACGACGGCCAAAATGGAAGAATTCTTTACTAAATTGATAAATTGGTTCCCTAATGGAGGAATGACTATTTTAACGGCCTGCGGCAGTATGACGAGCCTCATGGCCTGCCCATATGTCAGGCCTGATGAACGGGCAGCTTCCATTTGACCCTTAGGCACGGAGAGTATGCCTGCCCGAATTGCCTCAGCTATGAAAGATGAAGTGTAAATGGTCAAGGCTAATGTCCCTGCATATAGACCGCTTAGTTTAAGACCAAGAAAGAAGAAAAAGGTAATGATCAATAACGGTATGTTCCGAATGAATTCAACATAGGCGGTACCCAGCCAGTTTAGTGGCTTTATTGGCGCTATCCGCATGATGGCAATTAGCACACCAAGAATCAAACTCGATACCAATGCGACCAAACTCGACATGATCGTATTTTTAAAGCCTAATAAATACATATCCAGATTCTCTGTTAAAATGGAGAAATCAAGCACGGCATACAACTCCTTTAACTAGTAAGGATGAGCAAAACGCTCATCCTCACAGACAAATATTCAAATGTTATTCAAGGTCAGCTGCCAAAATACATTTGCTAAAATGTTTAATGTTTAATCCATTTATCATGGATTTCATCGTACTTGCCTGAATCTTTTAGTGACTTAAGGGCCTTATTCAACTCTTCCACAAATTCAGAATTGCCTTTTTTTACGGCAATTCCATATGGCTCTTCAGTAAATGTACCACCAACAAGCTCATAACTTGGGTCTTCATCAGCCATTCCATAAAGGATGGAATCATCCGTTGTCAATGCATCCCCTTGTCCGGATTTAAGTGCAGCGAACGCTTCGGAATAGTTTTCAAATTCCAGCACTTGTGCTTCAGGCGCTTTTTCACGGATATTTATGGAAGAAGTAGATCCCTTGACAGCCAATACCTTTTTCCCTTTCAAACTATCAATATCCTTGATATCGCTGCCCTTTTTGACTAACAAAGATTGTCCGGCGTCGAAGTAAACATCAGTGAAGTCCACTTCTTTTTTACGATCTTCCGTGATTGTCATAGTTGCTACAATTGCGTCGATATCACCATTATTCAATAAGGCCATCCTAGTTTTAGAAGTCACTTCTTTAAATTCAACTTTATTCTCATCACCAAGGATTTCTGCTGCAAGAGCTTTGGCAATATCAATATCAAATCCTTCTACCTCTCCAGTACTAGGATTCTTCAAACCGAATAGCCTTGTATCATTTTTCACCCCAAAAACGATCTTATCCTTTTCCTTCACTTGTGCGAGAACATCTTCTTCTTTGCCTTTACCTCCACCCTCTTCAGCTTTGTCGGAATCATTCCCCCCGCCGCAACCAGCTAATAAAATGACGGCCAGTAATGATAGCAAAGATAATTTTAACCATTTCTTTTTCTTCAACATGTAATTCACCCCTGTTTTTTATTTAATGATTTAATATACGGCTAAGGAATAAACGAGCCCTCTCTTCACGAGGATTGGCGTAAAACTCAGCCGGTGTTGCCTCTTCTAAAACCCTGCCTTCGTCCATGAATACGATTCGATCCGCCACTTCACGGGCAAATCCCATTTCGTGCGTAACCACCACCATCGTCATTCCTTCATGGGCAAGAGCTTTCATTACATCCAGGACCTCGCCAATCATTTCCGGATCCAAGGCTGAGGTAGGTTCATCAAAAAGCATGATTTCGGGGCCCATCGCCAAACCTCTGGCGATCGCAACCCGCTGCTGCTGTCCACCTGATAGCTGGGAAGGAAATGAATTTGCTTTATCCCCAATCCCCACTTTGTCCAAATACTTCTGAGCAATCTTTTTCGCTTCCTCTTCGGATTGTCCCAGAACCTTCCTGGGAGCAAGCATGATATTCTCGAGCACGGTTTTATGGGGATACAAGTGAAAATGCTGGAAAACCATACCGATATTCCGACGGAGTTTGTTTATGTCCGTCTTTTTATCCGCTACATTTAAACCATTTATTGAAAGGGATCCTTGTGAAATGGTCTCTAGACGATTAATGCATCGAAGCAGTGTACTTTTTCCTGATCCGGAAGGTCCGATGACCACTACCACTTCCCCTTTCTTGATTGTTAGATTAATTTCTTTCAATACATGGAAATCGCCGTAATACTTATTCACCCGGTCAAAAACTATCATAATTAGCACCCCGCCCATATTCAATCTATGAAACTGAAAATTTATAATAATCAGAATTCTAAAAGCATACTATCGCATTCTCTTAACTCGGATCATATCTAATGTATAATCCTTTCTTCCAAGATTATTTCCCAATATTTCGATAGTGTAAGGGAAGCGACCATTTTTATTGTTATTTTAAACTAGTAATTTAAATAATATATTCAATATTCACATTTTTTATTATATATAATATTTCTTAAAATTACCATATAAACTTTAAATTGTTAAAAACGATATCATATTTCATGATATTATTGCTATATCTCATATAAATGTTAAATTTTGGCTAATAACTCCTTAAAAAAATTCCCTCTTTTTGTAAAAAAACGTTTATTTCCCGAAAGCTGAATACTTTTTTAATGCAAAAAAGACAGCGTTTGCTGTCTTTTTGCATTATTCCTTTACCGCATCTTCAAATGGTGCTGAATACAAACCCCTTGGCGCCAGCATATCCGTATCAGATTCATGAATTTCCCCATTGTGGGTATATGGACCTGCTGGAAAAAAATCAAACAAATCACTTTCCTTATGTATGACCAAGAAATAATCGCATAAATCATCCATAAGTTCCTGATGTTCATCTATTTTCATGATTTCACCAAATTCATCAATTTCAAAGTTTTCATTAATCGCATCTTGAAGTTCCTCATTATTTGAATACGCGATATAAAAATCGACATCTCCGCACTCCATGCATAGCAAGAGTTTTTCTTCCAGTGCTTCTTCATAGGTTTTCAGGACGATTTCCTTTAGTATGGCATCAATCTTTCCAGGATTAATCAGTTTAATTTTAGTCTGGAACACAAAACCCCTCCAATCAAATACAGGCATTAAAATACCAAACGCCAGTTTAATAAGCTACTCTTAAATATTAAAATGAAATTGTTGAAATCATTTTTTCCATAAGTTCATGTACCGCGATGGAACCTATCCCAAGATTTGGTCATCATGGGCAATGCCTATAATCTGGTCGGATCTCGTTTATTGGATAGGACACGTCCGATTCGTGTTTATAATAAGTTTGCCCACATAATTAGAATCATAATCTTCTATAATACAAAGAAAAAGATGATGGGAAGCGTAATCAGGCTTAATGATGTACTGATGAACGTAGCACTTGAAACGAATTCAGGCTCCGTGTTGAATTGGAGCGCATACATCGTAGTGTTGGCCGCCGTTGGCATGGCAGCTACGATGATCATGATATGCCTGACCATTTCACCCACTGGCAAGGCAAGTGATAACAGGAAGGCAATTGCTGGTGAAACGGCAAGTTTAAGGAGTAGCGAAACTGATAGCTTCCGATAGGCTATTTTTTTCAGGGAAATGTTGGCCAGCTGCATTCCCAGTGTAATCATGATTGTTGGGATCGCTGCGTTTGCAACAAGATTAATAGCTTCCATAACCGAATTGCTTAATGGTATGTTCACGAACTGAAATACTGTTCCTGCGATAGCTCCATAAACAATTGGCATTCGACATACCGCTTTAATTGCTGTTTGAACTCCGTTTCCTTCAGGACTGCCCTTTGCTGCGAAATAAATGCCGATCGTGCACATCACTAACTGCTGTCCCACCATAAGGATGATTGCATAATCGAGTCCTGCGGCTCCGAATAACAGGAAAATGACGGGTGTACCGTAATTCCCGTTATTCATGAATGCCGATGCCAATATCATGCCGCTTGTTTCAGTGACTGTATAATTGCGAAAAAAAGATATAATGTAGACTACCAGTATGAGAGAAAGGCAAAGTACTATCGTGAATAAGAACAGGTAAAAATAATTAATCGTAAATTCTGCGGAATAAAAAGTCCGGAACACGAGAAAAGGTGACATTAAGTATAATGCCATCGTGGAAATCGACTTTGTATCAAGATTAAACTTTTTCTGACCGATGAAACCTAAAACAAATATACCGAATATCGGTAATAGAACTCCCAAAAACCCCATGCATATCACCTTCATAATTCTAATGATTTTCTTCTAACAATATCAGTTTTATAATTATTTGTAAAAATTCTTTTAAATCCTTTTGATTGCACGTCATATACTCTAACATAAATTGATTTTTCTTTATTTTCAGAAAATTATATTCTGTTTCCCCAGGTATATGGTATATTGTTTATTATATTTACGTTAAAAAACGTAACATTAACACTTTTGGGTTATTAATATATGAAGGGGTGTTTTTTAGTGGATGTAAAATTCATGGAAATGGCCGTTCGGCTTGCAAATGAAAATGTGCTGGCTAAGAACGGAGGTCCTTTTGGTGCTATAATCGTAAAAGATGGCAAAGTCGTAGGCAGAGGATGTAATAATGTGACAACGGCCAACGATCCCACAGCGCACGCCGAAGTACAGGCGATTCGTGATGCATGCAGGAATCTTGACAGCTTCCAGCTTACAGATTGTGAAATTTACACTAGCTGCGAACCATGCCCCATGTGCATCGGTGCTATTTATTGGGCACGTCCAAAAGCCATTTATTACGCATGCACTAAAGAAGACGCTGCAGTTATTAGCTTTGATGATCACTTTATCTACCGAGAACTTGCCCTGCCAATGGAAAATCGTACAATTGAAATGAAACAATTGTCTTTTAATGAACACGATTTACCATTCCGAACATGGGAAACCAATACGGAAAAAGTGAAATATTAACCGGTTATATATGGCCAAAGGGGTTATGAATATGAAAAAAAAATTGCTTAAAAGGAGAATTGACGTTGCAACAGGAAGAATACCTGCAGATTGTGTCATTAAGAACGGGCAAATCATAGATGTTTTCAATGGTGATATCTATACTGGCGACATTGCGATCGCCGATGGTTACTTTGCTGGAATTGGGCATTATGAGGGTACTTCGGAAATCGATGCTTCTGGAAAATTCGTATGCCCTTCCTTCATTGATGGCCATGTTCATATAGAATCATCGATGGTCAGGCCTTATGAACTTGCAAAAATCCTCCTTTTGCATGGTGTGACCTGCATCGTTGCAGATCCTCATGAAATTGCCAATGTATCTGGCAAAAAGGGCATGGAATATATGATTGAACAATCCGATCAACTTCCTTTTGACTTTTACTTCATGATGCCCTCTTGTGTGCCCGCTACGGAGTTTGAACATTCTGGTGCTGTCTTAAGAAGTGAAGATTTAATTTCCTTTTATCAAAACCCGAGAGTGCTTGGTTTAGCCGAAGTCATGAATTTCCCCGCCGTTTCACATACAGATGAAGATATGCTGCAAAAAATATACGATGCAAATAGACTGGGCAAAAGCATCGATGGCCATGCAGCTGGATTATCCGAACAACAGCTCGATGTTTATCTATGTGCAGGCATTAAAACAGATCATGAATGCACTACAGCGGAAGAGGCAAAAGAAAGACTGCGTAAAGGAATGTATCTTATGATCAGGGAAGGCACCGTCGCCAAAGACTTAATTAACCTGATTCCAGTTATTAATGAGAAGAACTCCCGCCGTTGTTTATTCGTCACCGATGACCGGCACCTAGATGATATAGTTTCTGAAGGAAGTATCGATCACAACGTTCGACTTTCCATTGAAACAGGTATCCCGCCAATTACCGCCATTCAAATGGCGACCATTAATGCAGCAGAATGCTTTGGATTAAAGGAACATGGTGCAATTGCACCTGGATACAAAGCAGACTTCCTTCTACTGGAAGATCTTGATTCAGTCATCCTCCATTCGGTCTTCAAAGATGGAAAGCTTATGGTACAAAATAATCGATTGCTTAACTATCCAGCTGATGAGAAACAGGTTATTATCGACGGGTTGAAGCACTCTGTTCAATTTCATGAAATAACCGGAGATGATTTCGCGATACCTTTTAAAAATGAGTTCGCTAATATTATTGAGATAACTCCAAACAGCCTAATTACAAAGCATTCGATTGAACCGGTCACACTTGATCATGATGGTCTATTTCAGTTCTCCGAACATGTTGATCATCTAAAACTTGCAGTAATTGAACGGCATCATATGACCAAACAAGTGGGCCTGGGAATCGTCAAAGGGCTCGGGTTGAAATCAGGAGCCATTGCCACGACAGTAGCCCATGATTCACATAATTTGATCATTGCCGGAACGAATGACCAGGATATGCTTCTGGCAGCTAAGGAAATCAAAAAAATGCAGGGTGGATTGACTGTAATCCAAAATGGGGAAATACTAGCTTCCCTTCCCCTTCCAATAGCGGGATTGATGAGTGAATGCAATTATATGGATGTGGTCCAATCATTGAAACACATCGATGAAGCCTTATTGAAACTCGGTGCTAACAGGCATTTCAACCCTTTTCTTACACTTGCCTTCTTGGCGCTACCAGTCATCCCTGAAATCAAACTGACGGATCAGGGTTTATTTTCCGTTTCTGAGTTTAGGCATATACCCATCGAAGCTTCAAAGCCAGTCGATTTAAATTAACCCGCTAGGCGGGATTTTTTTCTTATCACCCCAAAAATTTTAAAAGAAAAAGGTTCCGACTCAACATAAAATGGGAAAAGGATATATGCGCATCATCTATGTTAAAATAAAAAATAAACACAATTCTTTCTTGGAGGAGATAAATATGGCAAAACATTATCAACAAAACATAATTGGATACATAGGCACTTACACAAAAGGAAACAGCGAAGGTATTTACCGATTTACTTTAGATACAGCAGAAGGAAAGGTCAGCACACCGGTTCTTGCAGCAGAATTGACCGATCCGACTTATGTCGCCATCAGCCAGGACAAAAAGAATCTCTATGCCATTTTAAAAGAAGCGGGCAGCGGTGGAGTTTCAGCCTATTCGATTCATGAAGATTCAGGTGAGCTTACCTTCTTAGGCAAACAACTTACACCAAATGGCTCTTCCTGCCATATAAGTGTCGACAGTAAGAAACAGGTTTTGGTCACTTCCAGTTATGGGGAAGGCGTGATTGAATCATATCCGCTTCATGACGATGCGACACCTTTGCCTATATCATCAACTGTTCAACATGAAGGGCATGGACCGAATGAAGAACGTCAGGAAAAAGCACACACTCACTTCGCTGGTTTCACGCCGGATGAAAGGTTCATTGCTGTTGTCGACCTCGGAATAGATAAAGTAATAACCTATAAAATACATAATGGGGTTTTGGAAGAAGTAAGCAGCTTATCTGTTGCTCCCGGCAGCGGACCACGGCATCTGACTTTCCACCCAAACGGTAAATTTGCGTATGTCATGGCAGAACTTGTACCAGAAGTGTTTGTTTTGAGCTTCGATAGTCAAACCGGTAGTTTTTCTGAATTGCAAACGGTACGGACCGTCCCTGAAGATTTCAAGGAAAATAACCAAGGAAGCGCCATTCATATTTCTGATGATGGGCGATTCATATATGCCGCAAACCGCGGACATGATAGTATTGCCGTTTACGAAATCAATCAAGAAACAGGCAAACTGGCATTCGTGCAGCTTGTTTCCACCGAAGGAAATTGGCCGCGTGATTTTTCATTGGACCCTAGCGGAAAATTTCTTATCGCTTCTAATGAACAATCAGGAAACTTGACACTATATGCCCGGAATGAAAATGATGGAAAATTAACATTATTGCAAAAGGATGTTCAAGTTCCCTTCCCTGTTTGCGTAAAATTCTTATAATCCATACTAAAAGAGGATTGAAGCTTGTACTGCAGCTTCAATCCTTTTTTTATGCCCTTCTTTAATTCCATTTCTCTGCCATTTCCGGAAAATCTATATATGGGTTACGATTACCCTGCATTTCATGTATAGCGACGTTTCTATGTTTTTCATAAGTGCTGACGGGAAAAAGCCGATGCCATTCCAAAAGCAGTGCCAGGTCGATTTTGCCGCTATCGATTATTCCCTCATATCTGAGTAAAAAATACAAAGTTGCCCTAGCCACGATCCCTTTTCCGTATTCAGGCTCGAATTTACTTTCGTCTGATTTCCCGCACCCCGCTTTTATACCGGCAGCCGATCTTTCAGGGATATAATCCTCAAAATCATGGTATGGATAGTTACTCCGGCTGCTATTACACGTTGGTTCACAGGCGAACAGATGATGCAAATCCCCCCTCATCGGTTCTTTTTTATCGAACCATGATTGAGGTACTACATGTTCACAATTAACGAGAATGTTCTCAGAATTTGTTGATTCAATACCTCTTGACAACACTTCCAGTATACGGATATCTTCCTCAATTACTTGTACAGGATCCATCCCTTTACCGGAATACAGACTTTTCAGCTGTCCATTTTCCTGTAGGTCCACCCATGGGTAAACATGACGATGCGGTGAGTAGTTCAGCTGGTTTTTATGGGTTGCCACGAGAAGCTCCTTCAATCCTTCCCGGTCCATGGAACCATCTTTGTAGTATGCTAGCTTAAGTTCATGATCTTTGGTTTCATCATAGTATTCGCGGTTCTCATTGAAGTTGACTAGTGCAGCCATTGCCATTTCCCGTTCTTTTTCAAGTACTTCAAAACTATACTTCATCCACTCATCCCCCCGCTTCTATTAAAGACCTAACTTTTACCATAATTAAAGCTTAATAGAAATAGACCGAAAAAAAAAGGTGCTTTAGAAGGGTCTAACGAAGAATTTCAATAAAATGGGTAAGGATTTTTGCAGTCATCCCCCAGATTACCCGATCATTATATAAGTAAAAATACTCTTCCATCTGTTTTGGCTGCCATTTATAATTCTCCCCTCCAACGACTAAATCATGGGGGAAGTTTGCATGCGGTTCCACTTTATATTCCACATGATAAATTTCTGGCGGTTTTTCCATGAAAAAGGATAGCGGGACCGTAAAAATGGTTTCTACCTCAGCTGGATTAGGTATTATCCGTTGATGGTTACGAACAAATCCTGCATAAGGATAGACAATCATCCCGAATGGAGATACCAAATAATCGATTGGAAAGACGTTTTCGATATCTTCTTTTCGCAAATTTAGTTCCTCATATGTTTCCCTTAGGGCAGCAGCCTGTTCATCTTGATCCAGCTTGTCTATTTTTCCGCCCGGAAAACATATATCCCCCGGCTGCCTCCTGAGTTTGTGTGATCGCTCTTCGAAAAGAACATGAATTCCATCTTCTTTCTCTATAAGCGGTACCAATACAGCATACTTTGAAAAATTCCCACTCCCTAAAATTTCAGGGATATGTAATGTTAATTTTTTTGTTATATCTTCATTATTCATGTCCCTCACCTCTTCTGCCGGATAATATTGAAATTCTATCACTACTCCTTATCATTCCATTTTCGAACATCCGCTATAACTAAGCAAGGAAAACGATTCCAAAATATCGCCTTTAATTTCTACTAGATTCCTTTACCTCTTATTCCTCCTTGATCATAGACAAAAGCACCGTTCTAAGTTCCGAACGGCGCTAAAATCAGCTTCATTTAAAAAGCAAGGTATGTGTATCAATAGGCACATACCTGAAATTGATGAATATTCAGTTTCTTCTTTTCATTTTCATAGTTCAGCTAGCGTTCGCTTTACCGTCGCTATGATGAATGCAAAATCCTCTTCAGTTATACTAAGTGGGGGAGCAAGAGTCAGGATATTATTGAAACCTGCTACTGTATCGCCATTTTTACCTATGATCAGCCCCTTTTCTTTACACGAAGCAATCACTTTATTGATTTTGGATAGTTCGATCGGCTGTTTTGTCAGTTTATCCTCCACTAGTTCAATGCCTACCAACAAACCTTTCCCGCGTACATCCCCAACATTGGGATGAGCTTTGATTTCTTCAAACTCTTGCAGAAAGTGTAGCCCTAACTCCTTGGACCGTTCAATTAGTTTTTCATTTTCATATATTTCAATATTCTTCAAAGCGACGGCACAGGCAGCAGGATTGCCGCCAAATGTATTTACATGCCGAAAGCGGTCATAAACATCTGAGCCAATATACGCTTCATAAATTTCACGTTTGACGGCTGTAGCGGATAATGGCAAATAAGCGCTCGTGATTCCTTTAGCCATTGTTACGATGTCTGGTTTTACGTCATAGTTCATAAATCCGAATTTTTTACCAGTACGGCCAAACCCGCAAATTACCTCGTCCGAAATGAGAAGGACACCATTTTTCTCACAAATTTCTTTGACACGTTTCATATATCCATCGGGCGGCATCAAAATTCCGCCCCCGGTGATGATTGGTTCCATGATGACTGCAGCCACCGTTTCGCTCAGTTCCCATGTAATGGCACGTTCAATTTCCGCTGCACTTTTTTCACCGCTTTCATCCTCTGGATTTCGGTAAGTATCTGGCGGTGATACATGAAGAAACCCTGGGGCGAGAGGTTCATATTTATATTTTCGCTGCGCCTGCCCGGTAGCTGACAGGGCTCCCATTGAATTGCCATGATAGCCGCGATAGCGCGAAATGAATTTATAGCGTCCATGTTCACCCTTTTGCTGATGATACTGCCGCGCAATTTTAAAGGCCGCCTCATTAGCTTCTGAACCGCTGTTAGAGAAGAAAATCACATAATCCCCACCAAGCCATTCATTTAATTTCTCCGCTAACTTAATAGCCGGAATGTGGCTATTCGTTAAAGGGGCATAAGGAAGTTCCTTAAGCTGCTCGTATGCTGCTTCAGCCAGTTCCGTGCGGCCATAACCGACGTTGACGCACCATAAACCCGACATCCCGTCAAGGAAACGATTCCCATCAACATCCGTAATCCATGCTCCTTGCCCGTTTTTAATTACCATTGCACCAGGAGTGGGTTCTGCCCCTTTCATATGATGCCACACATATTTACCATCCATCGCTTTAAGATCCTGACCCTGTTTTTCAACCTGCATATGCTACACTCCTCCTAAAATAATGTATAAAGGAAGGCCGACCACAATATGCGCCGACCCCCTTTTTCCTATCAGTATCTTGCCGTTAACATTTTCTTTCTCGTGTAAAATTCCACGCCGTCTTTCCCATTGGCATGAAGGTCTCCATAAAACGAACTTTTATATCCGGAAAATGGAAAGAATGCCATTGGCGCGGGTACGCCAAGGTTAATACCAAGCATCCCTGCATCAATTTCTTCGCGAAATTCCCGGATGGCTTTTGCACTATCCGTATAGAGGCAGGCACCATTGGCAAATTCGGATTGATTGGTCAATTCAATTGCTTCTTCGAGGGTATTAACTCGTACTATGGATAAGACAGGAGCAAAAATTTCATCACTCCAGATTTTCATGTTTGTTTTTACATGATCAAATAATGTCGGTCCAACGTAATAGCCTTTTTCCTGATCGCCTTCATTCCTGCCATCACGAAGGAGGACAGCCCCTTCTTTTTCCCCGATTTCAATATATTGTTCTGTTCTCTTTTTATGAGTATCACGGATTACGGGCCCCAGGAAAACGTCTTTATCCATTCCATTTCCAATCTTGATGTTATCCGCTGCAGCCTTTAATTTCTCAACGAGCGTATCTCCCACTTCTCCCACCGCAACAACCACTGACGCAGCCATGCAGCGCTCGCCTGCAGATCCGAAAGCTGCATTCGTTATGTTCGTTACCGCATTATCCAAATCTGCATCGGGCATGACGATCGAATGATTTTTCGCTCCCGATAAAGCCTGGACACGTTTTTTATTGGCAGCTGCCGTTTTGTATACATACTCTGCGACAGGCTGGGATCCCACAAATGATACCGCTTTAATGTCTTCATGTTCCAAAATCCCATTCACGACATCGTGGGCACCATGGACAATATTGACAACACCATCCGGAACACCGGCTTCTGTCAATAATTCCACGAGACGGTTGGCCAAAAGCGGTGTTCGTTCTGAAGGTTTTAAGATGAACGTATTTCCACAAGCTATTGCCAGAGGGAACATCCAACATGGCACCATCATCGGGAAATTAAACGGCGTAATTCCGGCAACGACACCCATTGGATAACGATACATGCCAGATTCAATGCCTGGGGAAATATCAGGAAGCTGACTTCCCATCATCAAGGTAGGCGCACCTGCTGCGAACTCCACGCATTCAATCCCGCGTTGAACCTCACCATATGCTTCTGTATAGCTTTTTCCATTTTCCAAAGTGACAAGCTTTGCAAGCTCATCCCAGTGTTCTATCAATAATTGCTGGTAACGGAATAAGAAGCGAGCTCTTTTTGGGACGGCGACCTTTTTCCATTCTTTATACGCCTTTTTAGCTACCTGCACCGCTTGGTTTACATCTTCCTTTGTTGAAAGGGGTACGATTGCCAATGCTTCTCCTGTTGCCGGGTTAGGCACTTGTTCATGTTTTGAAGTTGTGGAATCCACCCATTTGCCACCGATATAATTTTTCAACGTTTCTACATCATTGATAACTGTCATTAAATAAACCCTCCATTTCAACACGATTTCATAGTTTCATTATATTTTTCAAAACGAATTTTTACATTAGACGTTTTGTATAGTTTTTGATTCAATATTTGCACATATTGTTTGTTTCCGGCTTCCCAATCTCCACCATAATCAACAACAGAAATTCACGCTTTTGCAAACGATGTATATTGTTCCTTTTAATTTTCCTTTAATAAGCTGACTGCGCAGCCATCATTTTATAATGGAATATAGCTTTAGATCCTGATGCTTCCCCTTGACGAACATTCCTTTTCTAATGATTCCTTCAAAAGACATACCTGCCTTTTGCATGACTCGCTCTGAACCTGAATTTTCAACGAAGCACCTAGCTTGTATTCGAACTAGGTTCATATTTTCGAAGCCAAAGGCGATGATCTTTTGGGCTGCCTCCGTCATCAAACCACTCCCCCAATATTCTGGTGCAAGCACATATCCGATTTCTGCACTATGATGGTCAACCTGCCATGAAACAAAATCAATGGTACCAATCATCTTTCCGCTTTCCTTGTGTTCTATGCCCCATGGAGCGATTTTCTTATCCTCATAATTTTGAAGGATAAATCGGATAAAATCTTTTGTATCACTTAGGGAACGATGGGCTTCCCATGTGACGTAACGTGAAACTTCATTGTTGGATGCATAAGCGAACATGTCTTCGGCATCATTCATAGTGACTTTCCTCATGATCAATCGTTTTGATTCCAGGGCAGGCAGCTGTCCATATATCTCTTTCACGTTCATGATTACACCCCATTCCATTGATTATTAGTATTATAGCAAGATTGGTAAGCAATCGCCTTCCCAATTGAAATATTATCGCAACTTACGTATAATTCAGAAAAAATATCCAGGAGGATAATTATGCCAAAAAGAAAACTCATAATAAGCCAAAATTTGAACGAAATCTTATTACAGAAGATCCAAGAATTGATTCCCGAGTGGACTGTTATCACCGGGAGATCCCCGGAAAAATGGAGGGATCATATTGCCGATGCAGAAGTCATCGCAGGCTGGAAAGCGGAAATGTCTGTATCGATTGCTGCAAGCGATGTTAAATGGATCCAGACATGGAGTGCAGGAGTGAATGCTTTACCCCTGGACAATTTAGAACAAAAGAATGTTCAGATTACAACTGCAAACGGCGTTCATGCGTATCCCATTTCAGAGACAATTTTCGCGTTCATGCTTGCCTTAACAAGAAAAGTAGATACATATATTAAGCAACAGCAGACAAAGACCTGGCATCACGCACATATGAAGCAGGAAATTCATGAAAAGACCATCGGAATCATCGGTGTCGGTAAAATCGGAAAGGAAACCGCAAAAATTGCCAAGGCTTTTGGCATGACCGTATTAGGGATGCGCCATTCCGGTAAATCAGAAGAATTCGTCGATGAGATGTACACACAAAAACAATTGATTGATCTTCTTCCTAGGTGTGATTATATTGTCGTGACATTACCATTGACCCCAGAAACAAGGAATATGTTCGGTAAAAACGAATTCAAGTTAATGAAGCGCTCCGCATTTTTCATTAATATAGGGAGGGGAAACCTCGTCATTCAAAACGATTTGATTCAAGCGCTTAAGGACAAAGATATTGCAGGTGCTGGTCTTGATGTGTTTGAAACGGAGCCACTTCCTGAGAATAGCCCTTTATGGGAGTTGAACAATGCAATCATCACGCCGCACACATCCGGAAATACGGAATTTTACGACCAAAGGCTAATTCAGGATATTTTCATCCCGAATTTAAAGGACTATCTAAATGGTAAAACACCTTCAACAAATTTACTTGATTACAAAAAAGGGTATTAAGAATTGTTCATTTTCTGTTTACATTAATAATCTTTCCTTGTTAGCTTGCAGATTCCGACATTATCTGTTATATTTAAAAAGAATTATTTTTGTTCGGGAAGATTGATAAGTGAAAAACTTTTCGTCTAATGATTGAGCAAGGGTAGTAACACAATGTGTGGATTCACACTAGGAGGCAACAACAATGGAACAAGGTAAAGTAAAATGGTTTAACGCAGAAAAAGGATTTGGCTTCATCGAACGCGAAAACGGAGACGATGTATTCGTACATTTCTCAGCTATCCAAAGCGAAGGATTCAAATCATTAGACGAAGGTCAAGAAGTTACTTTTGAAGTTGAGCAAGGTCAACGTGGACCCCAAGCTACTAACGTTCAAAAAGCATAATTTTAAATACAATATATAACGGACCCTACTTGTAGGGTCTGTTTTTTTGATCAAAAAAACAATCATAAAAAAACCCTATTCACAGGGAATAGGGAACATGAAACAAGTTTAGTAAATGGTAAACCTAGTATAACACACTAAGAAAAGAAACCCTAATTTATCCGAAAAGTAAAAATTATCAAGCACTTCCGAAGCCCTCGATATCGATCTTACCATTCATTCATTTCTTATCCGCTTCATATGTTCGATCCGTTCCCCACGGATAAAACGGAGGCATATCCGTGCTGCTTTTCATTTTGAAATCGGCTTTCCTTTTTTTGAGAAAAGCTTCGATTCCTTCTAGTGCATCAGCTTGTTTTCCGGTCCAATGAATCATTTTCGATTCTATTTTGTGTGATTCAACAGGATGGTTCGCACCGAGCATGGACCACATTAACTGCCGGGATAGCGTCACAGAGACGGAAGACGTATTTTCCGCAATGTCTGTCGCAATCTCCATTGCTGCAGACATCAATTCGTCTGGCTCGACGATCTTGTTTACCAGCCTTCCCTCATATGCTTCACTGGGCGTAATCATCCTGCCGGTAAAAATCCATTCGGAAGCTTTGCCCATTCCGACTAGTCTAGGCAAGAACCATCCGCTGCATGCCTCCATCGTTATCCCCCGCCTTGCAAATACAAAACCCATCTTTGCATCTGTTGAAGCAATTCTAATGTCCATGGGCAAAGTCATTGTTATCCCAATCCCGACTGCCGCTCCATTAATGGCTGCTATCATTGGTTTCTTCATCTCAAAAATCCGTAATGACAACATTCCTCCTGCATCGCGATATTCAACCAAAGGAGTGTGATCCATAAACGTTTCTGCACCTTTTTCCAAATCCATCCCAGCACAAAAAGCATCCCCAGCGCCAGTTAATATGACGGCTCTTACGTCATCATTTTCATCCGCTTCATTAAAAGCGCGAATCATCTCCTCACACATCTTTTCATTGAAAGCATTCATTCTCTCTGGACGATTAAGAGTAACAATCATGACACGATCGACGATCTCACTAGTTATCGTGGAATACAATAACAGTCCCTCCTTCTCTCACAAATTGAAACATTCAACAGAATTTCATATTTACATATAATTACATTTTATATGTTTTATTTTCAGATTCCTAGTTTTTTATTTTGACATGCTGATAAATAATTTGATGATCGTTTCTATTCTAAAAATATTTTACATAAATGTGTAAAAAAAGACCAGCCGCAAAAGCAACTGGTTTTTTTGTTTACCAATATAAATGACAAGCAACGAAATGCCCTGGTTTTTGTTCTTTCCATTCAGGTACAGCACTGGAGCATATCTCCATCGCCTTAGGGCAGCGCGTCCGAAATACACAGCCGCTCGGCGGATTGATCGGGCTTGGCACATCGCCTTTAAGGACGATCCTTTCCCGTTTGATAGTCGGGTCTGGTATCGGCACTGCGGATAGCAAGGCCTGTGTGTATGGGTGTAGCGGATCTTTCGTTAAAGAATCACTGTCCGAAAGTTCCATCATTCTTCCAAGGTACATGACTAAAATGCGATCTGAAATATACTTGACCATCGATAAATCATGCGCGATGAATAAATAAGTCAATCCCATTTCTTTTTGCAGTTCTTTTAATAAGTTGACCACTTGGGCCTGTATCGAAACATCCAAGGCAGAGATCGGTTCATCACAAACGATGAATTTTGGATTTAAAGCCAATGCCCTTGCAATTCCAATACGCTGGCGCTGTCCGCCACTGAATTCATGCGGAAAACGAGTGATATGTTCCGGACTTAAACCAACCAGCTTTAATAGGTCTTCCACCCGTTTTCTTCGCTCTTTACCTTTTGATATCCCATGAATGGCAAGTGGTTCCCCAATCAATTCCTCTACCTTCATCCTTGGGTTCAAGGATGCGTAAGGATCTTGGAAAATCATTTGTATTTCACGGCGGATATGAGACATTTCCCCAGGTTTGTAATCGAAAATATTTTTCCCCTGAAAAAGAACTTCCCCATCTGTCGGTTCATATAATCGAGTGATTGTACGACCTGCAGTCGACTTACCGCAACCGCTTTCCCCAACAAGACCGACAGTTTCCCCTGGATAGATTTTGAGATCCAAACCATCTACCGCTTTCAGCGATTGAGAACCGATGGGAAAATGCTTCTTCAGATTCTTTATTTCAACAAGAGGAGAATTTTCGTTGTCTGTCTTTTCTTTTACGGCCTTATTTTTCAGTGAAACCATTGGTTCTCCTCCTTTATACGTTAGTCGGTGCTTGTACCTGTGCTGCCTTGGCCATCGGGTGGTGCAGCCAGCATGCGGCTGTCTGACCTTCTTCCACTACTTCAAGCTCCGGATCATGGTCTTTGCACACTTTCATTGCTGATTCACATCTTGGGTAAAATGGGCACCCTTTTGGCGGATCCAATAAATCAGGTGGTGATCCGATAATCGGAACCAACGGAGCCGTTTTTTCCATATCCAGCCTTGGCACCGTTTTAAGCAAACCTCTTGTATAAGGATGCTGCGGGTTTGAAAATATAGCCTCTACCGTACCCGTCTCCACAACCTTGCCTGCATACATGACGACAACCCGTTCACAAGTTTCCGCAACCACACCTAAATCATGAGTGATTAAAATGATGGAAGTATCCATTCTTCGTTGGATATCTTTCATCAGTTCCAAAATTTGCGCTTGTATCGTTACATCCAATGCAGTTGTAGGTTCATCGGCAATCAGTAATTTCGGTTCACAAGCAAGGGCCATCGCTATCATTGCCCTTTGGCGCATACCACCTGAAAACTCATGCGGATATTGCTGCATCCTTTTTTCCGGCTGTGGAATACCTACTAGTTTCAGTGTTTCCAACGCCCGTTCGTATGCATCATTTCGGGACATATTTTTATTATGCTTTAAAATGCCTTCCATGATCTGGCTGCCGATTTTTGTCGTTGGATTGAGCGAAGTCATCGGATCCTGGAAAATCATGCTGATTTCATTCCCGCGAATCCTCTGCATTTCCTTTTCACTCATTTTAAGAAGGTCTTTACCGCCAAATTTTATCGACCCTTTTCCATACTCTGCCGGGGGTGTTTCCAGTAATCTCATGATAGATTTCGCTGTAACACTTTTGCCGCATCCGGACTCCCCAACAATGGCAACGGCTTCCCCCTTTTTCACGTCAAAATTCACACCGCGAACCGCTTGCACTTTTCCTGCATAAGTATGGAAGGTGATTTGTAAATCGTTGACTTCTAATAGGTTCTCCATCATCGTCCCTCCTATTCTAGTAATATCAAATCGTTATGTTAGGGCTCATTTATTTCCGTAGTTTTGGATCTAAGGCATCCTGCAATCCGTCACCAGCCACATTGAAAGCGAACATCGTTAATGAAATCAATATTGCCGGGATTAAAAGTTGATAGAAATTCCCTACCAGAATACTTCCCAGTGCATCACTTGTCAGAGTTCCCCAGCTTGCCTGAGGTGCCGGCACTCCCAGTCCCAAAAAGCTAAGTGTCGCTTCGGCAAAAATGGCTGTAGGTACAGTCAACGTTAAATTGACAAGGATTGGTCCCATTGTATTTGGAATCATGTGTTTTCTTAAAGTCCAGCTTGTATTGGCTCCAGAGATTGTTGCAGCATGGATATATTCATTCTCTTTCAGTTGTAAAACCTGGCCCCGTACCAGTCGCGCCATCGGAATCCACCCCGTAATCGACATCGCAATGATGATCGGCAGAATACCAGGTTTTAATACGACCATCATTAAGATAACCATCAATAGGTATGGAATCGCATAGATCACCTCAGCGAAACGCATCATGATATTATCCGTGCGTCCACCGCGAATGGCAGAAATCCCGCCATAAAGGACACCAATTAAAAAGTCGATCAGCGCTGCCATCAATCCAATGAACAAGGATATCCTTGCACCGTACCAAGCTCGCGTAAATAGATCCCTTCCTGATGAATCCGTTCCAAACCAATGCTCGCTATTTGGGCTAAGATTTTTTTTCTCGAAATCTTGTCCATAATAAGTATATCCGTTAATGTACGGACCAAAAATCGCCATCAAGACCAAGAGGATTATAAGAACAAATCCAGTCATGGCCAGCTTATTTTCTTTAAATCGACGCCAGACGTCAGACCAATATGAAACTGTAGGTCTTGCTATTTTCTCAGCTTCCTTAAAGTTGCCTTCGGCGGGTTGGAACATATCTTCGGTTAAATGCACTTTATCTGCCATTATTTCTTCTCCCCCGTCACTTTAATTCTAGGATCAATCAACGTATAGGCTATATCAACGATGAATATCAATAGAATAAGCACCGCACTATACACAATTGTGGAACCAAGAATCACCGGGTAGTCCCTGTTGGATATTCCCTTTACGAACATATCTCCCATGCCCGGAATACCAAAAATACGTTCAATGATGAAGCTTCCTGTCACGATATTAGCCGTAAGGATGCCCAGAACCGTGATAATCGGCAATAACGCATTCCGAATCGCATGTTTGATTATGACACCGCTCCGTTTCAATCCTTTGGCTTTTGCTGTCAAAATGTAATCCTGCCCCATTACTTCAAGCATGCTTGTCCGCATCAGTCTAGCGATGAATGCAAGCGGCATCATGGAAAGGGCAATGGATGGTAAAATGGTATGCTGCCATGTCGCCCATGTAGCAACAGGGAATATATTCCATTTAATTGCAAAATAATTGATTAAAATAGTCGCCAGGATAAAGTTAGGAACGGAAATCCCTACGATGGCAATGATCATTGATAAATAGTCGGGCCATTTATTTCTTTTCAGTGATGCCACGACACCCAAAATGAGGCCAAAGAAGATGGCAATCACCAAAGCTTGTGCCCCTAAGTGCAATGACACCGGAAACCCCTTCATAATGTAATCATTCACGGAAATGGATGAAGATTTCAAAGAAGGACCAAAATCAAATTGAACGACTTCCAATAAATAATTCCCATATTGGGTCAACAACGGCTTGTCCAATCCATAGTGGACTTGAAGGTTTTCATAAACAGCAGGAGGCATGGCCCCTTCTTTTGCAAATGGATTTCCCGGAATCGTATGCATTATGATGAACGTTAATGTAATAACAGCCCATAAAGTAATAATCGCCCATTTAAAACGGTTTAATGTATATCTCAACATGGTAATCACCCCAATCATCGATTTTCTAAGAAGTTGAAAACGGAAATGAATTCATGAAATATTCAAATTCGCAATTGAAAAATGGGGTATGTCCTTAATCGGACATACCTCCCATTTCTCTATTATCCTTCTATTATTTTTTATCCGCGTAAATAAAGTTCGGATAAGCGTTAATTGGAGCAAAAACTCCAGTAACATTCGATTTAACCATATATGGTTTTGTATAGAAGTAAACCGGAAGGATAGGCATTTCGTCAATCATGACTTTCTCTGCTTTATGCAAAGCATCCATGCGTTCTTTTGGATCCATTGTAGATTTTGCTTCTTTTAATAAATTATCATATTCTTTGTTTGACCAACCTGCATCATTATAGGCGCCGTCCGTTTCCCAAAGCATGAATGTCATCGGGTCGACATAGTCACCAACCCATCCTGCACGGGAAATTTCAAAGTCACCAGCTTTTTCACGGTCAAGCTTAACTTGGAATTCTGCATTTTCAAGTGTCACTTCAACACCCAGGTTATCACGCCACATTCCTTGAACCGCTTCAGCAATTTTCTTGTGTGAATCTAAAGTGTTATACAAAATTGAAAACTCAGGTAATTCTTTCATGCCTTCTTCAGCAAGTCCTTCTTTTAACAATTTCTTAGCTTCAGCAACGTCTTCCTTAAATAGGTTACCTGTATTTTCCTGGAAATCTCCAGATGCATCAGGAATACCCGGAGGGACTACGCCGAAAGCAGGCTTTTGTCCGCCTTGAGCAACATTTTCGGTGATTTTTTGACGCTCGATAGCCATTGAAAGCGCTTTCCTCACTTTGGCATTATTGAAAGGTTTCACTTCTGTATTAAAGTTGTAATAGTAAACGGCAAGTTCTTTGCCCATTTTGAATTCTTTATCATCAGAATTGACCATTTGACCTTGAATATCTACTGGCAGTGGATAAGCGAGATCCAATTCGCCACTCTGATACATTTGCCATGCTGTATTCTCATCTTCAATTAGAGCAAAGTTAACTGCATCCAATTTGATTTTATCTTTATCGTAGTAATTTTCATTCTTTTCGATTTTCAGGCTTTCTTTATGTTTCCATTCCGTTAATTTGAACGGCCCGTTTGAAACGTGAGTTTTTGCATCCAAAGCCCATTTTGGATTTTCTTCCTGTACCTTTTTATCGATTGGATAGAAAGTATAGAAAGAAGTCAAGTCAAGGAAATATGGTGTAGGCTGTTCCAAAGTAACGACTAATGTATGTTCGTCTGTCGCTTTAACCCCTACATCCTCTTCTTTCCCTTTCTTACTGTTGTATGCTTCCCCGCCTTTAAGATAATAAAGTTGGTAAGCATAATCTGCAGCCGTTTCCGGTTTCAAAGCATATTTCCAAGCGTATTCGAAATCATTGGCTGTAAGTGGATCTCCATTTGACCATTTCAAACCATCTTTCAATTTGAAAGTCCAAGTTAATCCATCTTCACTGATTTCCCATGATTCTGCAGAACCAGGGACGATTTTGCCTTCTTCCGTTTTCTTTGTTAATCCCTCAAACGTATGTTCAAGGATCCATGATTCATGAGTACCTTGTGCATTTGCAGGGTGAAGCGAACCAGGTTCACTCGAATTGTTTACGTTTAATACTTTTGATCCGGATGAGTCACCCGAGCCGCCTTCTTTTTCATTCGAAGTTTCCTTCGAACCGCCGTTGCATGCCGCAAGCATAAGCATGATGGCCATAAGAAGAGCTAGCACTGAAAATTTAGACTTTTTCAAAAAATATTCCCCCTCATCTTTAATCTTTCTTAGAATATTCCCATTTAAGAGATTATCCTTCTAACACCTATTAATCTTCCGTATAGTACATATAATGATTGCGAGGAAAAGTAGAAGCATTCATTGCAGAAATTCACCTAAAACAATTAGCGAACCGTTTGCATAAATCTTAATTTCTACCTAAAAAAAGCAATTAATGCAGTTTACTAGGTAAAAAATCACCTTTTTTTACCTCGCCAAGGATACTATACCTCGAATTAAAGATGTTGAATTTTAAGTATATTACGAATAAATCAAAAAATCAATAAACCGGTGAGTACTTTTTCACAATATAGTAATTAATTGCTAATCAATTCGATCTAGATACTAGGTAAATAGAAATGATCACCTAAAAGGACTTCCGACTTCCAGGAGTTTTTACAAACACCTCAAATCAGTATTCATTTAGGTTCCCTCAACTATTCATTTCTAAATATTCTAATAATTCATATCAAGTTGATTACTGAGACAACTTCCCTAGCAAACTATCCCCTTTCAAATAATATATTTTAGCAGGATAATGCATTACTTCGTTAAAATATATAGTTCGCTATAATCAATCTCCAAATAATAGGCATTAACTATAGGGGAATAGAAATATTCCCCCATATGTACCCGTCGTTTCAAACAAAAGTGCAACTTCTTCATTTATGATTAAACAAATATAATGACACGAAAAGCAAACAAATTCCTGCCACTTTTTTCCCATCCAATGGGATGCGTACGCCTCCAAATAGACCGAAATGATCAATGACTGCCCCAATAATTATCTGGCCTGCTATAACCCCGACCATTGCCGGTGCCACTCCAATCTGAGGGACGACCAGTACGATCACTATGACATAAATAGCCCCTAAAATCCCTCCTATTAATTGCCATCTGGGTACGGAACCGATTGCGGAAATATTTCCATTTCCCGCAAACAAAACAATAAATAACAAAGCGAGTGTCCCGATTCCAAACGAAATGAAGGAAGCTTCAATGACCCCCACTTTTTTTCCTAACCCACCATTGATTTGTCCTTGTATGGCAATGGTGATTCCGCCCAGGACCGCAAGCAACGGAAATAATATCTTCACAATGATTTTGCTCCTTTTCATGTATCCGGACCGATTAATGAATTCGCATACCATTTTAACATGAAAAATATGTATATTGTCCTGTACTGATATAAAATCATCTGCAAATAAAAAAATGGCACTTTAGGCCAGCTGCAATCTTCTATACCAAACTAAAAACTTTATGATTCCTGAACACTTTGTAAGCTTAGCCAACTGGCTGACAAAATTAATAATGAAGCTGATCAAATACAAGAATCAAAAAGCAATGGTTGATTCATAATTGATGGAGGAGGACAGATATGACTAAATCACAAAATGGACGGGGTGGTAAGGGCAGACCTTCCAACTATAGTGACGAGCAGCTCAAAGAAATGGCGCTAGAGATAAAAAACAAATTCAAAGGACAAAAACTAACTTATCTTTTCTTAGAAAAGGAAACCGGAATCGGCAGAAATACGTGGAGCAGACGCATTCCTGAAACGATAGAATTAAACAAACCTGTTTCAAGGTCTATCGGAATATCTGAAAGTGATGATGTTTACTTTCCAAATATTGAACAAATCTTTGAAATAAAATGGTAAGAACAATATAATCAACGAGCTTTACTTCATTGAAACAGTTTACTTAGAGCTTTATAATGAGGCTAAAAATTTGAATGAGGAACTCAACCGAAGAAAAGATGACAGTGCCGAGTTTAAAATGAAACATGATGAGTTACGGCTATTGCGGGAACAGGTAAAACATTATGAACAATTATAAAATCAGCAAATGGTTTCAAGTGCATTCCCTCACCTGCAATCTCAAAAACCAGCATAAAGATAATTTGATAAAGTGTATAATAAAAACAGCAAACATACCACTCTTCAAAACTTGGAAGCCTTATTTGAAACCGAGGAACCTAATTCTGAGAAAAAAATTCTAACCTTTCAAACATGGAAAAAAGATTTAACAATATATTCAAAAAGGACCGTTAGGTGTGGTATTGAAACAAAGTCGTACATTTTATAAAAGTTGCACCGTTTTAATCCTTTGGATGTTGTGTAAAAAGGTTTTATTTATCGAAAAACAGTATTCCACAAACGGGCCAGATTGTGGAACAATAACCTATTATAGATTGTGAAAATTCCCACTTGAACTATGGACTGTTTAGTCTCCATATTGAAGTTATCCAGAGTCAAATGTTTAAAAATCATCTTCTCTCTTCTTATTGAGAAGGTGAGGAAAGGATAACTTATACAATGTAAAGAAAAAGTAACTGATAGTCGGGTCAATATGTCAATTGAGGTATGAAGGACAAAACAAATAATTCAAATTTGGTGTATACTTTAACTTATGGAAGATATTGGTAGTGAAAGAGTTAATCATGTTAATATTTTGACTGTTTTAGTCATAACTATCCCGATAAGTGTATTAATGCATGAAATTGGACACGGTATTGGTGTATTTCATTTCAAAGTCACATGTTCTAGGAAGCAGAAATGAAGGAAATAAAGAAAACTTGAAGTTGGAAGGCTTCATTTACAGGTACATATTGGTCCTACGCCGGATATATAGAATGGAAATTTAGATAAACGCCAGAAGGCAATAGCTTTGGCGGGAGGGCCATTTATGTCGATACTAATTGGGATTTTCTTCAGTATTATGGTTATTGTGGTGCCTCCTCGGGATTTGCATTCTTTTTTTGGGGAATAACAATTTTTAACATTTCTCAATTTGTATTAACAACCATCCCTATTACTTATCCTCGGTGGATGGCTGATATACCCGTCAAGGACATAGTATGAAACAGCGCTTTAATAAAGGAGTTGTATAAAATGGATGAAAAAAAAGATACTGAAATAAAACGCTCGTCAAAAGCAGAAAACATTCTACTTCAGATCAATAGTAAAACAAAGCTAGGCGACTTACGAAAAATCGCGAAGGACATTAAAAAAGATCACGAACTAGCTATGGAACTTTGGTCAACCGAAGAGTTTTTGCCCAGACTATTGGCAATCTTAATTATGGACAAAAAACTTCTTTCACAA
Organism: Bacillus sp. ISL-78; assembly: GCF_018613455.1. Taxonomy (NCBI): domain Bacteria; kingdom Bacillati; phylum Bacillota; class Bacilli; order Caryophanales; family Bacillaceae; genus Bacillus; species Bacillus sp. ISL-78. Next base: position 91,578 of record NZ_JAGGQC010000017.1, read on the forward strand.
GACGTGCTAAATAAGCTTGATAAGGATATGCAGACTCACTCTTATGATGAGCGAAATAACTTAATGGATTGGTTAATGGCTAATCAGCTCACCAAAGACAAGAAGAAAATTGCATTGATGGAGTCATGGGAAAATAGTCCTTCTGCTCTTCAAAGGCGAGCTTTCTGGTATTATCAAGGGCGATTGAGATGGACTGGACAAACACCGCCTGATAACACCGCAGACTTGCTATCTGCATTAGAAGCTAATATTACGCAGGAAGAACCGGAAGTTCAATGGGCTATGAATTTCACCGCAGGCTGGATAGGCGTTTATGATGAAAAGAATCGTGCACGTTGTATTAAACTTGGTGAGAAAACGGGTCTTTACAAAGATGAAATAGTAGCAAAAGGATGTACTCCCAGCTATTTGCCGGAGTTCATTACGATTGAAGTTAACAAACGACATAATAATTAGTTACCTCTGAAAAATTTATTAGGGTTTAATGCAAAAAATAAAGGAATTCAAAGCCTCAATATGAAAATTGTAATAGGTTTGGACCGAAAAATAAAGATAACAACGCGTTATGGCAGCTAGTTAGTGAAATATGCAAGGAAGATGTAAAGGATTAACCCACTTTCTCTTTATGATCTGTAGGGCGCTTATCTTTAAGAAGAACAACTTTCCAGCTGCGCAGTACAAGAATACTGCGCATTCCATTATCATTTATGAATATTAACTTTGTGAAATAATGTACTTGAAGTAAAGCGTAAGTTCAATAATGATCTTCCTCAATATGGCGCAATTGTGGAAGATCATGGAAGGAATTTAACTTCTTTCAAAGTATCACGATAACTATATAACTCTGCTTCGTTTAAAATTTGTTTTTTTTAGTTTGCTTGCAGCTGCCAATCAGCTTCCTCTCCTACTTGATCCATCTTGTATACTTATCCTCACGCGATACTTCAAAGCATTGATCTCTTCTTTCGTGCTCTCAAATGCATTTCCCAGTGTTTCATATTCCCGTATGCTTCTGCTTCTTCTTCCCTTAAATTGATTACCGCCAACTTGGCCTCTGCTGCTTTATTCTTAGCTGCAATATAGTTGAAAGTATGGAGCACTTTGAAAAGGAATCAGATGATTATTTTCAATACTATAACCACAAACGAATGAAGGTAAAATTAAAAGACCTGAGTCCGATACAATACCGAACTAAGGTCTTAGAAGCTGCTTAAATTTCTATACCAAACTAAAATCTATAAGATTCCAGAACACTTTGTTGCCTTAACTGGCAATACTCCGTATTCAACAAGGAAAATACCAGGGCATCATGCGACTGATCACGAAGGAATAGGTAACTTCTGAGGTTGCCTTCCTCTTTGAATCCAAATTTCTTCAGAAGGTTTCTGGATGCAATATTATCCTTGAAAGTTAAAGCGGCGATTCTATTTAGTCTCAATTCTTCAAAACAATAGCGCAGTACTTCATTGACAGCTTCAGACGTAAAGTGTTTCCTCCAATATTCAGGATGGATTTCATATCCTATTTCGGCGCGTTTGTTGGCTAGGCTCAATTGATGCAGGCCAACAGTACCGATGAATTTGCCTGAATCCTTTAGAATGACTCCCCACCGCATCCCTCGCTTGTTTATATAAGCACTTTTAAACGAGTCGATTAAGCGGCGGGCATCTTCTACTAGAGTTAAACTTTCCATCCCATCATATTTGGTCACTTCATCTTTAGAGAGGATTTCAAACAGACTCTCGGCATGATGGTGACCTATTTCGATTAAATGTAGCCTTTCTGTTTCCAATTCCTTAAACCACATCGAAGAATCCCTCCGTATATTCAGCTGTCTACTTAATTCTATTCATGATGAAGAGATACCTGTCTTAATGGACAATACTTTTTGAAAAATGCCTTTCCTTAACGTACAATGCCGAGTCCTCCTGTCCTCCCTTTGTAATCAAATCCCTGATGATTTGGGAAAGGATGACACTGTAAACCGTTACATTCCCGCCATAACCCAATAAGAAGTAGCAATTAGAATAGTCAGGATACATTCCTATTGTCGGTAAACCATCATGGGTCTCACAAAAAAAAGCTCCCCAATAATAATCAGCCCAAATCCGATTCTTTAATTCTGGAAACAGATTGACAAGCTGCTTTATTAATTTATCTCTTTTGTTCAAAATCATTGAATCTCTTTTCTCCAGATAACCGGTCGATTCATCAAGGCCACCAATGATAATTCGATTGTCAGGAGTTTTTCTTGCATATAAATAAGGCCGTGCCGTTTCCCAAATCATCATATTATCATGCCATTTAGCTTGATCGGCTATTTGATTTGTTGCTATGGCATATGAACTGAGAATCACTGCATTTTTATCTTTCACTTCTTCTTGGGCTTCATAACCAGTTGCGAAGATGACCGTCTGTGCATGTACCGTGTGACCCGTTTCGGTAAATAACTGGGTTTGATTCTCTTTTAGTATCTTTCCATTGATTTTTGTTTTTGCATAGACACGTACGCCTTTCGAAACTGCCTTTTCAATCAATAAATGTGCATGTTTATAAGGATTGATTTCAGCATCATTATCTGTAACCAGCGCTCCTGCTTTCGGAAACGAAAATTTCCTGTTAATCTCTTTTTCAGTATAATATTCAACAGGAAAATTGCGGGTTTTAAGATTCCTATATTCTTCTTTAAGCTTAGGAACATCCTTGGGATTGGATGCATAGTACAAGCTTTTTCTTATTTTAAAATCCGGATTTTCCTTTAAACTTGGAACAATCTCTTTCTCAAGTGTCCGAATGGCGTCCAAACAAAGCTGAACATGCCGTGTCCCAGCTTCTTCTCCAAAACTATGAATGAGGGAAGTTAATGTTTTATCATTTGAAAACTGTAAAAGTCCAGTATTCGCAACCGTACTTCCTTCACTTATATCCCTTTTATCGATCAGGACGACATTCAGACCAGTCTCTGCCAAAAAATAGGCACAGTGTGCCCCTGAAGAGCCGCTCCCTACTATACAAACATCACATGAAAGGTCTTCCTCCAACATGGGATATTTTCTCGCTTCAAATGTATCCTTCCAAAACACTTTCCCTGCCTTTAAATCCATACAAGCTCCACCCTTGGGATAATTGATTAGTTTCTTCCTTTTTAGTTCCATATAACTATATCGTTTAGATGTACTTATTATTTACCCTGACAAACAAGGACTGGAAACGTAAATTGATTCTTTTTTTCCAGAAATTCATCATTCCAATTTATCAAATAGACCTATGATTTGGATTTGCCATATCATCTGCCAAGTTACATGGACCCGTATTATGTATATTCTCATACTATCCCTTTTTCCTAGTCCTATAAAGAATGAGAATGAGCTAATTTTACACAAAACTATTTTTATAGGATACTATACTTCCAATCCAGATATTCTACTAGGAGGAATTAAAATGAAAAAGATCATCCTTTTATCAGCACTGTCACTATCACTTCTATCTCCGAAAGTTGCACTCGGAGCCAATACTTACGAGGTGGCAGAAGGAGATACCTTAACGAAAATCGCTTCTGAATATGATGTCAGCATTGACGAATTACTTAAATCGAACTCTGCTATCAACGATGCAAATCAAATTCGAATCGGACAAATCATAAATCTTCCCGAATCATCCAATACGACGGTTAATCGCAAAGAAAGTCAATCAGTTGAACGGCAGATACTTAGTTTAGTTAATGAAGAACGGGCAAAATCAGGCCTCCCTTCACTTAAAATGGATACAGCCATTTCCAACGTAGCCATTCTAAAATCTGAAGATATGCGTGATAATAATTATTTCAATCATACAAGCCCCAGTTATGGATCGCCTTTCGAAATGATGAAATCCTTTGGGATCAGATACGAGTACGCAGGGGAAAATATCGCTGCAGGTCAACCTAGTGCGGATGCAGTCATGAAATCATGGATGAACAGCCCTGGACATAAGGCCAATATCCTTAACAAGAACTATACGCACATTGGAATCGGGCATGTAACCGGAGGGAAATACGCCCACTATTGGACTCAACAATTCATTGGAAATTAAAAGCTTTAGAGGCGGCAGATTGCCGCCTCTTTTTATTTATTCTTATACTCCAAGTCAAATGATTGCTATAAGCTGTAATTATATCCCTTTCTCACTTTATATAGAAAAGACTTCATTTTAAGTTTAATCGCTTCTTCTTAATTATTTTTTAGTTGGTTGATACCCAAGGAAAACACGTATAGTAGTTATATCATACTATCTTTCAATTATCTTACTGATAAAAATTAAATTATGTTAAAATAGAATTCTAGACATAGGTACAAAGGAGCAATTGTAATGAAAATAGAGGTTGGTTCTGTTATCAACGAATTACGAATAAAACAAAATCTTACAAGAGAAGAACTGGCTAAGGATATATGTGAACCTAATGCCCTGTCAGATTATGAAAGAAGCATCACTTCTCCAACCATTGATGAATTGGCACTTTTTGCGGATAAACTTAAAGTTGACCTTCCGTATTTCTTCACTACCAAAAATGAACCGATTTATAATTACATAGAAACCATTAAACTTTTGATTAACAAATACAAACGGACACGTAATTATGAAGCAATTTATGAAATCGTCCAAAAAGAAATGGCAACTGCTCCGGAAAAATCGATATCATTTTATCAATTCTTAAAATGGCATGAAGGCATCTCTTTTTTTTATTTGTACAAGGACAAACAAAAGGCTATAAAATTATTGAATGAGGCCATGCAGATTACCATGGGTAAAAGGGTCATTCTTCATCAACAGGAAATAGAAGTTTTAAATAGTATCGGAATCATCCATTTTAAAACGAAAAATTATGAAGAAGCCATCACCATCTTCCATGAAGCACTTGAATTTATCGAGAATATTCCCCATGTGAATCAGGAAGGTACCATTATCGTGAAGATCATTCATGGATTAGCACAAACATTGACTGAACTCCATTATTATCAGGAATCATTAAATTATACCCTTAAAGGGATCAACATTTGTAATTCGATAGAATCACTATATTTATATGCTGAACTCCATCTTTTAACTGGTAAGAATCTGGTTCATCTGCAACAACCTGAAGAAGGACTGCACTATATTAAGCAATCCAAAAACATTTTCAGTCTTCAAAAAAACGAAGAATTCGTACAAATTGCCGAACATGAATTGGATAACATTTTGCACTGCGTATGAACATATGGATAAAAAAGATAGAGATTGCTTTAAAAAAGGAATCTCTATCTTTTTTTAGTGTCGTTAGTTCATTTTTACCTTTTCAAATCCTTTAAAACGATCATTACACTTTCAATAGCTCTTCCATGTCAGTTATAATAGAAGAATGTAACCCAACTGGAGGAAAAAAAATTGACTAATAGATTAGGTTTGGTACTCGACGTAGAAACAACTGGTTTACGTCCCTCTTCAGATGAAATTATCGAGCTTGCCCTTATACTCTTTACATACAGCAGTGAAACAGGGGAAATCATTAATCTTATTGATCAAGAATCATTTTTAAGGGAGCCTCTCTCCTATGGTGCAAGAAGGAATTATGATCAAGCATACAGAATTCATGGAATTCCATACAGCTCCGTAGAAGGAAAGAGTTTTCATGATGAAAAAATTAAAACCTTCATTGACCGTACCGATTCGATTTTTGCACATAATGCTTCGTTCGATAGAAGTTTTCTCTACCAAATGTATCCGGAAATCAATGATCAAAAGTGGTACTGTACGATGCGGAATGTACCTTGGAAGCAATATGGATTTGAGAATAGTAAACTCTTAACATTACTGCAGGCACATAATATCACCAATTTTCAAACACACAGGGCCATGGACGATATTTCTTACCTAATGGAGCTTATGAGAAAACCAGGTCCTTCCGGCCATCCTTATTTAAAGGAAGTCATTGCAAAAAATCCGATGAAGAAATATGCACCTGCATCCCAAAAGACAAGGGTATAGGTGTTTAATACTTACTTCATGGTTCATGCTGCACCAATGTTTTGTCACAAACAAACCATTGCCTGTATGAAAATCTAAAGATGGGGTTATTTTAGGGAAACTTTTATTTTCCTGCATTTCACTTATTACCTGATATTTATCAAAAAAACAGCGACCCATCTGGGTCGCTGTTTTTTTGATCATTGTACAGTTGCTTCTTCCTGATTTTCATTCAATGTACCTTTCATTTTCTTATACCGATAAATAAAGTAAAGAAGTGATAAGGTTAATGCCGTAACGAGGAATATCGCCAATATGGCAAGATTATGCCACATGAAGCTATAATCTCCTGTTGAGATGACAGCACGAAAAGCATTAATGGAATAAGTCATCGGTAGGAACGGTGTGAATCCTTGCAAGAAACCAGGTACTAATTCATTTGGGAATGTTCCGCCACTGCTGGTCAGTTGGAGAATCAAAATCAATAATGCTATGAACCGGCCTGGATTGTCAAAGGCTGAACCCAGGAACTGGATGATTGCCATGAATGTGCAGCTAGCAAGAATGCTTACTGCAAAAAACAGCGGCAGGCTCGTAACATCGATTCCAAGACCTAAAATTAAAATCGAGTCCACCAATATGGCTTGACAGATTCCGATGAGTGCCATGACGCCGTATTTACTAATAAACCAGCTAAATCCACTCGCAGGTTTAACAGCAGGATCTCTTAACGGGAAAATGATCGTCAGAACGATAGCCCCGATAAATAAACTCAATGAAATTAAATATGGTGCAAAACTAGTGCCATAGTTCGGTACATTATTAATTGGTAATTTATCCACTTTAACTGGGCTTGCAAACATGTCATACACTTCTTCATTGGATTTGATCTTGCCTGCTTCATTTGCCCCGTCATTCAATTCGTCATGTAATTCTGCAGATCCATCAGAAATTTTGGCGATTCCATCTTGTAACTTAATGGCTCCATTCGCCAGTTCTCCCATACCACTAGTTAGGCTGTTTGAACCTTCCTTCAATCTATCCGTTCCTGTAACCAGACCTTTCGAACCTTCGGAAAGCTGTGAGGTTCCACTTGATAATTGCTTGGAACCATCTTCAAGCTGATCAAGCCCGCTCACCAAGTTATTGCTGCCTTCCGTTAATTGTCCAAGGCCACTCTGCGCTGAATCGATACTGTCGCCAAATGTTGTCAAACCAGACACCAGTTGACCTTGGCCATTTTTCAGTTCATTCGCCCCATTGGCGAGTTTACCCTGAGCTTGCTTCAATTGCGTGAAACCGTCGCTTAACGAACTTGTGCCTTCACCTAACTGATTGGCTCCATCACTAAGGCTATTAGAGCCTTTAGCAATTTCGGTTGCACTGGCCGATAGTTTCCCAACTCCTTCAGATACTCCTTTACTACCTTCACTGATGCGTGTTAGAGAAGAAATCACTCCCTCCAAACGCGCTTTCTCTGCAGGATCATCCGTAGCTTCAGATTGTTGTTCCAATCCGGAAATAACCTCATCCAAACCTGCCGAAACTTCAGATGCCCCCGCTTTTGCTTCGTTCGATGCTGCACTCCATTCAGACAATGAACCTGAAAGCTGGGTGGCACCAGCCGCAACACCATTTGCTCCCTCAGTCAAAGCGGGCAGCTTTTCTTCTATTTGATTGAAGCCCTCTAATGACTGCTGCAATCCAGAGGCCAATTCACCAGTTCCCGCTTCAGATTTCTTGGCTCCTTGCAAAAGCTCGGATTGACCATCTTTCATTTGCCCAACACCAGAGCTGAACTGTTGTAACCCTTGATTAAGTTCCTTTGATCCGGCAGCTGCCGAACCGACCCCATTCGAAAAGGTCAATGATTTTTCAGCTAATTTTTCCAGGTTTTCATGGATTTCGACAGAACCTGAATGAAGGGAATCAATTCCTTCATCCACTTTTTTGGAACCTTCTTTAGCTGAGATAATCCCTTCACCAAGTTCACTGGTGCCGTTCTTCACTGTATCTGTTCCGTCTTTCAATTCTCCAGCCCCATCACTGGCACTTTTGAGTCCGTCAGCCACTTCGTTCAAATTATCGAACATAGACTCCGCATAGGTTTTCGTAACCGCCGACGAAACCTCCCCTTTGATTCTCTCCGAAGCTGCATCACCTATTTTAGTGGATATATAATTGAACCCTTCATTGGACGTATAAATTAAATCAAGTTTTTTCGGATTGTCCTCCTGCAAGGTAGTTGCATTCTTCGAAAAGTTTTTCGGAATTTCTATTTTCATGTAATAATCTTGATTTTCCAGGCCTTCATTGGCTTCTTTTTGACTGACGAAATGCCAATCGAAATCCTTCTTTTCCTTTAACTCCTTGACTAAATCTTTTCCTATTGTAAGTTCCGTTTCATTGAACTCCGCACCCTCATCCAAATTGACAATGGCTACAGGCAATTGGTCCACCTTACCATATGGATCCCAAAATGCCCAAAGGAACGTGCCGCTATATAATAAAGGAATCAGTATGATCCCTATTATGGAAATGAGTATCATAGGATGTTTTATTATGGCTAAAAATTCACCCTTTAAAGATTTTAACACGCCTACCAAGCCCTCCTATACGACGAATATGCCGTTTATTTAATCTATCTCGGTGAAAACGGAAGAATACAAAATTAAGTTATATTTAAAATTCTTTATCTTCACCTAGATATATATTGCTTTTTAAACAACTAATAATTTATGACTAGATTGTTCATTTGGTCATTATCATGAAAATAATATAACATTTATCCATCTTTTTATCAATATTTTTTCACAGCCATACATCCTATATTTACTGCTTTTATCATTAAATCCTATTTAGATTGCTTTTTAAGCTGATAAGTTCATTATGAATTAGCTCTGATATTTCATGGCAAAAAAAGGGTACCCATAATGGATACCCTTTTTATTGGCTATATTAACATAATTAAATAAAGCGCTTTCATATCATTTCGATATAATTCCCTTTAATTTTTCCGCCTGTCCGGTCAATTTCTTCAAGGACTCGTGATACTCTTTTTCTAATTGTTTTATGATGCCTGCAGCGGTATCTATTTTTTTTATCGCTCCCACACCATGACCCGCTGACCAAATATCACGCCACGCTTTAGATTCAGACGATTTGGACATGCTGTCAAAATCGACTTTTTCTTTTTTGGCTAATTGTTCTGGGTCCAATCCTTCCTTCCTTATGCTCGGCTTAAGCATATTACAATTAACGCCTGAAAATGCATCAGTCAAGATGATGTCATCATGGTCAGAATCGACAAGCATTTCACGATATTCATCATTTGCCCTGCTCTCTTTCGCCACGATAAAACGTGTACCCATATATGCAAGATCCGCTCCAGCTGCCTGAGCTGCCAAAATACTGTGACCAGTACTTATGGATCCGGCAAGCAAAATGATGCCGTCCCAGAATGTCCTTACGCTGTCCACGAAAGCAAAGCTATTTATCTCACCAGCATGACCGCCTGCTCCTGCAGCAACCAAGATCAATCCGTCCACACCTGACTCCGCAGCTTTTTTTGCAAAATCCACAGAGCTGACATCCGAAAAGACCAACCCGCCATAGCTATGTACGACATCCACCACATGTTTTGGTGAACCTAATGATGTAATGACGATGGGAGGCTGATGCTTTTTGACCAATTCCAACTCTTCTTCAAGCCTGCTATATGTACGGTGAACAACCATATTCATTGCCCACGGAGCTATCTTTGAGCCTGGTTCTTTATCCTTCACTGCAATCAATGTATCGTTTATGTCACCCATCCATTGATCCAGTACCTCTATCGGCCGCGCATTCGGTGCTGGAAAAGAGCCGATCACCCCATTCAAACAGCATTCTTTCACCAACTCAGGACCGGATATTAAAAACATAGGTGCTGAGATTACTGGTAAAGATAATTGATTCCACCATTGTTCAGGCAAACTACTAGTCATCCTTAAACCTCCCATTATTAATATATTACCAAAATATAACACTACAAGATTATCATACTTCTAAAAGACGCAATTTTCAAGAAATTAATTCAGTAGCTAAAATTTAATTGTCATGCAGCGCCATTTCAATAAAAAAACTGTATATGGAATACCCATATACAGTTTCGATTCAATTTGAAAGCACCCATTTATGAATGGCCTTAGCTACCCCATCTTCTTCGTTTGTCGCTGTGATCCAATCTGCTTTTTCTTTCACAATTTCTTGGGCGTTTCCCATTGCCACACCCACTTTTGCTTCAGAAATCATTGCAAGGTCATTAAGGCTGTCACCCACCGCCATAACATTCTCCATGGTAATGCCGAGCAATGAACATACGAGCTTTATCGCTTTCGCTTTATTGACGCCCATGGCATTGACTTCTATATTCGTCGGGCTTGAATTGCTTATTTCAAAGTTTCCTTTTGAAACCAGTTCATCCATGATGATTTGGCGGATGCTTTCATCATCTGTATCAAATCCGAATTTAAGCCATTGCGAATCATGGATTTTCTCAGGCATTTCAGCTCTGTAAATATTATCGCAGCTAATGGCCCAGAAATGTGTACCATGTTTTTGGCTTAATTCCCACATCCATTGTATGGAATCGCTATCGACGATATTCCTTTCCACCAGTTTTCCTTGATTATCGTAAATTTCGCTTCCGTTTACCGTTATGAGATATGATTGAAGCTCCATTGACTTTGCAAAATCACTGCATGTCGCATAGGATCTTCCTGTACTCAATACCACAAAAACCCCTTGATTTTCAGCTTCTTTTATCGCTCTCCGATTTTCTTCAGATATCTCTCCAGCCTTATTGAGAAGCGTACCATCCATATCAAGTGCAACTAGCTTAATATCTTGTTTATGCATCCTTATTCCCCCTCCATAATCCTTCTTTATGTAACTAAGTCCATGATAGCTTATAATGCATACCCAAGGAAAGTAAGTGATGAATTGAACAGGCTTATCATTAGTGTCATGATTTTATAATCAAATAAATTTCATGATCATGACACTTAGTATGCTGCCATTATTTCTACTCCCTGTCTTTTTTCATTTCATTCAATTCTTTTTTTATCTGACCTTCCCATTTAGGGATACCATCATTTTCATCAAATTCTATAATGACATCCGTTACCCCTCTTTCCTTGAATATCTGATTAAACAGCCGATCTTTAATATCGTCCGCCTGTGCGATAGAAATATGGGGATCAAGCTCTACTTCAAGTTCAACATGAAAGTCTTCCCCTTCTTTTATTACGGCCAGTTTCTGTATATCCCTTACGTCTGGATCATCCATGACCATCGTTCCAATTTTTTGCCGCATTTCAATATCGGCTTCCCCAAGAGCACCTGCAGCATTGTCAAGAAAGACCCTTCCAACCACATAGAACATACCAAGACCGATCATGACGGAAGCAACTCCCTCCGCTTGGATGAAAGGAGTGAAGTTTGCTAATAAAATGGCAATTATCGCAAGGACGCCGCCACCGGTCGCTACCATATCTTCCATGAATACTAATTTCGTCGCTGGTTTTGCCCTTTTTAAACCTGAGAAGCTCTTGAATATGACTGCTGCTCCTTTAGCCTCGATTCCAGTCTCATGGACCACTTCTTTCATCGCTTTAAATAATACATATGATTCCAACACAACCGCTAACGAAAGGACGGACAAGTTAATAAGGATACCAGTTGATTCTACAGGGTGCAAAATGTGATGGAACCCTTCTTTAATCGTTTCATAGGACATGATCCCGACAACCAATACTGCCCCTAGTAATACAAGGTTAACCAAACGTCCAAAACCATCAGGGAATCGATCTGTTGGTGACTTTTTACTTAGTGCGGAACCAATGAAGACGAAAAACTGATTCGCAGCATCGCCCAATGTATGTAAAGTTTCAGCAAACATAGCGACATTCCCTGTCATGAAATAGGCAATCCCTTTTAGGACAGCGATGATACTATTCACACAGGCTGCAATGAAAGCCGACTTATTACCTTGTTTCAATAACTGAAATAATTCTTTCATATAAAAAATCCCCCCTAATCTTTTTATAAATGCATGATCATAATGTATTATCCCCAACACTGGAAAATATGAAACCACAAAACGAAAACCCCATCCTATACGAATGGAGAATGTTTCTTAGCTGTAGCTCCAACAAACGAATATATTCCAGGAGTTGACGCTTCTATTCTAATACGTTCACAATGAAAGCATTCATTTCTTTAGAAGCATGAATACTGCAATAAAAAAAAGGAGTAAGCGGCGGCTTACTCCATATAACTTCAAGCGTTTATCCTTCCTTTTTCACTAACTTTGATGGATTATTTATTTTATAGCGTATTTCTTTATTGTATTTTTTGTCGACCACTTTTCCATCAAATTCGATTGCGTCTCCTTCTTCGAGCTCAGCTTTTTTTAATGTCTTGCTATATCCACACCAAGCATCGCCGATAGTCAATACAGGCTCCGTTGTCACTTTGACATTCTCCAAGAGTATGACTTCATCTTCTTCACCAGTGAAATGGTTCATTTTTGCCGTGAACTCCTTGACGGTCGCGGTGAAATGCACTTTTTCCCCAGGTAAGTCCAACTTAGGTTTTGCTGTCGTCTTTTTAGTTTTGGTTTTTGCTTTTTTTGGTTCTTCACTTGGCTGTCCGGGGTTTTCCGTAATTGGTGCTTCCATCACCTGATCAGTATCATTTGAATCTGCGGATGTTTCGGATACCGGTCCACTCAACAATTCTTTTCCGAAACTGGAGCTTTGCATTTCCTTTAAATAGGAAGGGTTAATGCAGCTAAGCTTACCATTTTCAAATTGAACGACTACAGTGTCAAGTCCGTTGCCATATTGTTCATAACCTGCCAATTTGACTTTTGCTTGAAAACTGCCGCTTTTGTATAATAGTTCTTTTTTAACCGAACGGGCAGTGAATAATTTCCATTCCAATCCTTTAGCGATATAGTCCGTATCATCTGAAAAAGGGATATACTCTCCTTTTGGTGCAATATAATGAATCAAATCTTCAGCTGGAGTTTCAGCCACAGTCACCACTCCTAATCTTTTCTATAGATTATATTCTAGCAAAGGATTTCAAAGTTGCAAATGAATGAGCATCATAATTGATCAGAGGGGGTGGCAGTCATTGTTACGATCATACATTAACAGCCCCTATAAAATGAATGCAATCATTTTTGGAACCAGAAAAAAAGCTGCCCACTAAGAGCAGCCTTTTGTTTGAATAGTCAATCTTTTCTTTCTGTAATTGAAACAAATACTGTATCCTTTACCCTTCCTTAACGTGGATATTTTTTAATTTTCCTTCTTGTTCAGCAGCAATTACGTTTTTCTTATGATAAAACAGGAAGTATGACCCAATAACTAGAATCGTGAGAAGGGTTGTAAGAAAGAATTGCAATCTCATGGAATCTATAAACGCCTGAGCAACGAATATAATAAATAAGACGGCAATGGTCGCATAGGTTAAATAAGGGAATAGCCACATTTTCACTTTGAGTGTCCCGGGATTTTCTTTTTCCGTCTTTTTCCGTAAATAAAGATGGGAGAAGGCGATAAAGATATACATGATCATCGTGACACCTCCCGAGCTGTTTGCGAGAAAAGCAAACAATTTATCAGGGGAAACAAATTTAAATGTCGTGAACACATAAGCAAAGAAAACACTTGCCATTAACGCCCAAATCGGGATTCCCCGCTTATTCACTCGGGAAAGGATTTTCGGTGCATCACCTTTTTTTGATAAAGAATATAACATACGAGAGCTAGTATATAGGCCTGAATTCAAAACAGAAAGCAATGAAGTGAAGATTACGATATTCATGATTTGACCCGCTGCCGGCAGGCCTGCCATGTCAAATACGCTGGCATAGGGGGTTTTCAGTAAATCTTCAGCACCTTGGGGGATTACGAGAACCAACACGGTCACTGAACCAACAAAGAAAAGAAGCAGACGCCATACGACACTGTTTATGGCTCTAATAATGTTTTTTTCAGGGTTTTCAGACTCTCCTGCAGCAATGGCAGCTACCTCACTTCCCGATAAAGAGAAAGTAATGAATATCACACTAAGAAGGACAGGCAGAAAACCTTTTGGTAAAAATCCTTCCGCTCCAGTTATGTTTGAAAGGCCTGGTGAATCAAATCCCGGAACCAATCCAAAAATCATGGCGGCACCAAGGAAGAGGAATATTACAATGGCAGCCACTTTCATGAAAGCTAACCAGTATTCAAATTCTCCATAAGCTTTGACTGAATAGATATTCGTAATCGTCATTAATATAGGGAAAGACAGACTGGCAGCCCACATAGGTATACCAGGAAACCAATCATGAATCATAGTTCCCAATAACGTAGTTTCAATAGCAATGATGATAACCCAGTTGAACCAGTATAACCAGCCAATCGTGTACCCGGCCCAAGGACCGAATGCTTGATGTGCATATGTAGAGAAGGATCCGCTATCAGGATTTACAACAGCCATTTCACCCAACATACGCATTATAAGTACGATCATCAATCCTGCGATTATATATGATAAAATCGCACCAGGACCTGCTGAATCAATTATGGTTCCGCTTCCGATAAATAGCCCTGCCCCAATTACCCCGCCTATAGAAATCATTGTGACATGCCTGGTCTTGAGACCATGTTTCAATTCATTTGTTTGAAGTGCCACTATTGTCACCATCCTTTAAAACTGTCAATTTACCGTTTTGTAAGCAGTAAACCACTGCTCATGGGTACCCTAGTAGATATCTTTCATTCAAAAAAACAATGTTTACAGTCCTATCCCCGTTTCATCATTGGTTTTAATGAGGCCATATTCACAATCGTTATATGTATATTGCACAGCGTATATTCTATTGACGGGTAATGCAATTCTATTTATACTGTCTCTTTACTACCATCAGCTCCTCAACGAATTACAATGAACGTACAATGGTCCTTGTTGATATTTCACTTTCGCTATGTGTTGAGTGAAGTTCTTTTATGTAAAATTACCAGCTCTTATCCTTTCTTTCCTCAATCTTCTTTTATTATAAAAGCACCCTCTCTCATTAAAATTTCATACCTTTATAAAATAAAAGCAATATCCATGCCAAAAAAAGGATAGTTAGTTAATTAGGGTTTAACGCTTTTATGGATTAAAAATGATTCATTGTTGCATCATAAATGCATTTTTTGATTCATATATTAATTATTGACCCTTTTTGATTCACAATTGAATTAAAAAAATACAATTCAACTGATTTCATTTTAGATTTCGACACCTTTACATACCGAAAAATAACAGAGATAAAAAGAAGATGCCAAAAACCAAATATGATTTCGCATCTTCCAAATATATTTATTTTCATTGAGAATGATTTTATGTAAAATACTAGCAGTCCCAAAACGACCTTTCCTATTAATCAAAGATTTGTACATGCTTCGAAAAATAATGATATGTATACTAAAATGTTAGATAAAAAGTAACTATATGATATGTATTAAACCCTTATAAGTTCATTTTGGACTTTAGGGAAATGGATGCTGAATGTGGTTAAATTTTCATTGGAGACACAATTCATATATCCATCATTACTTTCAATGATCTTTTTACATACGTATAACCCAATTCCCGTTCCTAACTCTTTCGTTGTGACAAAAGGTTCAAAAATAGATTCAATCAATTCACTGGCAATGGCCGGTCCATTATTTGAAATCCTAATTATTCTCTCATTCGCCTCGATTAAAGAGTTTATCCTCAAAATTCTTGGATGTTCTTTATCCTTTAAGGCATCAATCGAATTTATAAAAAGATTCAAGAACACTTGTTTTAACCCATCCTTGCTCGCTGTCATGACGAAGTTTGGATAAATATCTATTTCCACATTAACACTGGCATCCACAATATTTGCATAAGTCAGCTCTTGTATTTCTTCAATTAACGTTAACACTGAAATTTCCTCTCTTTGTTCCTCATTAAAATCTGATTTAGAGGTATGGAGGAATTGGGTTATCCTGAAATTCAGCTGATTTAACTCATAATCGATGATATCCAAATATTTTAAGTCAGGGTTCTCCCTCTTCAGTAATTTATTGAACCCCATGATAGCTGTAAGAGGGTTTCGGAACTCATGTACAAAGCTTGATGATATCTGACCCAGTACCGCTAATTTATCTTTGTGGTTTTCACTAATATAAGACTTTTTTTCCTCAATCACTTCATTTGTAAGATTCGTATATCTCGTTACTGCATGGTAACTGAACGTATCAAAGTGCAAGTTGATGTCATTAATGAATTTCTGCATATAATTAATCGGGATATTTGCCTCAAAAAGATTTCTGATTATGATATTTCTCCCCAAATTGATATTATATAGAAAATCCCCAATGTTGATATTCGCTTCAAGACGTTCTTTTGCAACCTGGTAAGCCAATTTAATCAGCATATCTTCAGATAGTACTTCCTTGAACGTTTGGATCACCAGTGAGTACATTCCATAACCATTTTCTTTAATCTTTTCTTTGTAGGGATCTATTTCATTGATCTTAATAGTCTCGTTCCATTCATTTAAAAACTCGGATTCTTTTTCTTCCAAATATTGAATCAATACAAATTTATACTTCTTATGTTCAGATGACCACTTCATACTATTGACCACACATCCCCTTACGGAAATTTAGATACTATATCAATAACATCATTCTATATGAGTTTGATTTCCTGCGCTTCATTATTTATAGTAGTGAAATGTAGCTTATAAAGAGACAAGGTATGCATGTTCGCATATACAATAACAAGAACCGGCCAAATCAGGTCGGGAATCTGAGATCTTAAAAGAAAAATTATCATTCATGTTTTTTTATATACTAAGGAACTATTACTTTTGAAAGTTGATTCCATATTTTTTCATTTTTCTATAAAGCGTATTTCGACCGATGTCGAGTTGTTTCGCGGCGTTACTGATATTCCCACTTGTTCGTTCCAATGCATTTCTGATAAGCTGGGTTTCTTGTTCTTGAAAGTTTCTTGGTTCTCGATCGGCAATTGTCACTTCCTCATTTGTAATGGAAGAAACAGGACAAAGTGCCACAAGCATGTCCCTTGTAATCGGGCCCTTATCAGCTAGGAATGCAGCCTGTCCGAGAACGTTTTGCAATTCACGGAAATTTCCTGGCCACGAATATTCCAAAATGAATGTTTTAGCTTCGACTGTTAGTTCAGTATGTTCGCTCCTATAAGGTAAATCCGCTAAAATGTATTCTGCTAAGAGCAATAAATCTTTACGACTCCTCAGATTTGGAAGTTTTAAAGATAATCCACAAAGGCGGAAAAATAAATCTGCACGGAATTCTCCAGCTTCCATTTCTTTTTGTAAGTCTTTGTTGGTGGCAGCAATGACCCTGACATCGATTGGAATGGAAGCATGTCCGCCGACACGCGTCACACATCGTTCCTGAAGCACACGGAGCAGTGACGCTTGAGCTTGAAGCGGCATGTCCCCGATTTCATCCAAAAACAGGGTTCCGCCATCTGCAGCTTCGAACTTCCCCTTATGCCCGCCGCTTTTTGCTCCAGTAAAGGCACCCTTTTCATACCCAAATAACTCACTTTCCAATAAGTTTTCTGGAATTGCGCTGCAATTGATGGCGATGAATGGCTTATCACTTCTTAAGCTATACCCATGAATGGATTGAGCGAACAGTTCTTTTCCCGTTCCGCTTTCTCCAGTGATTAGCAAGCTGATATCAAGCGCTGAAGCTCTTTTAGCAATGGATATGGTTTGATTCATTTGCGGATCATTACTTATTATATCGGTAAATTGATAACGATTGGTTGTTAATCCATCAATCAATTTCTGTTTTTTTAACCTTACGATCACGGATGATTGATGTTCCATATTTTTGCCAAGGGTTTGAACCAAGAATTCCTGGTCTTTAATTGAAACCCTCCGTTCTAAAATGAGTGGGTCAGTTCCTGATACAATATTCGAAACCGGTTTCTCCAATGTGCCGATAACATCTGACGCCGCTGAATTGAGATCTGTAACTTTCCCTTCTTTATCTAGGGTAATTAACGGATCAGGGTATGAATCATATATAAAATAAAGGTTTTTCTCCCTTTTTTGTGTTTGGGACAACAAGAGTGATTGTTTGATGCTATCAGCCACCCTCTGGACTAAGCTAATGGAAAAAGGATGATAATTCTGTTGATGACTGCTTAAGTTCAAAACACCAAGCAGGTGCCCATCAGGGTGATAAATGGGCGATGCTGAACAAGTAAGAAAATGGTTATCCTGATGAAAGTGTTGACTGCCATGAATCAATACAGGGTTCTTCTCCACTATGGCTGTTCCTATTGCATTTGTTCCTTTTGATTCCTCTAGCCAATTGGCCCCTTTTCTTAAGGAAACAATATCTGCATGGCGGATGAAAGCTGGATCCCCAACTGTTTCGATGATATATCCTTCAGGAGCAGCAAGTAATAAAATGGACTCCAAACCATTAATCGAGTGATACACTTCTTCTAAAATGGGAGAAGAATGGTACAGGAGTTCCGCATATCGATCGTGGTATTCGGCCAACTCAAAAGCACCAAGCATATCTTCCTTATCCATCATGCTTGGCTGAAGTCCCTTCGAAATGCACCGCTGCCATGATTCTTGAATAAATGCCGGTATGGTTCCTTTATCCGCGCTTATATTTACAGACATTGAATAATCCTCCCGTATGTATAATCAAGTAAATCGGCTTCTGTTTTTTATTCAATTTCATTAATGAAACTCTAAGTGATCCAAAGTTTCAGAACAATCAGGGTCGTTCCTTCAATTTAATTATAACAGAAAATTCAGATATCCACCAAAATGAAAACAAGCTAATGTGAACTACTAAACTTTTTTTGTTCCATATTGGAACACCTGCCTGTTCCAATATGGAACAGTATGGCACCATCCCTTTTCCCTCCACCATCTTTTTAACTGATTTCATCGTTTTTTTGTTATGGCATCAGTCTTGCATAATTACATGTCGAGATATTGATTCCTTTTGATAAAGGGGGGAAAGAAATCAAGATAGTCAGAATTGCTGCAAGTCTGCCAAAGGGAATTGGAAAAAAACATAGTGCCTGATCCTTTACTTAGAGCCATTGTCCAAACAGATATCGAACAATATATTCCAATTGAAAAGGGGTAATATACATGGAACAAACTATTAAACTCAATCCACGTGTGCAAGCATTCTTGAAGGGCACTAAAAAGCTTTTAATAAATGGGGAATTGGTGGAAGCTGCTTCAGGAAAAACCTTTGAGACTCTCGATCCTTCAAACGGCAAGGTTTTAGCGGTTGTGAGTGAAGCAGGTCCGGAAGATGTAGATAAAGCAGTCAAAGCAGCCCGTTCGGCTTTCGACAACGGTCCTTGGAAAAAAATGAGTGCATCGGAACGCAGTCGCCTCATTTACAAATTAGCGGACCTCATGGAGGAACATAAAGAGGCGTTAGCACAATTGGATACTCTGGATAATGGCAAGCCAATTGGCGAAACCACTAATGCCGATGTCCCCCTTGCAATCGATCACTTCCGTTATTATGCGGGATGGACCACTAAGATAGTAGGACAAACAATACCTGTTGCGGGGAATTACTTCAATTATACCCGTCATGAAGCGGTTGGAGTGGTAGGACAGATCATCCCTTGGAATTTCCCTCTACTTATGGCCGCATGGAAATTAGGCGCAGCCCTTGCCACCGGATGTACGATCGTTTTAAAACCAGCGGAGCAAACGCCGCTTTCAGCCTTATATTTAGGACAATTGGCGCTTGAAGCAGGTTTTCCTCCTGGCGTTCTCAATGTCATACCAGGATTTGGTGAAACAGCAGGTTCACCGCTTGTAGATCATCCTGATGTCGATAAAATTGCCTTTACCGGTTCAACCTCAGTAGGGAAAATGATCATGCGCCAAGCTTCGGGAACCGTGAAAAAAATCTCGTTGGAATTAGGCGGGAAATCACCTAATATCATTTTACCGGATGCAGATATGAGTAAAGCCATTCCTGGAGCTTTAATGGGCATCATGTTTAATCAAGGACAAGTTTGCTGTGCCGGTTCCCGCCTGTACATTCAAAAGAAATCCTATGATAACGTGGTAGCTGACTTAGTGTCCCATGCAAAAAACATTAAACAAGGGGCCGGTCTTGACCCATCTACCCAGATAGGGCCTTTGGTATCCAGTGAACAAATGGAAAGAGTCGGCGGTTATATTGAAAAAGGAAAGTCTGAAGGAGCTGAAGTGGTTACCGGAGGTAATTACGGACAAGGAGAGGGTTATTTTGTAACGCCAACAATATTTGCAGGCGTTGAAGACGAAATGACAATAGCTAAAGAAGAAATCTTCGGTCCTGTTGTAGCTGCGATGCCTTTTGATGATTTGGATGATGTGATAAACCGTGCAAATAACTCAGAATATGGATTGGCTGCAGGTTTATGGACACAGGATGTAAAAAAGGCCCATTATGTGGCTAATGAATTAAAAGCGGGTACAGTTTGGGTAAACTGCTATAACGCATTTGATGCAGCTTCTCCATTTGGCGGTTATAAACAAAGTGGAATCGGTCGGGAAATGGGCAGTTATGCTTTGGATAATTATACGGAAGTCAAAAGTGTCTGGATTAACTTAAACTAAAAAATAGATTAAACGTTCCATATGCTCATTTGGCTAAGATATCATGATTGAAGTGCATGTTATCTTTTGCTAATTCGCAAAAGGATGTACCAAAGTTAAGACTTTGGTACATCCTTTTTCTTGTTTTGTGGGCATAGACAAAAAGAAGAGACCTTTCATCCGAAAGGTCTCTTTGTACCGATTATCCATTACGTTCAATTTGCATTTTTTCTCTGTTAGCTTTTTCTTTTTCGATATTTTTCTGTCTTGAAATCCCGGCAAACAGGATTCCAATAACCACTATCGCTTCAAATCCATATTTAATGAATGGATTTGCAAAGTAGTCGTGCATGAAAGGTTCAGCTACGATCATTTTAGCGGCTGTCCAGCCTAGTATTCCCGCACCAATTATTATGATGAATGGGAAGCGTTCGATCAATTTCAGGATTAAAGTGCTTCCATACATCACTACTGGAATTGATACAAGTAAACCGATCACCACTAAAATGAAGTTACCATGAGAAGCACCTGCAACGGCTAGGACATTGTCCAATCCCATCAATGCATCTGCAATAATGATGGTTTTTATAGCAGCCCACATCGAGTCTGCAGGCTTCACATCATGTTCTTCTTCATCGATAAGGAGCTTATAAGCAATCCATACAAGAAGTAATCCCCCTATTAAATGCAGTCCTGGCACCTCTAATAGCCAAACAACCAGCAGCGTTGCAATGATCCTTATCACAATTGCGCCGACCGCTCCCCATATTATCACCTTTTTTTGCTGCTCTTTTGGAAGCTTTCTTGCAGCCAATCCAATAAGGATCGCATTATCACCGGCTAGAACCAAATCTATCATAATGATCGCTAAAAGTCCTGAAATGAATTCACCTGTTAAAAAATCCAACACAAATTCCTCCTTTTTACAAAAATAAAGAGACCTCTGCCATAAATGGCAAAGGTCTCGCTAAGCACTAAATGAATTAGGCCAATAAAGCCGGTGGGGTTCCCACGTAATGACGACTTTATTTCAGGTTATCCCTGACGCTACTCCCCTTCACGGGAATAAAGAATATGTAGTTCTTTAATATCTTTCCATTAGGAAACTACCAAGAAAAAATATCACTAATTCAGTATACCAAAATTACAAATAAAATAAAGAAAAAAATAATAGATAGTAATGTTTTTCAGGAACTTAACCTTGTCCAAATCCTTTAAACGGATAATTTCAGTCAATCATCCCTTCTAGATATTGGCATAATTCGTTTCCAAGGTTAGGGATACCGCTCAAATCCTTCCCCCATAGATATTGATTACTTAACGTAGCCTCTACCAATTGTCTAAGCGGGATTTCTTCCCTCTCATAACGAAGCCATTGTTCCCTAAAAAATTCAATTGCCTTTATATCATCTTTGACGACATAGGCTTTACCCGCAAAGCTTTTACCCATATAACTCCCCTTGGTTTCGTTAACCCTATAAAATCGGATCAGGCCCGAAAAACCTCTTACGATACA
Organism: Bacillus sp. ISL-78; assembly: GCF_018613455.1. Lineage (NCBI taxonomy): Bacteria > Bacillati > Bacillota > Bacilli > Caryophanales > Bacillaceae > Bacillus > Bacillus sp. ISL-78. The sequence continues at coordinate 113,774 of NZ_JAGGQC010000017.1, forward strand.
GTCGAGCAGCGTGCCTTTCGCCCTATGATATTCCTCTAAGCTAGGCAGGAGACGAACCTTGAACTTCGAGATGCTATTCAGCGAAATATCCGCCAGGAGGTGATGTACAAAAGGATTCTTAAATCGTTCAAGAACACTTTCCCCATATAGCTTCATCTCATTTTGATCAAAAGGTAATGAAGGAATTATTTCCTTTTCGATGGCACTGCTCAGAAATTGGTTGAATTCCGGATGATCGATTGCCTGTTTCACTTCTTCCAATCCAGATAAAATTCCTAAAGGAGCTAACAAGGTATGTGAACCATTAAGTATCCGTACCTTCCTCATTTGATAAGGTGTCAAATCTTTTACCCAACGCACATTCAATCCGGATTGTCGTAAAGGAAGACGTTGATCAATACTAGGGTCACCTTCAATAGCCCATAAATGGTAGGGTTCTGCCGTATTTAGCAGAGTATCCTTATATCCCCATGCCGCAAATAGGTTTTCCGACTCATTGACTGGGAATCCTGTAACGATTCGGTCTACAAGCGAGTTTAGGAAGAGATTGTCCCGGTCCACCCACTCAATGAATGACTTGGGTAAATCCCAATCCCTGCCATGCTTAAGAACACATTTCTTCAATGTATCACCATTTCTATCTAAAAGCTCACATGGAAGGATGATCAATCCTTTTTTCGCATCCCCATTGAAATGCAGATAACGATGATACAAAAAAGCAGTCAGTTTTCCTGGAAAAGATTCCATTGGTTTTCCCTCTTCCAAAGGAATCGGCTGATATTTGATTCCTGCTTCAGTCGTGTTGGAAACTACAAATTCCAATTCAGTGTTTTCTGATAGTTCTAAAAATTCCATCCATTCTTCATATGGATCAATTACCTTAGAAAAAACGGAAATGATTTCTGTTTTTTCCACTTTCTCCTCTTGGTGAAAACCACGTAACATTAATGTATACAGTCCATCTTGCCGCTTCACTTCTTCTATTTTCCCTTTCCCGGCGGGCCGAGGCTGGGTAACTGCAATGCTTCCCTTGAAATGACCTTGTTTATTACACTCATGAATCATCCAATCAAAGAAGCCCCGAAGAAAATTCCCCTCCCCAATCTGCAATACTTTTATGGGAAAATCCATCATATGTGAATGTTGGACAGCTTTTGTATCTTTACTCAACCGCTTTAGTTGACTTGTATTTATCTTCATGATCAAAGAACTCCCTTCTTATGGAAATAGCCAATTCAAAGTACGGTTTATCAGCATACCCAATGCTTATATTTCGACAATCGCCTTGATCACTTTAGCTTCAGGAGTTAACCACCCTTCAAACTGATTGATCAATTCATCCAAATGAGTGCGGTGTGTAATATACTGGCTCATATCCAGCTTGTCATTCTTCAGCGAATCCACGACATAATCAAAGTCATCTTTTGTTGCATTACGGCTTCCCATCAATGTAAGCTCTTTACTGTGGAATTCAGGATCATTGAAGGTAATATCCGCTTTAACTAAACCTACATAAATCAATCTTCCCCCGTGAGCAGGATATTTAAATGAGTCCATCATTGACTTAGCATTACCTGTAGCATCAAATACCACGCTTGGCATATCTCCATTCGTCAATTGGGCCAATTTCTCCATTGGATTCTCCATAACGTTCAAAGTATAATCGACATTTGCCCATTTGCCGGCAAACGCAAGGCGTTCATCATTTACATCCATTGCGATCACCTTCGCACCCTGTTCTTTAGCGAAGGCCATGACTCCCAAGCCAATGGGACCAGCACCAATTACTAGTGCAAATTCCCCTTTATGGATTGCGGCGCGCCTAACTGCGTGAGCCCCTATACTTAAAGGCTCTATCATTGCGGATTGATCAAGTGTGAGACCTTCTGTTTTCACCAAATGATTATAAGGAACCGTAATCCACTCACTCATGCCGCCTTCAGCATGTACCCCCAACACTTTCATATCCGTGCAGCAGTTCGTTTTTCCACTTCTGCAAGCCAGGCATTTTCCACATTCCATATAGGGAATGATCGATACCTGATCCCCGACATTAAGCCCTGATACATTTTCCGGTATGGATTCAATAAAGCCGGATAATTCATGGCCAAGTATTCGAGGATAGCTAAAAAAGGGCTGATTACCTCCATAGGCATGAATATCCGTACCACATATACCTATACGCCGCACACGAATCAAAGCTTCCCCTGAGTTTGGAAAAGGTTTTTCCGATTCGATCATCTTAAATTCAAAAGGTTGTTCACAAACGATGCTTTTCACTGATTAACACTCCTTTTTAATAACTTGATAGAAATTGTGTATATTAGAGAATGACTCCTTCTTTAAAGATGCTAATCTCCCTATATCCAAATTTTTCATTATTCGTTTTCTTTTTACCGGATGAAAGCTCAAGAATGTAATGGAATAAATCGTCCTTTAATTCATCGATCTTTTGACCTTCTATCAACCGTCCGGCATTATAATCAATCCAGTGCTTTTTACGATCGGCTAAATCAGAATTCGTAGCTATTTTTACAGTTGGTACCGGTCCACCGAATGGTGTTCCTCTTCCCGTAGTGAATAGAACGATATGTGCGCCTGCTGCTGCCAAAGCCGTCACCGAAATCAGGTCATTTCCAGGAGAATTTATTAAATTCAAACCATGCTTCTCTACTCGTTGTCCATATGGGCTTACATCCACTACAGTGGCATGGCCCCCTTTTTGTGTACATCCAAGTGATTTTTCCTCCAGTGTACTTATGCCGCCTTCCTTGTTTCCAGGTGAAGGGTTTTCATAAATTTCCTGATCATGCCGAATGAAATACTGTTTGAAATCATTAATAAGGCCAACGATTTTCTTAAAGGTTTCTTCATCCCTTGCCCTGTTCATCAATATCGTTTCCGCTCCAAACATCTCAGGAACCTCTGTCAATATCGTGGTCCCGCCATTTTCCACTATTAAGTCGGAAACCGCACCAACCAATGGATTAGCGGTAATGCCTGAAAAACCATCGGAACCACCGCATTTCAAGCCTATTTTCAACTTTGAAACTGGTACGTTCTGGCGTACGAACCCTTCCGCGTAGTCCACTAATTCCCCCATTAAACGTAAGCCGCTCTCCAATTCATCTTGAACCTCCTGGGCTTTTAAAAATTTAATCCGATTAGGAGAAAATTCGCCTATGGCTTCTTTAAATGATTCGATTTGATTGTTCTCACACCCTAATCCTACAACTAAAACCCCTGCTGCATTTGGATGTTGAACCAAGGCTGCCAATAGTTTCTGCGTATGGGTCAAATCGTCTCCCAATTGAGAACAACCGTAGGGGTGGGAAAAGTGATGAACCCCATCGATTTGTCGATCTTTAAACTGCTCATTACCCATTTTAGCGAGAAGTTCACATGTTTTATTGATGCAGCCTACCGTATTGATGATCCAAATTTCATTCCGGATTCCCACTTCCCCATTTTCACGGATATATCCTTGGAAGGTATAATTTTGACTGGGTTCTTTTGTATTTTGTCTGCTAGGTTGATAGGAATAATCCAATATACCATGCAAACCGGATGCTAGATTATGGGTGTGAACCCAATCGCCAATGGAGATATCTTCTTTAGCTTTTCCGATCGAGTAGCCAAATTTGATTACGTCCTCCCCTCGTTTAACCGCTTTCACTAACATTTTATGCCCTTTAGGAATGTCGTCATTTGCCTTGATATGGATCATTCCCCTGTCTTCAGATTGAAACTGGAAGCTCTGTCCTTTATGAATCCCCTCCAAGGAAATAACAACATTATCGTTTGAATGCAATTGAACAAATTTATTCATTTTATCCCTCCTTATCATGAGTAAGACGTATAGAACCAAACGTCAATTCATTCCGAAAGCCCTTTCATTTTTCCCTTGAATTTTTTAATTTTTAAATCTATTTTAATTTTAACATCAATTTATGAGATACAAATTGCGTTTTTTGCTATAAATATACTCATTCTTGTTGTATTATACTTTCAGGAGATGACCCAATGAAAAAAATTCATAATGCAATAAACCATGATTTACTCTTCCCATTCTCTTTTGTCTATCAAGATACGAAAAGTCCCCAGAATGAATTGTCCGATCATATGCATGACCATTATGAAATTGTTTATGTTTATAACGGTAAAGGGACCTTTTTTATCGGTGATGTGTTTTATGATATGCAGCAAGGGGATGTATTCCTGATCCCGAATAATACCATTCATAGGGCATTACCGAATAAGGACGACCCTGTCACCTCCACCATTATCTTTTTCAGTCCCACATTAATATATAAAGATGTGGTTGATGATTCTTTTTCATATTTACACTTGTTTGATCTGACAAAAAAGAGTAAGAATTACAAAATATCATTGCCGCAGAAGGAACAAGTAAAGTTGGAGGAACAGCTACAGCTCATCCTGCAAGAAACGATTAGCCGATCGATGGGCTCGAGGCATGCTTGTTTACTGATCGTTCATCAGATCATACTTGATTTATACCGTACCCGGATAAATGGCAAACAAGATTTATCCGAGGGCAAGAGCTATAGTTCAGAATGGATGAAAGATATTTTAATCTATATTAATGAACATATGGATGAACCATTGACGCTGACGATCCTTGCACAAAAAGCATTGGTCAGTCCCGCTCATTTCAGCAGGGTTTTTAAGGAAACGACTGGAATTGGCTTAATCGTGTATCTAAACACGAAAAGAATCATCAAGGCAAAGGAACTTTTGCTGGAAACGAATCACACCATTGCCCATATTGCCGATATGTGTGGTTTTGAAAGCATGCCGCAATTTTATCGTACCTTTAAGAAATACAATGAAAAGACACCAGCTACATTTCGAAAAGAAAATCGGATTCGCTAGGTGTGCCTAATACAAATGAAAAATGGAAGTGTCTTCCCTTTGGGAGACACTTCCATTCTAACAATCCATTACGCAGGCTTAACTATCGGTCGTACAAAACGGATGACTGCAAGCGATGCAACGATGGCCAATCCACCAGCAAGCAAGAATGCAACTGTGTATGTGCCAGAGGTATCGACAATGTATCCTGTTAACGTCGGTCCGATGATTCCTGCTGTATTTGCCAGGAAATGCATAAAACCTCCAACAGATCCAACATTACCAGGGTCGACGACATCGTTGACGATTGCCCAGTAAATGGCACCAGTCAAATATAGGAAGAAGACGGAAAGTGCTACAAGCGTTACTGCACTGACCGTTGTGGATACAAGTCCGGCAAAACCGATACATACCGCTGATAAGAACAAACATGTTACAAGCACGAGTTTACGTGAGAATAAAACACCTTTTTGAGCGAATTTTTTATAGAAGAAATCCGACACGAATCCACCCAAAGCTAGTCCAATGAATCCAAAAATCCAAGGAATCACTGTAATGATACTCATATTTTCCACACTTAGGCCGCGTGCATCCACCAAATAGCTTGGGAACCAAGTTAAGAAAAAGAAGAGAATATAGTTGTAGGAGAAAAAGGCTAGAGCTGTAAATAAAACCGTTTTTTGTTTTAAATAAAAGGTGAATTTCACCTTTCCTTCAGATGTTGCCGCTACATAAGATTTTCCTGTATGTTTCTGTTCTTTTGACTCTTGTGGTTTTTCTTTAACGAACTTCCACCAGCAAGCCGCCCATATAAGACCAATTATCATTATGGCAATGAAAGAAACTCTCCATCCATATGAGATGGCTATGAATCCAACTATCGGACCTGCGATTGCGCCACCAAGCGGAGTCCCGCTATTCGTCAAACCAACGACAGATGCCCGTTGATTTGACGGGAACCAGTTATTCACCATTTTATTGATGGTTGCTGAAAGAGGGCCTTCGCCCATCCCAAACAGGATGCGGATGACGATCATACTGGCAAAACCGACAGCAAGTACCAGCGCACCACTGAATAAAGACCAAACGATCATCGCCACGAAAAGCGTTAGCTTTGCTCCCCATTTATCGGATGCCATTCCTCCAAGGAAGTTAAATATGGCATAACCAACGGAAAAGCTACTAAAAATAATTCCCATCTGTGTGGCTGTTAAAGATAAATCATCTTGAATGAACGGAGCTGCAATGGACAGTGCAGATCGGTCCAGATAATTTATTACCCCTGCCAAGAACAAGAATGCGATAACCATTCCTCTACCATTTGAAAACATATTGTACCCCCCTATACATTTCTGTAAATGCGCAATCATTTTTGGAAACGTTTCCATTTAATAACCAAGAGTAAAGTCTAAAGATCTTTAACTAAATCGGTTTAGAATTCCTGTAAAAAAGCGCTTTCTTTTTCACAGGAATCTTACCTCCGTTTCTAGCAAGAATTCCTTGAAAGCAAAGTCGGTTTCAAGCGATGCACGCTTGTATCCTCATTTCCTGTTTTATTGATTTGACCAAGCAGTAACTCCGCTGCCAAGTTGGCCATTTCAATGGCTGGCTGATTAACCGTTGTGATGGTCGGTGTATAGAAACTCGCATATGGTACATCATCGATGCCTATGACCGCTATATCATCAGGTATATGGATTTCATGCTGTTTCATATAACGCAATACTTCATTGAGTACGATATCATTTCCTGCCAATATGGCTTGAGGCGGTTTTTCCAATTCGAAAAACTCTGAAAGTGCAAGCGGAATTTCGTCTGCATTCACGGTTTTTATATATTCAGAATTGACTGGTATCCCATGTGACGCGAGTGAATCCTTATACCCTTGGATCCGTTCGATTCGAGGGCTGATATCGCGTATTATTGAAGTGGTTATGATTGCAATGTTTTCAAAACCCTTTTCAATAAACCGATCGACCGCTAACTTGGAAGCAAGGTGATTATCGAGCATGACTGTAGCAATATTCAATTCTCGGATTGTCCTATCCATGAAAACAATCGGGAATCGATCACTCTTCATACGTTGATATAAATCAAGATTGTCCCCCGTGGGGAAAATGATGATCCCATCCACTTGTTTAGCCCTTAGCATTTCAATATAATTCTTTTCCTTTTCAGGATTGTCATCCGCATTGCATACGATAATATGGAACCCTTGTTCATAAAAGTAGTTTTCTATCGCTCTAATAACTTGCGTTGAAAACGTGTGAAGGATATTGGCAACCACTACTCCAACAGTGAAAGTGGATTTTTGTTTTAAACTGCGCGCTATTATATTAGGCTGATAGTTTAACTCTTCTATTGTTTCTTCAATCTTTTTCCTTGTTTTTTCACTCATATATTCATAGCGTTTGTTCAGGTATTGGGAAACTGTGCTTTTTGATACTTTCGCGTGATTGGCGACATCAGTAATTGTAATGGTTTTCATTTCATTCATTCCTGTCGTGTGATTTCAGTATATAAGGAATATTCTATTATAATAAGTAAAGCTTTACAATCACCTTCCGATGCAGTAAAAAAGTCAATTTCCCATACCATGGAACTAATGTAATCACGTTAACTTGTTTGCTTTTTTATAGGAGCTGAATTCAGACACCGGAGTATGCCATGAAGCCCCCATCGACCGGTACCGTAATGCCTGTGACAAAGCCCGAATAGGATTCATCAACGAGCCAAAGCAACGTTCCAAGTAAATCTTCAGGCTGCCCAAAACGCTTCATGGGTGTTGAAGTAATGATTTTATCAGACCTTGCTGTTAGGCTGCCATCTTCATTAAGCAGAAGATCCCGATTTTGCTTCGTCAAAAAGAATCCTGGAGCAATCGCATTCACCCGTAAACCCGCTTCGGCAAAATGTACAGCCATCCACATGGTAAAATTATTTATCGAAGCTTTGGCAGCACTGTATGCTGGCACTTTAGTCATCGGAGCGTAGGCACTCATGGAAGATACATTTACGATAACTGGTGCTTCCACTTGCAATAACTCTTTTCCAAAAACCTGACTGGCCAAAAATGTACCGGTGAAATTACTGGCAAAAACCTGGGAGAAACCATTTTCATCTAAATCAAAAAAGGATTTCCCTTCCGCTTCTTCCCCATATTTCTCTGGAGCTGTAATGGCATCAGGATGATTGCCTCCCGCCCCATTTATTAATAGATCCACTCTTCCGAATGCTTCTATTATTTTTCCTCTTGCATTCTCCAATGAGGCTCTATCCAAAACGTCTGCTGCTATGGATAATGCAGTGCCCCCTGTTTGTTCAATGAGTTCGACCACTTCTTGCCCTTTTTCGGCCGTTCTGTTCAATATAGCTACCCTGACACCATGACGGGCCAATTCCACAGCCATTTTCGAACATAAAACACCGCTGCCTCCAGTAATGACTGCCACTCTGTTCGTTAAGTTTTCATGGATGGGGATCATGATACCGCACCTGATTTACCAGCTTCATATGCATCCCATAATCCGAGCAAATACATGATTCCCAATGCTCGGTCATATAAACCGTATCCAGGGCGGCAATCTTCCCCCCATATATGGCGGCCATGATCCGGTCTGACATAACCAGTATAATTCTGCTTACTCAATTCTTCCACGACGCCCTGTATATTGATGGATCCATCCTGGGTATGATGCGATGTTTCCACAAAGTCGCCATTTTCATAAATCTTCACATTTCTAATATGGGAGAAAGGCGAACGATTTGCATACTTTTTAGCCACTTGGACCATATCATTTTCTGGGTTTGCCCCCATCGATCCTGTACACATGGTAAATGCATTCGACGGTGAATCCGAAATCGAGATCAGTTTTTCATAGCTCGATTCTCCAGTGATGATTCTTGGCAAGCCAAAAATGGACCATGGCGGATCATCTGGATGAATAGCCATTTTAATGCCGCAAGCCTCGGCAACCGGTAATATTTCTTTTAGGAATATTTCAAGATTCGCCCATAACTGCTCTTCGTCGACAGTTTTGTAAGCTTCGAATAATTCAGAAATTCGATCCATCTTTTCTGGTTCCCAACCTGGTAAAGTTAAATCTGAAGCTTCCGTCACAGTACGAATCAAATCTTGCGGTTCTAACGTATCCACTTTCGCCTTTTCATAAAATAGGGCAGTTGAGCCATCTTCCAAAGGATGGAACATTTCCGTACGAGTCCAATCAAAGATCGGCATGAAGTTATAACAAATGACTTTCACTCCAGCGTCCGAGAGATTTCGTATCGTTTCTTTGTATTTCTCAATATATATCATGCGGTCTTCGTTACCCAATTTAATCGATTCATGGACATTTACACTTTCTACAACATCCGTATGAAAACCAAATGATTGGATATATTCGATTTCTTCTTTAATTTCTTCCTTTTCCCATACCTCACCAACAGGTTTTTGGTGTAGTGCCCATACAATCCCTTTCACACCAGGAATCTGTTTAATGTGCTCCAATGTAACGGTATCATTGTCTTTCCCATACCATCTAAATGTAATGTTCATCATGCACCTCTGTCATTCCGCAATCTTTTGCATATATTTTCCGCTTAATTCCACTGCTGCTTCATAGCCGCCATTTTGATAGGCTTTGTTCAAGTCACTGCCGATCCCGATTGCTACCGCACCTGCATTCAGCCAGTCCTTCATGTTATCCAGATTAATTCCGCCGGTTGGCATGATACTTACATTAGGCAATGGACCATTAACCGACTTGATGAAAGAAGGTTCAAAATGGTTTGCCGGAAATAACTTCAAAACATCACAACCTGCTTCCATTGCCGTAGCCATTTCTTTGATTGTCATGCAACCAGGCATATAGGGAATGCCGTATCGATTACAAAGTTCGGCTACACCATTGACAAAATAGGGACTGACGATAAAATTGGCACCAGCTAAAATCGCATGTCGAGCCGTTTCAGAATCAAGTACCGATCCTGCCCCTAAGAGTGCATCCTTATTCTGCAGTTCTTTGAAAGCCTCTTCAATTCCCGGTGTTGTATACGTCAATTCTATTGCCCGAACACCGCCTTCCACAGCTGCTTTGGACAGCTGTACCGCTTCCTTTGCATCCTGTCCCCGGATAACAGCTACAACTTTCGTTTCCTTTATTCGATGAATGATTGAATGCTTGTCCATAACTCCTGCCCCCCTTTAATTAAAAACGATGATCGCTTTTCGAACTTGTTCGGGATGATTTTCCACAAAATTAAATGCTTCCTGGATATCATCCAACGAAAATGTATGGGTAATTAAACCTTCTTGTCTGAGTTTTCCTTCATTCAAAAGTTTAACCACTTTTGGGAACTGATTGGTTTGCAACCTAGATCCTTTAACCGATACTTCCTTTTTAGTTATTGGCAGCTGGGAAACCGCTGAAGGACGCTCATCAAAACCGAGTACGACAATCCGGCCCGCCGTCGATACGACATCAAAGGACAATTCAAATGTCATCGGCAAACATACTGCATCAATGACGACATTGGCACCTTCTCCATTCGTCCATTCTTCCACTCGTTTTTGAACATCTTCTTTTCCCGCATGGACAGTGATATCGGCGCCGCTTTCTTTAGCGAATTCCAAACGCTCCTCACTTAAATCCGTGATCATCACTGATGCTCCTTGAAGCTTTGCCATCCTTAATATGCAAATTCCAATAGGCCCAGCTCCCTGGATAAGCACTGTTTCCCCTTCCTCCACTTCGCCTCTCCAAACTGCCTGTGCGCCGATTGTATATGGCTCAGCCAATACTATTTCTTCCCAGGCCAACGCGGAATCCACAACATGTAATTGTTTCTCGGGAACGACGAACCATTCTCTCATACCACCATCTTCATGTACGCCAAAAACGGACAGTTTTTCACAAACATTTTGGCGCCCTTTGCGGCAGGCGTAGCACTTCCCGCAGTAACTGATGGGCTCAATAACAACATGGTCCCCAACTTTTATGCCCTCGACGCCTTGTCCAATCTCCACAACTTCTCCCGCTACTTCATGCCCGACGACTCTTGGCAGCGTAGCAAGAGGATTCGTACCATGGTAAATATGCATATCCGATCCGCAAATCCCGACTCTTTTTACTTTTACAAGGACATCCGTCGAGTTTGAAATCCGTGGTTTTTCCACTTCTTGTATGATAAGTTCATGAGCTTTCCGTACTTGAACCGCTTTCATTTCTCCACCTACTTTGTAAGAAATTCATAAACACTTGATGCTATCGTAATACCTTGTTTCAGGTTTTTTTCTTCATTGATTTGTTCAATCTCACCCGGTACATATACGCGATCGAACCCTGGAGCAGGTTCAACCTGTTGCAGCTCTTCAATCATTTGATCCATTTGCTCTAAAAATATATCGGTATCTGTAAAGAATGAAGGATTAATTACACAAAAATAATGTCCCAGCTTCCGTTTCTTATCAAGATCGTCATACATTTTCCCAATGTGCGGGCCAAATGCCGCACCGGCCAATAATCCAGAAAACACATCTACAATTACGGATAGACCATAGCCTTTCGGGCCTCCGAAAGTGGAAAGGGAAACGACTTTATTCGGATCCGTGACCGCAGTTCCATTTTCATCGACACCCCATCCTTCAGGGATTTCCTTTCCTTCTTCGCGTGCCTGGAGAATTTTACCCCATGCAACATTGGATGTTGCCATATCAAGAATATAGGGTTTCTTCGTTCTGGCTGGAACTCCGTAAGCGATTGGGTTGGTACCAAGAAATGATGTTTTTCCCCCGAACGGGACCACAATTTTATCGGTATGTGACATCGCGATGCCAATCAACTTTGCATCTGCGGCTTTTTGAACGAAATAGCTTAGTGCTCCGCAATGGCTGCTATTAAAAACAGTCACCATGCCCACGCCATTTTCTCTCGCCATATCGATTGCATGGTCCATGGCCACGTCGCTGATCACATGCCCAAATCCATCATCTCCATCGATTACACCGGTAACGGGCCCTGTCTTTTGGAAGGAAATCTGTGCATCGGGATTTATTCCTCCTGCCTGTAAACGGTTCACATAATGCTCTGTTCGTAAAACACCATGGGAATTGACATTTCTGAGATCAGCATGAACCAATACTTTCGCAATTTTTCCGGCAGTTTCTTCATTCAAACCCACTTTGGTCAGCTGCTCTATGACTAATCGTTTTGCTTCCTCGGCTTGTATCGTTACTGTTGCCATTTTCTCCCTCCCATTTCTTTTCTGCCTACTATCTTTCTATTACAGTCTCATTCTGTATGAAAGGTATTACTTCATCCAAATATGGTAATCCTTCATTGTCCCCTGCAACAGTGGTGACAAGAGCTCCTACACCATTTGCGAATGCCAATCTTTCATCAATAGATAAACCATTAAGGTATCCGTAAATATAACCGGCATCATAACCATCTCCCGCACCAACTGTATCTACAGGTATTACAGGGAAAGCTTCTTTTTCATGCCATTCATTTTTGGTATAAAGTTTTGAACCATGTTTCCCGTCCTTAATAACAAGCTGATCAATATCATTCACCTTTGCGAATTCCGCCAATGATTCTTTAGAGTCCGTTCCGATGATTAATCCTATTTCATCTAAACCTGTAAGCAAAATATCAACATATGGAAAAATATCATAGTAAACTGATCTTGCTTCCTCGATGGACCATAGCTTTAAGCGGATATTTGGATCAAAAGAAACAGGTATGTTTTTTTGTTTTGAAATGTCCATTACCCTCTTGGCAATATCAACATTTTTAGGATCTATGGCCAAAAACACTCCAGTAAGGTGGACTATATCAATCTCTTCAAACATCTTTTCTGTTATATCTTCAGGTTTTAAAGTTAAAATGGGAGATTGATAGCGGTAATAAAATGTCTTTCCGGAACCATCTTCCCGGATCTCTTTAAAGTTAAGGGATGTTGGATATCCATTTACATAGGCCACATCACTCATGTCCACGCCTTCCCCACGAGCGAAATTATAGATAACTCTGCCGAACTCATCCTTGCCTAAACGGCTTATCCATTTTGACCGCAAGCCTAGCCTTGCACAGCCAATCGCAAAATTCAGTTCAGCGCCTCCGACTTTTCGCTCAAAACGGTTAACGAATCTTAAAGGTCCTGTCTCTTCCGGATTTAGCGTAATCATGGCGTCGCCCAGCGTTAAAACACCATATTTTGTTGACAATACAGTACCTCCTTCTTTCGAACATTCACAAATAAAAAGAAAACATTTGATCATATCACTTTAATTAAGCTTCATTGCTAAATCGATTTAGTTAATTACTAAACCGGTTTGGTAAATCATAAGGAAATTGTAAATGAAAACCCTACCAAAAACAATAGAAAAGTTTGATAATTTGTAATTTTATTTTTATTCGATATTATTTTTTATGATATTTCTGCTAAAGTTAAGATAAAAAATCATATAACGGAAAACGGATAAGAACTGTTTCATCGCTCTTTTTTAATGATTGGCAGCTTCAGATTTTTTTCAATCAAATTTTACTCTTTGCTATTAATTTGGTGAAAGTTGTATAATATATCAATTGTTAAATAAGTTTGAAAGGTTGTTTGGAATGAGTTTTTTGAAAATATACATCTTACTTACCGGAATAATGATCACGTGGGGGTTAAATGTCTCAGTTATTAAAATTTTAGTTGCGCATACGCAACCAGTAACGATCACTTCATTGAGAATTTTCACTGCTTCTCTTATCGTCATTATTATCCTTTTCTTCTTTGGACTAATACGCCTTCCTAAAAAAAGTGAACTTTTTTACGTTTTTGGAGGAGCACTTTTGAGTGTCGTTTTTCATCATTATTTTTTAGCTGAGGGATTGACAAAGACTTCCGCCTCGAATGCTGGATTGATTTTGGGCATGGGGCCAATATTGACTGTCATTTTGACCATGATTTTCTTTCGAAGAAAACCTACGTTAATCAAACTGCTGGGCTTTATTTGCGGTTCCCTGGGTGTAAGTTTTACCGTTATGGCAGGAAGCGGAGGACTTCATTCTATTAATCTGGGAGATGTGGATATTCTCCTTTCCATTCTTTCACAGGCACTGAGTTTCATACTAATTAATAAAGCCTCAAAAACAATGGATCCACGATTATTAACCGGCTACATGATGCTTATCGGATCTTTTATTCTTTTTGCCATCAGCTTATGGAAGGAACCAGAGGGCTTATCTTCACTGGCAACGGCACCGCCATCCATCTGGGGAGCTTTCTTTTTCTCCGCTATTTTTGCCACTGCCCTTGGGCACATGAGCTATAATTATGCCATCGGGAAGGTAGGCGCAGCCGAATCATCGATATTTCTTAACTTAAATACCTTATTCTCTTTGTTAGGGGCAGCATTTTTCCTTAATGAAGCCATAGTTCCTGCACATTTCATTGGACTTATATTCATTGTTTCAGGAGTATTGCTTGGCTCCGGAGCAATAGAAATATGGATTATTCAACGGAAAAATAAACGCATATCAGCCTAACGGCTACAGCAAACCCTAGATTTCGTGACTTTCTATATAAAAATACTAACGGATCCTACGACACTGCCATTCTTAAAAAAATGGCTTCGCAGTGTCATGGGGTCTTATTATTTCCCCCCTCTCCAATTCCTTCATACTCCTTTAGATTCTGCTTTAACATAAAAGTTTAAAAACTCCAACGAAGCTTTTAAAGTCTCATTAAATATATTCAATTATTACCGATATATAAAACATGGTTAATATATAACACGGGGAAGGAATAAACAAAGATGAATAAACTCAGTACGAAAATAGGTTTTGTTCTTTTAACAGGCATGGTCATCACATTAATTGGAAGTTTACTATTGATGTATAAGAGTACAAATGATACGGTTGAGAAAACAATCGCTATGAGCAGTCTGGACATTGCAAGCAACATCGCTCAAGGAATAAATCCAACATCTTATGCCGATTTTTTAAGTAATCAATCCGAAACCTCTACATATTGGGAGATACGCGAACAGTTATACGATTATAAACAAAAAACTGGAGCATTATATGTCTATACATTGGGGATTGACGAAAATAGCGAAAAAGTCCATATTCTTATAGACGGAATGGGGAAGGGAGATAAAAAAGCATCTCCCATTTTAACAACCACAACCGCAACTTCATTTCAGGATGTAGAAAGCGTCATGAAGGGCAAGGTTTCTACCACTTCCATCGTTCATGATCCTGAATATGGTGACTATTTATCCGTTTTCGTTCCCATAAAGAATGGAAACGAGGTCATTGGAATTCTAGGGGTGGATATCGATGCCAGCAAAGTCGATGCTACGGCCAGTACGGTTCTGGGTGGCACCCTTCCCCTTATGATAATAATCAATGTAATCTTAATGGCGATCGTAGTGGGTGCACTAATATGGTTCTTGACTAAAAAGTTAAGCCCGCTTCTCAAGGTCAGCTTGGCTGCAAAGGAAATCTCAAATGGAGATTTATTAACAGCCAATAAACTGATTAGCAACACAAGGGTTAAGGGAAACGACGAAATCAAGGTTTTAGTGGAATCCTTTGAGGAAATGATCACCAATACAACTATGATCGTCAATTCCATGAAAAGCTCATCATTCCAGTTATTGGAATCATCAAGTGATATCGAACACAAAATCAAGGAAATGGATACTTCCACACAATATATCGTCAATGGGATTCAGCAAGTTGCAGGAGCTGCGGAAGTACAATTGCACAGAAGTGAAGAATCATCGAGGGTCATCGAGGAAATGACCATAGGTATACAAAGAATTGCCGAAGCTTCTTCAGAAGTCAGCGAGCAGACAAATCATGTTTCAACTAGGATGTCCATTGGAAATCAAGATATAAATGAACTCTCAAATCAAATTCTGCAAGTAAAAGATGTGATGCTGCAAACGAGTTCAAGAATAAAGAATTTGGACGAACAAGCAAATGAGATCGTGAATATTGTACACGTAATTACAGGAATTGCCGAGCAAACAAACCTGCTATCACTAAATGCGGCAATTGAAGCTGCTAGAGCCGGTGAACAAGGTAAAGGTTTTGCGGTGGTATCGAACGAGGTACGGAAATTGGCAGTGGGCACGAAGGAATCTGCAATCCATATTCAAGAGTCCCTGCTTCATTTTAAATCCATCATAAATGAATCAGTGAAAATGATGGAAACTGGAACTAATGAGGTAGAGGAAGGGACAAAATTTGTGCTGAATACAAGAGAAACATTTAAACAGACTATAAAATCTTTTGAGCATGTTAGTGATCAGATTCAAGAAATATCAGCCATTACAGAGCAAATGGCAGCAAGTTCTCAGGAAATCAATGCTTCGATAGAAGATTTTGCAGGGTTGACAAGGGAAACGGCAGTGGCTTCAAAGCAAGTGGCACAATCAACCGATCAACAAGCGAAATCCATGGAGGACATTTCCTTCTCCACCTCCTCAATGGTTAAGCTCGCAAATGACCTTGAAACATCTGTTGAACGGTTTAACGTTTAAACATCTCTAACCACCATTCTATTACTATATAAAGAAAGGGATTTTGCTATTCATGCAAAATCCCTTTCTTACTATTTTACTTAGTAGATTTTAGTTTCAAATCACCTTCATAAGGTATATGTTCCACTGTTATCGTTATATCTTTTCCCTCTTTATCTTTACCGATTCGTTTATAAGTGAATTTATTTTCATTAAGCTCTGTAAGTTCAAGAACTGCGCCATATTTATTTTCCCCTAGTGAAACATGGGCTCTTATCTTATTGCCGTGAACAACATCGTAATAGCCGTAATCACCACGGCTTTCACCGGTTTTAGCATCAAAAAATTCATACTTATTTGTTTTATCATCATATTTTGCCAGACCTAAATAATTCGAGTTATAGCTTGATACATCATTTCCCTTTTCATCCAATGCCACTGTTCCTTGCCATGGGGTGCTTGATAAAATTTTCTCTCCATCAACATCTGTTTCTACGTCCCCTGTGTAAGTTTCCAAATTTTTGTCTGGATCTGTAAAGGAAAGTTCTGTTTCCGTATAAGGAATATGATCAACAAACACCTCTACGTCATTACCATTAGCATCTTTACCCATTCTTTTATAAGTAAACATATCCTTGTTCAGTTCTGTTATTTCAACAACGGCCTGGTAACCCATCGATTCTGAAATTAACACACGCATCTTCCCATTGGTAATAAAGAAAGTTCCCTTATCACCACGACTTTCTTTTGTATTTTTATCAAAAAATTCATATCTGGATGTTTCATCGTCATATTTTGCGAGACCAATAAAGTTAGCATTCTCCTTTGTTAAGTCATTATTATTCTTATCATAAACTTTTGTACCTTGCCAATTCGTGCCACTAAGAATTTTAGTCAATTCCTGGCCTGCTGTTAACTTATTTTCTTGTTTACTATCTTTGGCATTTTGTTCCTGCTTCTGTGCATTATGACTGTCTTGTGCATTTGTGTTACATCCTGTTAGGGCCAATGTTAATCCAAGTAGTATAGATGATGAAATTTTTGCTTTTTTGTTCATTTTTTCGTCTCCTCATATCTTATTGTGATTTTAATTAACTAGCGGTGCAATTGACATTACAAAATGAAAGTATCGCAATCTGGTTATTTTGCTCCTGCTATTAATAAAATTTGTTCATTCTCTTTAAATCCTTTTTCGCGGGCATGTTGTAAAGGGGTCACATTATTATTATCAGGAATGTTGACACCTGCACCATGATCTATTAACAATTGCACTGTTCGCTGCTGTTTTCCATCACCATCTTCAAAATGATAGCTTCTAGCAAAGCTGTCCAACCGAGATCTTTTACATGATTCACATCAATATCAGTTTTAGTTAGAAGTTCTTTACTAACCTCTACATATCCATGTTCCGAAGCAGGGATTAAAGCCGTTCCTCCATAACGGTTGGTTATGGACGGGTCGGCATTTGCTTCAATCGCAAGTTTAAGTATATCTAGATACCCTTCAGCACCGGCATACAAGAAGGGGCTATTTTTCATTTCATCCTGAATGTTGACGTCTGCACCCGCTTCAATAAGGATATTTGCAGACTCTGCATCGTTGTTATAAGTCGCAATCATAGTGGCGGTTCGCCCTGCCGAGTCCTGTGTATTAATATCTGCACCTTCATCAATCAAACTCCTTATTCTTTCCGTTTCTTTTCGTTCTACTGCTTGAATCAGTAATTCATTCATTCCCTTTCCTGACTCCTTTTGCTGATTATTTGGCTCCCTTTCGCTATCTAAGGCACACCCTTGAAGGATGAATAGGCACCCGATGACAATCATTAGCCGTCCTTGCATGAAACACACCATCCTTTCATCTGCCTAGAGGTGATCTTGATGCAAAATGATTTGTGCTATAAATGTGTTTGAGGTTGCATGAGTATTTTTCTCCCTTTTATTTTTTAGTTCTTTTCTCAATCCGTCTCCATAATATTAGTGCTTAATCTTAAACTCCCTCTAAACAATTTCTTAAAAAATGATTAACTTATTCATAAAGTTTCTTAAGGTTTTATAAAAAAATCCCGTCACCTTCGTGACGGGTCATAAAATATACTATTTAAACATTAAAGCGATACCCCGCCCCCCAAACGGTTTCCAAAAATTTAGGATGTGCAGGATTTCTTTCAATTTTTTCACGTAGTTTCCTGATATGGACAGTGACAGTCGAAACATCCGCAGCCGATTCCAATCCCCAAATATTTTCATAGAGCTGCTCTTTACTTAATACTTGATTAGGATGCATGACAAAAAACACTAAAGTATCGAATTCCTTTGTTGTAAACGGGACCACCTCCCCGTTTATGTGAACCCTGCGTGCTGACTTATCTATTGAAATTCCATGAACATAGATTGAATTAGATTTGGGGTGACTTCCAGATAAACGTTCATAACGCGCTAAGTGCGCTTTCACTCTTGCAACTAGTTCACTTGGACTAAAGGGCTTTGTAATATAATCATCCGCTCCTAGTCCAAGCCCCCGAATTTTATCAATATCTTCCTTTTTCGCAGATACAAGCAAAATCGGGATATTTTTGACAGCACGTATTTGTTTGCATATCTCAAAGCCATTTAACCCCGGAAGCATGATGTCCAAAATGATTAAATGATAATTTCCTTGAAGGGCCTGTTGGAGACCTGCATCACCAGTGTGTTGAATATCGACACTAAAATCACTGATCTCCAAATAGTCCCTTTGCAATTCAGCAATACTGACTTCGTCTTCAATAAGTAATATCTTTTTCACATTTCCTCACCTTTCTTTATGGAAAAGAAAACACTTGTACCTTTTCCTATCTCACTGGTAGCCCAGATATCTCCTCCATGCTCGTCGATAATTTTTTTGGCGATCGCAAGTCCTAAACCACTTCCGCCTGTCAGGGAATTCCTGGATTGCTCAGCCCGATAAAAGCGGTTAAAAATATAAGGCAAAGCGGAAGATTCTATTCCATAACCATTATCTGTTACTTGCACAACTACATCATATAGTCCTTCATGCAGAGAAATGGAAATGTGTTTTTCATCTTTATTCATATACTTTACACAATTGCTGATCAGGTTGGCCAATACGCGTTTCAGTTTCTCTCTATCCGCTGACACGTATATCGGTTTATACAGCTGTTGAAGTTCAACTTGGATTCCTTGTTGAAATAAATCCAGTTGAAGCTCTTCTACGTAGTCTTTCAAATATTTATCCATTCTGACCGTCTCATAAGTGAATAGTTCCTTTTTTAAATCCAACTTTGAAAATAAAAACAATTCATCTATCAATGAATCCATATCCCTTGCTTTCAGGTATACCGTCGATAAATACTTATCCATTTTCTGCGGGGTGTTTGCTACCCCGTCTTTTATCCCCTCAACATATCCCATAATCGAAGTGATCGGTGTCTTCAAATCGTGTGAAATATTGGAAAGTAGTTCTTTGCGATTTTCCTCATACTGAAGCTGAAGGTTTACGGACTCCTTTAACTTTTTTCTCATTTCCTCAAATTCCCTATTCAATTGTCCGATTTCATCATTCGAAGTCGCTTTGATTTCAAAGTTTAAATCTCCTGATTTTATCCGCTCCGCTCCCTCTTTAAGTATTGAAATTGGTTTGATGATGCTTCTTGAAACTAAATAATTTAATAGTCCAATAATCATTACAAACAGTAATAACAATAGGGCGAATAAAATGGGAAATGACTCCCGAGTCAGCTCGGCATAGGAACTTGCCTTTCTCATGACAAAAATGCTTCCTTCACTTTTATCCGAAAAATAAAAATCAAACTTCACATAAGTGAAAAAAGAGTCTTTCATTTTGATTGTGTCCCGTGTATTGATGTTCGTTTCTTCGAACATGGGAAGTGATTGAACCAAGCCTAGCTTATCAAGTGCGGGGGACGCAAACTCAATGTTATTATCTTTTCTAACGACAATCTTAATATCTCCATGTTCAAGACTCTTCAGCTGTTCTTCGTTTAGAAGCTGTTCAGGGTTATTTTTTGCCAAAAGCTTTAAATCGAGAAACACACTTTCTTCCACTGCAGTCAAAGGTTTTTGGAGATAAGAGTTTTTATATAAATGCTCTATCGATTTTACATCACCTGTTATTGCAAAAATAAGTAAAAATCCAGCTGTTAAAAATAAAGTGATGGAAATAAGAATTACGCCAACATAGGACAACAGAAACCTCATTTTAATTGACAAATATTTTTCACCCCGTATCGATCTCTCGTTTTCTCCTTTATAGAAGAGTTCACCGTTTATCTGCTGTTCCTGCATTTCCATGATAATTTTTCTTAGAACTAAAAAAACATATCACACAAATCTTAAAATTTTCTAAAATACATGGAAAAAATCCTATTCTATTTTTGATCGATATTTTTTTATTTGAAAAACTGAATTCTAGCATCCGCTCCCTTTCCGCCGACTATCTGCCAAGCTTCCTCGGCGCAAGCATCGCGGTGTCCCGGCCAAGCTTGTTTTTTGTTAAAATATTTTTACCTTTTATAAAAATGATATTATTTATATATTATCCAAAGATTATATATAACTGCACTTCAGTATTTATCATTAAAGATACGAAATTAATTAGGCTATACCTTTATCAAGCTCACGGAAAAGACCATGAAGGTTTATTAGTTTACTATTTGTCCCGAGTTTGTGTGACATAGAAAAAAGCGAACTTCCCCTTAAGGAAAGTCCGCTTTTTATAAATTTCAAGAAAAGTTCACCTGTTCTTCTCAATAATTTGGCGAGACGATCATTTGGTCATCCAATCTAATATTGTCAATCGACCAAAACCAATTATTTTTCGCATTATGCATTCTCCATTGTAATTTCATAGAAGATGCATCTTCAGGAACCTTAATCGATTTAACTTCATACCTATTCAAAACATGTCCATTTTTATTATCCGAAGCTGCTTTATTGTCATAAACGAGAACTTGTTGTTTTTCCCCATTATCAAAGACAGCAGTTACTTCAGCTGTTTGTGTTCCTTCTTGTTTATAGTGAGAAGCAAATCCTACGTATAGATCTTTTGCACCCTCAACTTTTACAGAAGGGGAAGTTAATGTACTATCAAAAAATCCTTTTGATGCTGGTGAACCGTTATCATCCCATTCATCAGGATCCGCTACTGCTATAACACCTTGTCCAAGTTCAAATTTGCTGCGATCTTGGTCTTCCGCTTTTGTCCAAAATTCCTTTGTTGTGAAGCTCCACCCTTGCCACTCCTCGGTACCAGCTGGCATATTCGAGCTATTTGTAACCGACCAGCCGTTAGGAGCTGTATGGCTCCATCCGAGAATGGAACTTGGAATGTTTTCATTCACTGCTGGCTTTAATGCAGAGTCCAATTGGTCAAAACTTTCCCCAAGCATCATGTTGACGAATACATTTATTTTCTTGGAACCAATTATTTGGCCGTCCTCGTAAGCAGTAATCGTGAATTGTGAAGAATCGGAACTTTCCTTACTAGGAATAGCTTTTATTGGCAAATTCTTTTCTTCAGATCCTGATAGCTCATATTCAAGCTCATTATGCTCCACAGTCCACCCTTCAGGTGCATCAACTTTAATTTTTCTTTTTACACTATCATTTCCAAAGTTTTTCATCTTCACTTGGAGTGTAGTCGATTCACCTGTCGTTACTAAAGAAGGAGAAGCTTGTGCAGAGACCATTTCAAGTGCTTTTGTCTGACCATCAGCCAGTAACACCTTTTTACTGCTATTGTTAAATGAATCCAGTGCTTGTACCTTAATTTCATAATCTATTCCTGGCTTAAGTCCGGTTACAGGGAACTCTAAATTCTTTGGCACAGGATCAAGATAGAATTCAGAAAATGCGGTGAAATCTGCGTCTAGCTCCCCTGTTTCCTTGTTTTTGGCCGTTATGTGATAAGAATGTACGAGCACGTTATCTTTCGCCTGGGGAAATGTCACATTTAAACTTCTTAGTGTCGATTTTTCTTTTACAATCGAAGCCTTGTCTTTACCTGCAAAAGATGGTGGCAACTGATCTCGGTCGTCTGTATATTTAAATTTATTTTTTTTAGAAGGATTTTTTATTACCCATGGTTTTCCTGTCCAATCGTCTTTATGAAAGTCACGTTTTTTAATGATAACTTCATTATTATATACTTCTACGATCATCCCTTGACTAATATCACGATATCCTTCTGGATGAAACCCTTGAAGTTTGCCCGGTTCTAATTCCAAATAACTTACAGAAGACGTGCCAACAGACGTAAAGTCTTTTTGATGAATCGTCCTGGGGTCTTCAAGTGGATAATGAGAATGACCTGAAAAAGTAATAACTTGTGGATGCTTCTTTAATGTATCATATAAAAGTTCTTTGTTTTCCTGAGTCCCCCACAAGTCACTTCCATATACAGTGTCTTTAATGTGTTGATGAAGAAAAACAAAGATTGGTTGGTCCGGATTCTCTTTTTCCGCTGCAGCTAACTTTTCACCCAGCCAGTTAATTTGCTTAACGGAATATAAACCATGCGTATTACCATTTTCGGGACTTAACGTAATAAAATCATATCCATTTACTTTTTTATGATAGTAAAGGGAATCCATTCCTGATTTCTCGAGAAAACGATCCTGTGCTTTTTCAACGGAAAGTCCATTCCAATAATCATGGTTTCCCATTGTAAACATGGATTGGACACCAGCTTGTTTCTTCTCATTATAAATGGAAAAGAACTTATCATATTCAGTAGCGTATCCATAGTCCGTTAAATCCCCAACCACAATAAAAGCATCCTGTTTAGGCGCAGCTTTGTTTAATTGATCCATGGCTGTTCTAAACTTGTTCATATCAGCAGTTGATCCATCATCAATATGTACATCACTGATTACAGGAAAAACGAGCTCCGGTTTACGTATATTTTCTGAATTTGAAGATTCAGAGAATGCTTGTACACTTGATAAAGAAGTTGTTAATCCAACCGTTACAACGGTCATCATTGCAGCAAATTTATTTTTCGCTTTCAAAATCAATTCCTCCCACTTATCGTTTAGCTCCTTACATTATGTAATCATTTTGCAAAAAGACAAATATCCTCCTCATTTAAAATTTTTAGGTAATTACCAATTTAAATACTACCTTTGCATTATTAATAAAATATAAGAACAATGTAATTTATATATTAATAAATCAAAAAAAGGCCTCTGGCCCGTATTCGTCCATTAATGGGAATGGAGTACTATCCCTTTACTACGTAACTATTTGACAGGCTGTGTGAATAAAAGTCCACTCACCTATGAAACAGAATATATAAATAAAAACGGTGGGAAAAATGGTTATGTGCAGCTAAAAGGAAGTGCTTATTTCATACGGCTTGGGGATACCTAATGTTTTATTCGGTTGCTCCGTATGATTATTATGCAAATGTTTGGGTGGATAGTTTTAATGGCACAACAAAGAGAGGATTTACAAGTTTTGCCGTTCCGGTGGTAACGGTTGGATCATGAAAGGTCAGACGTCCTGTTATGCTGCACAATTATGGAATTTAAATCCGTATAATGCTTTGGCCACAGCAGGAATTTATTCTTTAATTGGGGCTCTCATTATTTCTGCGAACACTGGTCGTTATTAATGCAAACTTCCTTTTAATGATCTTTCTCGGAGGAATTGCATTTTTGGCATCTTTTCTCATTTTGCCTGCAATGCAAAGTACATAGCGCATTGAACTCATTATAAATAAAAATTCCCTATAGAGCTGACCTTTTTAAAGTGTCTACTCTATAGGGTACAGTTAAAAAACTGGCTAAATATCTTGTTTTTAAAACGGAATAACAGAATAAACATTTGTAACTGGTAATTTAATGTATTGATTAATATTTGATTTAAGGTCAAAGATATGGATACCTGCATTCAAAGAAATATTATTAAATTTATTATTTAACTGCTGTAAGTGTCTCATGTTACTTTGACCAACAATTAAAATATCGTTATCTAAAAACAAACCTCTAGTGAACCCGTGGAATTGAGCCACTACAAAGATATTATTAGATTTAAGATTCACCTTTGAAACATTCAAATTAAGGGAATCACAAAAAAGTAAATTGTCTTCTGAAATAAGTACGCTATGGGGTGCTTTTAAGCCATGACAGACTACTGCCTTAGGAAGTAAACTTCTCCGATCAAACTTTACAATCGCACCATCCGAAAAGTCGAAATTTTTCCATTTATCAAGGATTGAAAACATAGATAGATATAGGCTATCTTCTGTAACACATATATCATTAATATGGTGGAAATCCTCTTTTTCGTTTGTGAGGATTAGTTCAGCTTCTTTTTGCATTGTAATCTGATTTATAATTAAAACTTTGTTTCTATTAGTGCCAACAATGTAAATATATCCATCATTAGAAATATCTATGCCATGAAGATCATCAATGTTGGAGAATTGGTCGAGCGGCAGCTGGGAAATTTGGTTTAACTGCTTATCTAAAATCCATAATTGATTGAAATCTCTGTTTAAAACATAATAATGATTATTATATTTTTTTATTCCTGCAAAGTTCCCTTTAAATAAATGTTTTATTGAATTTGTTTTAATATCTAATTCGAATAATCCTTCTGAAGTATTATGAGGGATTCCTGATTCTGCACTAATCAATAATTTTTTGTTATATTTAGTGATGTTCTCGGTTGGTTTAAAAGTCGAATCTGAAGGTAATAAGGACGTCAAAAATTGTGTTGAAATGACCTTTATCATCATCATTAACTCCTTATTTTTTAAAAAAATTAAATTGACTTAACACAAATTCATTTTATTAATCTCTTTTATTTTGATATGTTGCCTAGCTCAAAAATCACTTGATTTAAATTTAGGGATCAAGGTTCGAATAAAAGCCGAAACATCTACGGGCTTGCCGTTAGCTTTTCTTCCTTTCCAGTAGAGAAAAGAAAAAGGTTACTTTACCTTTTATCAACCTCAACCGGAGGTATAAAAACGGTAAAATGCACCTTGGAACGCCCTGAAAATTCTACACATACATTCCATTTTTCTTCTTCAAATAACCTGCCACATTGCATAAAGTATATTTAACTTATTTTTTACCTTTTAGCACGATATCATAAAAGGTAGGGAGTATATCAAAATCTGACAATACTTTTTCTTTACTTGTACTGGAAATCGTGTGGCCTAAAACCCCAATGCTTGAAAAATAACTAATTATATCACTTATTTTTCCCTTTGGTGTCCCGTATTGACGTAAATGTATAGGGGAATATTCGATAACGACTTCTGAATCATCTTTGATGAGAGGTAAACATGATTCTAAAATTTCAAAGTCAGCTCCTTGTGTATCTATTTTCAATATATCAAAGTAATTGGGGGATTGTTCGCCTAAAGATTGCTTTAAAAATGTAACGGGATTCACCATATGAATACGATTTGGTGAAGATTTAAAACTTTTGTGGTTTATTGGTGTCCTTAATGTACGATGATCTCCAAAATTGTTATCATTTCTATAGAACGTTATAAATTCATCTTTCTCACCCAATGCATAATTGAAAGCAAGGATATTATTTATACCATTAAGCGTAATATTCAAAATTAAAAGTGAATAATTTAGAGGATCAGGTTCAAAACAATATATCGTTGCCCATGGTTGGGTTTTTGCTAAGGGAATAGCGATCGCACCGATATTTGCGCCTGCATCAAGAACACGACTTCCCGGCTTGATAATCGATTTTAGATAATTTAATATATGATTCTCGAAAACGACCCCCTTTCTTAAACAATCACCTACAATAACATCTTCTTTATGAGTGAGAAATTCAAGATGGATACCATCAAACACTATATTTGATTTCACAAAAGGATCCAATGTAACCATAGCTTAACCTCCTTCATTTAGTATTTCATTTTACATGATATGTATATAGAGGTTGATTGTGTAAGACTCAAGTGCACCTTTACTTGCATTAGAAAGAGCTGCCTTCATAAAGAGACTGCTCAGAACTTCAGCTAACGCATCTGTTCATATTTTAAGATCAGCCAGAAAATAATTCTGGATGACCATCTTTTATACCGATATATGATGAAGATCCCGATAAAGCTGATCGATGGAATTAAGAGGAATTTGCAGCAATAGAACCACATTTTCTTCATGCCCTTTAAGGTATGGACATCGTTGGCATTATTTAGCAAGAGATCATTTTCCGCCAAATGCCAGGAATTTTGATTGTCAATGACCTCGACTTCTCCTCGGATTACGAAAAGAATTTCATTCCAAAATGGATATGCTGAGAGTGATGGCGGATATTTGATAAGAGTCTTCTATTACAGATCCAGACATGAACACTCACCTTTTTTACTGGGATTTTACCACTGCCCATCAAGCTTAAGTAAATCATTATCATAAGTTCATTTTTATGTATGGTAGGTAAGGATTTAACTCTTATAGTAAAAAAAAAGCGGCTCCCCGCTTATTGAAGTAAGGAAGTTACAACAATAAGGGATGAGCCATAAAACATTTACATTAAAAGTATGTGATATAAATTTTCATAACCAGTGTTTTGGATATTGTCTTGTTTGAAATAAATTATTATAAATCATCGATATAAAAACTAATAATAAGGTACCTATTACAATTGAAGTCAGGAATCCCCAACCAGCTTGAGAATTGATCGAAACCAGGGCACTAGCAGCTGCGGGCGGGTGAACAGTTTTTGTAAATGTCATTATAATTAATACAATGGCCAGTACGATACCGATAATGAATAAGCTTTTACCAAAGAAGCTCCAAATGGTAAGTGCTATTGTTGTAGAGATTATATGTCCTCCAATAACATTACGGGGTTGTGACAAGAGACTTTTATGCGCGCCAAAAACAATGACACAGCTCGCCCCAAGAGGAGCTAATGCCATCGGATATCCTAAATAGACAGCTATAAAACTAATAATGATTATAGCAATGAGCCCACCTATAGCTGAAACAAAAGAATCGATATAATCAATCCTATCCTTTTCCCTAGCTTCGCCCTTCATTTTCTTTAAATATGCTGTTAAACCTATGTTTTGTTGATTGCTCCAACTTTTTTCAACACTTTTTTCGAATTCCATAATTACTATATTCCTCACGTTTTCTAAGTAAGTCGACAAGTCGACAGGTTTTTTATATATTGTTATCTTACAGGAAAACAATGAATTTTTAAATATATATCTGAATATTCATTTATTGATTTCCGTAAAACAGTTACCATCCCCCACTTTTTTGTCTGTGAACCTTTCAATATTCCTTGGCATATCATTAAGGATTTACTGTAAAAGGGAATATAGATTAGTATCAAATGAAACATCATTTTGGTACATATAATTTCTTAATATCCCTTCCTTTTTGAAACCTAAATTGATCAACAATTTGTTGGATGCTTTATTTTCAATAAAAACAATTGCTCCAATACGCGTTAATTCAAGCTCTTTAAAACCATAAGAAATCACTTTACTGACTGCTTCTGTTGCATAACCGTTACCCCAATATTTCGGGAAAAGTGCATAGCTCAGTTCGGCTCTTTTATGTTCATGAGACCATTCTTGAAATCCAATCGTTCCAATGATGCCCTCCTTCCCTTTCCATTCAATTCCCCATTTAATTCCATGTTTATCTTCGAAACTCTTTGAAAAATTCCTAATGATTTGCTTCACCTGATCTGTATTCGTTAATGGAGTTTGCCCATAATATCTTAATACATCCGGATTGGAAAAACATTTTAACAGATCTGCTGCATCACCTTCAACCAATTCTCTCAAGACCAACCGCTTTGTTTCTAAAATCGGAAACATTTTTCCACTCCCTTTCTATAATCAGACCTATATCGTACCAGCGGCGCACCTAAATAACACCCGTACCCGATACTTCCGTATAAACCTGCTGCCTTATAATTAAGAACACATTCCTTAGCTTTTTAAGGGCTTCGTTTTTTCACCCATCAGGATTCCCCATTATGTTCCATAGTTATTACGACATTTCCCTTCTTGTGTCCTTTCTCTACATACCTATGGGCTTGAACTAATTCTTCAAACGCATAACATCTGTCAATGACCACTTTTATCTTCCCTGCTTCAACAAGCTCCTTGAGGAAGTTTAGAGCTTCGGGAGTTTCTGGTGAATTTTGACTCAATATCAGCTTCTTGCCGGTTGTCAATTTAGTCCATAACATTCGAACGCCAGGTACCGGTACAGTGACATTTAGATAGGTTCCGTCCTTCTTCAACGATTTCATACAAGCTGAAAACCTACTCTTGTTTACCGCTTCAAAGATAACATCATAGGTCTCACCATCTCTGGAAAAATCCTCTGAAGTGTAATCGATGACCTTATCGGCTCCAAGAGATTTTACCAATTCTATATTCGCGGTACTGCAAACCCCTGTAACTTTTGCTCCGAAAAACTTGGCAATTTGTACTGCATAACTTCCTACACTCCCTGAAGCACCATAGACAAGAATCTTTTGACCACTCTGAACGTTAGCTTTTCTTAGATAAAACAATGCTGTACGTGCCCCAATTGGAATGGCTGCGGCTTCCTCATAAGATAAATTATTAGGTTTTATGGAAACGGGCCCGTCTTCACGCAAGCACTTATACTCGGCATAAGCACCATAACCCACTTGGGAAGCTGCAAAAATCTGGTCACCTGCTTTAAACAGCTTGACATCTTTGCCCACTGACTCAACTTCTCCAGATAACTCCAAGCCCAATATGGTTTTCTTGGGACTTCTTAATCCCATAATAAATCTAGCTGGCAGCCAAACAGAGAGGGGAACTGTAAAGCTCCGTGACCGAATATCCCCCATTGTTACCGTTGCCGCTTTTACTTTTATCAGTATTTCATTCTCCTTAGGATCCGGTTTTTTAACCTCTTTCAAATGAAGAACGTCAGGGGGACCGTACTTGGTGTACACGATTGCTTTCATTAATCCTCCTCCAATTGTATATTCACTTAAAATTTACTAACGCTCAATAACATACTTGAACTATCCTTCTCCATTCGTTGAATAAAGAATACCGAATTATAGAAATGGAAAATTGATTATTCCGGATACATCCCCTCCAAAAGCTATCAACTTTTGAATAGTCTCTTTACATTAGCTTACTCGCCTTCATTTATCTTCATGCCTCTAATAAGAACTCAGCCACCCTTAGGACGAGTAAACTCAAGTCGCTTTAAGTACCTCCTGAGCATTTCCTGTCTTAATCCCATATATATTAATCTACCTTCATCTTTTGTATG
Organism: Bacillus sp. ISL-78; assembly: GCF_018613455.1. NCBI lineage: Bacteria > Bacillati > Bacillota > Bacilli > Caryophanales > Bacillaceae > Bacillus > Bacillus sp. ISL-78. The sequence goes on from NZ_JAGGQC010000017.1 coordinate 143,455, forward strand.
GGGAGTTCCAACATTTTTTGCTGGAGAAACTGTGTTTTTTCCCATTTCAATTCCTATTATTTTAAGAAAAAATCCATTCGTACAGAATGGATTTTAATCAATCATTAGCTTCCCTGATGCTTAATAATAAAATGTAACGCCCCTCGTACTTGCTATCAATCCACAACAGCTTTTTAGGTAGATCATCATCCAAAACCTAGCCACTCTGTCTATGAAGCACTTTTATGATGTTTAGCATATAATCTTAGTCTGAATATCAAATTACATAAAATTCTCCCCCTTAAACGATTATGCTTTCATGTTTTAGATTCAATAAAAGCGGCAGCTCCAGCAACAGCAAAGACCACTATGATCGGAAAAACAGCAGGAAAATAATAATAAATAAATACAGTAATGACGGAACACCAAAACCCTACACACCAATAACAACTCAAAAGCGTACCAATGAAATGACGAAGTCCCGATCCTTTTATTTCAATGATTTCCTCCAGTTGTCCAGAGGCATTTTCTTGGATGGTGGCAGTCAAGAAAGGTTTTCTGATAAATGAAGTGATTTCGTCAAAAACAATTAAATGAGTTAATCGGAAGGTAGCCAAAATTAAAATAAAAAAATCAAGCCATTCAATAGCCAACACCTATTCACCTCCTGATCTTTCTTTTAAGATTTTATGTTTTGAAGTTTGATTATATAAATATACATTTATAAATTCATAATAATTTATTAGCCCATTTTCTAAGAAAAATGTACCCATAAAAAGATATCCCCATAGTATGTTAATGTGTTCAAAACCTGATACTGAAGGGAAAGATGTTTGATGAAAAAAAGGAACGTCAAATCTATTCAGGGCCGACAAGTGGTACCGAACCCCATCGGACCTGAATGTATTCGAGTTACTAAAGTATATGACTGGGTTGTTCTAACAAATCGCGACCGCAATAAAGTTCAAATACCTGAAGAATGCTTTGCGGCAATTGAAGATGCACGTCATGATGGTAACACAATAACCGCTACTTGTTCGGAAGTAGTTGGTACACGAAGCTGTGATTTTATCGGAGCCATTCCAGCTAACATTCCTAGTGTTCCAGGGGCTCAAATTGTTTCCCTTGCCTTCCATGTCCATATCCGCGTTCAATTCTTTTGCAATGGAGAACCACTACCAGGTTGTAATTTCGTAGTACCTGTTAGTTTCATGGATGAAGTAATCCTATGTTTCCCTGAGGGAACAGAAATCAACTGTAATATTTTCGATGTTCAATGTACAGTTGTTTTAAATCAAATGCTAGGTGATATGGTTGTACTTGATGTGACCATGTGTAAAGATGTTCAAGTCGAGGCTGAGGTTAAGCTAGAGGTCGAGGCTAAGTTCTGTGGACCACGTCCTGTCATTCCAATTGAAGAAGATGGGTTCGTATGCCCAACACCACGATTCCCGCAACAATGCCCAACCTTCTTCCCGACGTTGAACTGCGACTGCCAAGGTTCAGCAGACTTTACTGGCGAAGCATCCATCCTTGTATTCGAAAGCGGTCTAGGTGGTCCGACAACAGGAAACCTAGATTTGACTGCCCTGGTTTGTGACCAATGTACCCTTTCTGGTAGCAGGATACAAGTTACCTACATCGATACATTAGGACCTACCCCAATTGGAACACCAGATGCTGATCTTGACCAAAGCTTCACGTTTACAGCCAACGACTTTAACCAGCCTGAATGTGTTACAGATCCTGCTACTGGATTAGTAACTGGGCTTACTGCAACTGGTACCGGTGTTATAACGCCAGCCGGAGGTGTACCAGAAAACGCGACATTCACACTGACTCTAACTGATGCTGACCCTACAGGAGATGCCGCTACACTTGTAATAACTGGCCCAACTACAAGCATCACAATTTCTCTGACAGAATTAGCTAACCCTGGATTAGAGGTTGAAGTAGGAGATTGCGATCGTTTCCCTGTATAATACTAAAAACCCGAGGGATCTTATCTCTCGGTTTTTTTTTTGGGTAAGTCTAATTCCATCATTCACTTCAATACTTAGTAAATGCACCCCACATTTTAGGCGACCCATTTATTAATTATTAGGTTACATAAAGATTCATGTTTTCATATTTATAGAGCATACCTATAAAAGGAGAGAAAAAAATGGCATCTGATAAGCTAAGACGTAAAGTTAGAAGAAAATTAGGAATGCCTAACCCGCAGCCCGCCCAACAACATCAACAAATCACTCCCTCAGCCCTCCAGGTTCGGCCAGTACGGGCAAAAGGTTGCTGTGGAAAAAACAAATGATCCAGGTTTAACATTCGGTACTTTTTACATGACCAATCATGTTAGGCAAAAATTGATTTCTCATTGCAAACGAGAACTTCCTTATGAAGCCTGTGGACTGCTTTCAGGGGGAAATGGGATTGCAGAAACAATTTGGCCAATGGAGAATGTAAATAGGAGCTCCTTTTCCTTTTCGATGGATTTAAATCAAATTCGTCATGTATTCGAACTTATCGATAGGAGGAATGAAGATTTTATCGGTATCTACCATTCCCACCCAACAGATAGTGCTTATCCGTCAGAAGGAGATATTACTTTAAATAACTACCCAGAGGTAGGTCACCTTATTATTTCGTTTGCAAGCTCTACCCCTGAATTAAAATGTTTTCAACTAACAGGAAAAAAAGTCTTTCCGATACAATTAAAATTCGTAAACTGAATTTAGTGAATAAGATACTCGCACCTCTTCCTATGAATTCAAGGTTGAATTTGCGAGTATTATTTTTTTCCCTACAATGTTACATTAATTTTTGTTTTCCTATTTAGGAAAACTGATCATTCCACTTTTTTACTAAGACGGAAAGTTTATATTCTTCTCCATCAAGAATCATATCAAGTGCATGCCCGAAATCAATGGCAACCTTCTGGGTCGATTTTGCAATTCTTGGAGCTAAAATGGTTGCCGGGATCCCAGCGGAAATTAACGCTATATCCCATTCCTGATTAGACTGGAGCTCATTTTGCACTCTAATTAACTCGTCATACCCATTTAAACCTATACTGCCAGTAATTTGTATGCCTTGTTCTCTAAAAACGATTTCTGCTTCTTTTGAACGGCGTCCAACAAGAAATACCTTCTTATCACTCAGCCATGGCCATAATGTCCCCTCGTCCAAGAGGCTCTGCATGATCCAAGCACAACAGGATTTCGTAGGCATGAACTTCAGTTGTTCAAGTACAGTTCTAGTTTGTTTTGCCCAAGGGTCAAGTCTCCAAGGAGCTATCAAACCAGCAATATCAGTATCCCGCAATGCCCTGACCAATTCCCTCCTGATTAACTCTGGTGCATGTGATACACCCGCATAAGATTCATACCGTTTAAATTCCTGTACAAGTAATCCATTGGCTGGATAGCTTAAATAGCTTATTTCACCGATTCCAAAACGGGCAAGAGAAAAGCCTCTATTCTGTTTTATCGCTTGGTCCAACAATCTTATCACTTTCCTATTATCTAATATGTATTTCTCAAAGTGATAATTTCCTTCAATCACCCACTCCCACCCCCAGTTTTCTATGCCATTAAATTTATTATCTTATTGTTTCTTCGTTAATAATAAGGAAATTTGATTGCTTGAACTGATTTCCAGATCTTGTTCTTTAAAAAACACAAAAGCCTCTACACGAATATTGCTGTTTTCTTCAGGTTGAAGGACGCTTATTTGTAAGTTAGTTAAAGATTCTGTTTGCCTTGGGTTTATATTTTTAGATTGAATTGGACATATCCAGGTTTCACCCTTCTCCATTTCTTCAAACCATTCCTCATTCATATATTTCCACCCTTTTGTTTCTTCATTTTTCATGACCCCTAAAGTTTCGGCAACATTGGGCGGCAATATTTGCCCAGATATTTTTATACTTTCTGAAGGGCTGGAACGGAGACAGATAACGGGATTCCGCAAAACTTCCGTACCTATATTTTTAATATGAAGATCTCCAATAAGCTTGATTTTGTTACGTTCTTCAAGTTCTTCAATAAAAATATGATAATCTAAAAACACTTCTGCTTCTTTTCTTTTAGTAATAGCTGGTTTCTTTAATAAGAACTTTTTCTTTTCTGGTAACCTTTTTACTTTTTGCATGGCAGGCTCTAAATTCACCCCAGTTTTTTCAGAATGAAGAAACATGTTTGAGAATATTTCAATTGGAACTAATGACAAAGCAGATAGAGGCGAACTTTCGTGAAATCTAGCCAATATTCCTATTGTTATGGACATCGCATATTTCTCACCAAGTTTTTTCCAAAAATCTTCATCCGTAATAACAGGATACATAATCTGTATATTAATAAAAGGATTACTTGAGCTTCTGACCACCTCATTAGATTTAAATTTTGTTCCAGTTCTTGTACATTCATAATGAAAAATATCCAATACCTTTTTATTAGCTGATTTCGAATTGTGGATTAATTCAAGAATGGGCTCTTTTATTCCTGGAATTTCAAAGAGTGAAAAGCATACATGAAGATCAGCCCCTTCAGATTCCTTCTTTTCATCTCTAAGTATCACCTTTGCCCCGCATGCAGACATGAATGTTTGAATATACTCCAGCACCTTCCTTTCAAGAAGGTGCTTTCTAAAGGTGTTATATTTAACATCATAGTCGGAAGAAATGACAATTCTTTTTCCATGCAATGCAGAACTTAATTGTACTTTCTGATTTTCAGTGTCTGGCTGCACATCAAAACCCAATTCCCTGAAAAGATAAGTAAATGCCGGGAGAGACTCATAGGGGATGGTTCCTGCCCTTTTATCTCCAACTTCTACTTTAATATCCATTTATGTATCCCCCTTCTTGTTAATCCTGGTAGCAGCTTTACCATTTAATTAATACCGTACGGCCCATTTCCCACACCCCTTATATCACCCAATATTTATAATATGTAAGAGGAATGAAGAAATGATAAAGAATGCACTCAGCAGACTCTAATTCCTTGTGTAAATTTGTGTATACAATATTAAAAGGAAATGTAGTGCTTCATCCACTTAAATTCTTAAGGATTTAATGAGGGATTCAAAAAGCGGATAAATATAATCACCAATTTGAATACGGTACATATAACTATTATGGAATCATTTATAAAGGGATCAGTATTTGATTAAAACCAGTCGCATGAATAATAAAAAATTGAAAACAAAGATTTTACGGTCAAGATGATCATTTTATGAGGAGGAATTTTCTTTTGTCTACCATACCCCCTTCAATGATTTGGATGTCGCTGTGTTCCTAATCATGAAGCAACACCAACACTCTCACGAACGGTACTCCACACCCATAAAAATCTTGATAAACATCTCCGCATAAAAACTTCTTGGTCATTTACAGTCGCTCAATCTCACCCTGTCTAATTGATTCCTTATTAGTACTGGCCGGAGATTGCCGCCTGTTCACATGTGATCAAAAATAAGGAGTGGTTATTTTGTACACAGATGATGAAAAAGGCAATGAAATTCAAAAAAGTAAATTGAATAAAATAACTCCAGTTCAACTTCAGCAAATGATCATTCACCTTAGATCTGAACTTTCCCTATACAAATCAAAAGTTAATGAATACGAAGTAGATTATAGTAAAAAGAAAATAAGAAAACTAATAAAACACAATGAAGAAATGGTAAATGAACAAAGAACATATCAAGAACTAATCAATCGGAAGGAACATGAAAGGAAGAGTGCAGAAACCAAGGTTCAGAAATTGGAAGAAGAAATTAAGAAATATAAGGCTGAACTACAGTACTTTAAAGAAACCAAAACAAAAGACGAAAAGAAAAATAATGACATAAAAACTCTTGGAGATAAGAATAAATTATTACAAAGTGAAATTGCTTCTCTTCAAAAGAAAGTTAAAGATTATGAGTCTGCTCAAAAACAATATGTTAAAAATGAGCAATTAAAAAGCCATGATGGTTTTCAAAAAATGGCGGATGGGCTTACAGAGGTGAAATCACTTCTTGCTCCAGTAAATAAAAAAATAACTAATTTAGATGTACAAAGCATAAATTTAGAGATTGAGAAATTAATTGAAAAAGTTATGTTTTATTTTCACGAGCAAAATATTTTCAAAAATGAAATTCAAGAATTAAAAGGAACCATTCAATCTCTCAACGAAAAAGAAATGAAATATAAAAATGAAATGAATCAGCTTACTAAAACCATTGATCATTTATCCGATCAAGAAAAGCAATATAAAGTGGAGATTAATCACTTAGAGAAAGCACTTTCAGATAAGGAAGGGCAACATAAAAAAGAGATAAACAAATATAAACATGAAATTGATCATTACATTTCAAAGATTGGCCACTTATCTGAACAGGAAAGTCAATATAAGGCGGACATTGCAAGTTTAGAAAAAGCCATGATCGAGCTTTCCGAAAAGGAAGATCAACAGAAACAAATTATCGAAAACTTTAAACTTGAAATTGAAAATTATACACAAATGATTGACCACCTATCCGAACAGGAAAGTCAATATAAGGCAGACATTGAAAATTTAGAAAAAGCCATGATCGAGCTTTCCGAAAAGGAAGAGCAACAGAAACAAGTTATCGAAAACTTTAAACAGGAAATGGAAAATCACACTCAAACTATCGGCCATTTATCCGAACAGGAAAGTCAATATAAGGCGGACATTGCAAGTTTAGAAAAAGCCATGATCGAGCTTTCCGAAAAGGAAGAGCAGCAGAAACAAGTTATCGAAAACTTTAAACAGGAAATGGAAAATTATACTCAAACTATCGGCCACCTATCCGAACAGGAAAATCGATATAAGTTGGACATTACAAATTTAAACCAGATGATTTCCGATCTAAAGGAAAAAGAAAACGACCATCAACAAGAAATCAATCATTTAAATCAAACAATTAGCGTTGTATCCCAACAAGAAAATAAATATCAAGCTGAGATTGAAAAATTAGAGAAATCCATGATCGAACTTTCCGAGAAGGAAAAGCATCATAAACAGATTATCGAAAGCTTTAAACATGACATTGAAAATTATACGCAAACGATCGACCGCCTATCCGAACAGGAAAGTCGATATAAAGTGAATATTGAGAATTTGGAACAGATGATCTCCGAACTAAAGGAAGAAGAAAACGACCATCAACAAGAAATCGATCAGTTAAATGAAACGATTAGCGTTGTAACCCAACAAAAAAATAATTATAAAGCCGAGATTGAAAAATTAGAGAAATCTATGATCGAACTTTCCAAAAAGGAAGAGCAGCAGGAACAAGTTATCGACAACTTTAAACAGGAAAATGAAAATTATACTCAAATGATCGATCAACTATCGGAACAGAAAAATGAATATAAGGTGGACATTGCAAATTTAGAACAGATGATTTCCGATCTAAAGGAAAAAGAGAACTACCATCAACAAGAAATCGACCAGTTAAATCAAACGATTAGCGTTGTTTCCCAACAAGAAAATAAATATATAGTTGAGATTGAAAATTTAGAAAAATCCATGATCGAACTTTCCGAAAAGGAAAATCATCATAAACAAATTATCGAAAACTTTAAACATAAAATTGAAAATTATACTCAAATAATCGGCCACCTATCCGAACAGGAAAGTCAATATAAAGTGAACATTGAGAATTTGGAACAGATGATTAACGATCTAAGGGAAAAAGAGAACGACCATCAGAAAGAAATCGATCAGTTAAATCAAACGATTAGCGTTGTTTCTCAACAAGAAAATAAATATAAAGCTGAGATTGAACGTTTAGAAAAAGCCATGATCGAACTTTCCGAAAAGGAAGAGCAGCAGAAACAAGTTATCGGCAACTTTAAACAGGAAAATGAAAATTATACTCAAATGATCGGCCAACTATCGGAACAGCAAAGTCAATATAAGGTGGAAATTGCAAATTTAGAACAGATGATTATAGATTTAAAGGAAAAAGAGAACTATCATCAACAAGAAATCGATCAATTAAATCAAACGATTAGCATTGTACCTCAACAAGAAAATAAATATAAAGTGGAGATTGAAAGCTTAGAAAAAGCCATGATCGAACTTTCCGAAAAGGAAAATCATCATATACAAGTTATCGAAAACTTTAA
>NZ_JAGGQC010000018.1:0-39283 GCF_018613455.1 Bacillus sp. ISL-78
ATGATACGTCTTTAAACACTTGCCAGAGCTCAGGAAAGACCACATCCACCCAGCGATTAATTTGGTTGATGGAGCTAACATGACGTTTAACGATCACATCTCGGTTAGCCATAAGAACACGAAGTTTTTCAAATGATTCTGAAGTGGAGCGAACGAAGGCATAGTAGCCATTCTTCACCATATCAGCGATGACAAGGGCATCCTTTTTATCACTTTTGGATTGCGTATTATCACGATTTTCTTTGTTTCTTTTGACATGGTGAGGATTGACCGTGACGACATCCATGTTTTGTTTGACTAGCCACTTTGAAAGGTTTATCCAATAATGACCGGTAGGTTCCATTCCGACTATCGTTGTGTCTAGATTTTTCATATGTTTTAGTTCCTTGATCCAGTTTAGTAATTTAGTAAAACCCTCTTCGTTATTTTCAAAAGACAAAGGTTTCCCGACCACAATGCCCCGAAAGTTTACAGCTCGGGCCACGTGTACGTGTTGGGCAATATCTACACCAACAATTAGATGTTGATCCGTAATTCTCTCAATTAGTTGATTTTGTTTGTTTTGCATTTTAAAATTCATAGTAGGGCTTCCTCCTTAAGACTCTGAGTTAGATTGGACTCTATACTCGTATCTTACTGAGGGGCTCTATTTTTTTCAAACCTGATATTTAACGATCTACAGGAATGCTAACAGTCTTATGGAACTAACGGGGCAGGTTAGTTGTACAACCGCCCCTTTTAAGCATCGTAATAATAAAATGTATGGAACAATACGGCAGCTAGTGCTGCAATTTCTTCCGTTGTTGATTCAATCTTAATGGTATCAACCATTGAAATCTTAGTGGAGAGAGGCATAGAAACACTTGCAATTCGTTTATTGTTACATTTTAAGTGACCTGTACCTGTATAATCTTTTTCAAAATAATAGTCTTGATTGGCAATTTTAAACGAATACGCTTTTTCAATCAATTGAACTTTATGTCGTGCAATCGGTATTGTCTGCGAGGATAAATGGTCAGTTATTTTATATCGAATGCCAGGAAACGCACAATCTATGCTATAAAGGGGTTTCCCGTAAGCATTGGTTATTTTATAAGAATAAGGTAAACCAAAACGAATTGTCGCATTGACGATACTGGCAAGGAATTTATGTCGTTCTTTTTGCATCAAAAAAATGGTTTTACCCTGTTCGTCTATTATTGGTAATTTGGTTGAAATAAGCACCGATTCAGGTACTTGATAAGTAAGAGGTTGCACCTTATTCCTCCTTTACCATTGATTGTTTAAGGGTTTGCGTTAATTCTAATACTAATCCTTATCCATATACAAATATAATTTTTCTTGAAGAATAAGGTTAGAGTTCATGCTAAGATTCTCTGTAAAGAGAGGTGTTTTTTTTGAACATACAGAAGTGTGAATCTTGCGAAAATCAATTTACATGGAGAGAAGTGGAAAGGACCACTACAGCTGGTTTTGGTTATCAGTCACTTATATGCAAGAAATGCGGAACTAAACATGAAGTTACTAAGATGACCAGAATCATAGTTGCATTGTTGGTACCAATATTCATATTCATTCTTAACTCCAGTAATCTTCTCCCTTTTTATATTCCTTTTTATGTAGGATTGCCGATCATACTAGTTTTATTTTTTGCCGTCATGCTTAGCTTCCCTTATTTCGCAAAATATAAAGCTGTTCAAAACCGTAAATAAATTACAACTTTCTTCAACTAACGGGTGCGTTAGCTGAAGATCGGAGCTGTTTTTAAGGCAGTTTTTCTTATGGAACTAAAGGGGCAGGATAGTTCCATAAGGAATACTGTTAAGGGACATTAAGTTTAAAACATAATAAAGTTGTTTAAACGTCAGTCATGTTTTTCCATTATGGGCCAAATTATGGAGGATTGTATTTAATGAGGTAGGATTGTTTAAGATCTACTATATTTTTTAAAGTATCTCTATCTATTTAGAGATGCTTTTTTATTCATTAAATGAGAAGAGGATATTAGTTAAACGATACAAATATATCAAAATAAAATAACTATTTATTGCAAAACAATAAATGGTTGTTTTATAATAATAATAAATTAATTAAGTGGGTGCTTCTTTATGGGCTGATGCCTATCTAAAATAAAGGATGGCACCATTTCGTTAAAGAGACAGAGTAATTGAATAATTCAATGTGAAAGGAGTGTTTTTTTGGGGTTAACTTCGATTTTAATTGGACTTTTTGGAGCTATATTAGTTATTATCTTCGTTTTTCCATTACTAATGGTTAGAAAATATGGGAAAGGTTCATCTCCTTATAAGTGGTCTTATTGTATATTCGGTCTATTAATTATCAATTGGATATTATACATTACAGGTTTTTATACATTGCTTCCTGTTAATGTTGCAGACTTAATTTTTATCCCAATATGGTTTATTGTTTGTGCTTTAGGTGCCTTATTTACAATATTTGAGTTTAAGAACAACAAAGCATTTGCGGTTCCCCTTGCTGGTTTTACTTTTATTAGCTTTGTTTTCGCTTTATTCATAATCGGTATATCACAGATGTAACGGTGAAGTAAGTGTTCAACAAGAGGGCGCGATTCTTTAATAAGAATCGCTTTTCTTAATGAACTAACGGGTGCTTTACTTCATTACCAGGAGCTGATCAGCAGTTCCTTTTCTTATGCAACTATAGGGGCAGGTTAGTTGAAGAAGGATTTTCATTTTCCTTTGCAGAAGGTAAGTAATGTATGTGCATTTCCTTATGAAAGAAGGTTGTATTATGGAGTTTTATCCTTCTGAAATTGATTTCATTTCTCTATTTGAATGTATTCCAGTAAAGAAAGATGATGATGAACTGTTCGAATATAATGAATCAACCTTCAGGTTCAAGGTTAAAAAGTATAAATATGAGGTTATCGTTTGCCCGTTTTATAATCAATTTGGGTTATTAGTACAAGAGGGAAGTATGGTTATTGGAAGATATACCTTTCAAACGGTAAGTAAAATCGAAATACTTACCGATAAAGAGGATGAATCTTCTATACGGTTATTTTTAGATGATGATAGAGAAAGGTTTTTAATGATTGTAGAAATTACCTTCAAACCGAACTTTAAGATTAAAATAAAAGAAACGTTTGCTTGATTACATTTAAGAACTGGCTGCCCAAACCGGTAGCCTTTTTATTGAACTATGGACCAGTATTCCTGTAATGAATGTTTTTAATGAACAAACGGGGCAGTTTAGTTCCATAAGAGAAGGAACGCTTGATCTATTTATTCAAGATATTGGTATGGCTTATATATTTTTTATAGTGGAGGTGTTGTGTTATGAAAAAGTATGAAAAAATGTTAATTGCGATTAAGGATGCGGATTTTAATTGTTTTGCTAATAAGGGAGATTGGCTTTATATTGCGAATAATAAGGATACAAAAAAGGGGCTATTTAGATTACCTAACTATATATATTACTTTGTGTCTATAGATGATGAGCGTATGCCTTCTGAAATTGGAGTAGTAAAAAAAATTAATGGTCATATCACTGCATGGCTGTAACTTGGTTTGAAAAAGTCTTACCTAAAAAAGAAAAAGAATTAAGAGTACATAAAAAGTTCTTCACGGGTCTATCAAAAGAAGAGAAAAAAGAATTGTTTGAAATCTAACACTGAACAATTAACTAAGGGTGGCATTAGCTTAAGATCGGGGCTGACTTTAAGGTAGGTTAGTTGAAGTAATATCGAGAAGAACTAATTCACTACTCAAGAATGAAGGAGTTTTCTATAAATGGGTGGGGAGAATATGATTGATAAAATCAGAAGGTTGTTTAAAAAGGAAGAACTGAATGAGGTTGATGAAGAAAGGTATGCTTTTGTTCCAGTAAACGAAGAGTTAAAAAGAAATATAATTAAATTAGAAATGGTAGGAGAAGAATTAGGTAAAGTTCTTCAAAGAAAATATGCAAGTAAATTCGAAAGCAAAGGAAAACAGAATCTAAGGATTTGGATATGCAGGGACATTGATGGTGATGAAATAACTGACATTACTTCTCAAAAATGCTTAGAACTAGAGTATCGTTCTCAAATAGCGATAGATTATGATGGTCCACAATACGATGAGGATTTTTATGCAGACACAATTGAGTTATGGCATTTTAGTGATGTTATTAAAGGTAAAGCTTATGGAACAATATACAATTTAACAAAATGTAATTTAGAAACTGAAATTGAAGCTACTTTAATAAAGTTACTTAAATAAATTATGCAGTTTGTTAGACAAAGGGGTGATTTGGTTGAAGAGTTCTCCGAAGGTAAGGGAACTATTGCTTGACGAAGAAATAAATGAACAGGAGTTTGTTGGTATAATCAATGGCATTTATAAGCAAGACTGTTATATCTATGCCGTTATTCCTGAATGGGAAGAAGAACTATTTAACGAACTTTCAAATGATTTTATTATGATTAATAAATTTCCGTTCCCTCTAACTCGCATTTTTCCAAGGACAATTGGGTTTTTAGGATATGTAAAGGATAGGGTTCTGGTGCAAAAACTACTCACTAGAAACATAGAGTATCAATTTCCTTAAATGGCTAACTTATGAAGCTAATCCAAACAATTGATGGATAAATTCTTTTTGGTTTTGGGCAGACTTCACCCCTTGATGAATCTGCTTCTTTTTAATCATATGCATGGCTTCTATGCCACTCAGTATGAAAGTAGCTGTACGAAATGATTTCAATCCTAACATCGAACGAACTCGCTTCTTTATAAAACGATGATCCTGTTCTACCATATTATTGAGATATTTCACTTGCCTTATTTGTATGCCTTCAGGCATACATTTCTCTTCTTTTAACTCTTGAATCGCTACAGGATAGGCAAGGTTTTTGTCCACTGTTATGACACGGGGTTTACAAACATGAGAAGCAGCCAAGGCTTTTTTGAAAAAGCGCTTGGCTGCTTGTTTATCTCTTGATTCACTTAGATAAAAATCAATGGTATTCCCTTCTGAATCGACTGCACGATATAAATACATCCATTGACCTTTTACTTTGATATACGTTTCATCGACCCTCCAAGAGTCATTTGTTTGCTTGAGATGACGACGGATTCTCTTATCCAACTCAGGTCCATATTGATGAACCCAACGCATAATCGTTGTATGAGCCATGGATAAGCCACGCTCCTCCATCATTTCCACCAAATCACGAAAACTTAAGTTGTACCGTAGGTACCATCTCACTGTTAACAAAATAATGTCAGGCTGATAGTGCTTCCACTTAAATAAATGTTCATTCGTCATACTGATCATTCTCCTTTTTTTAGAGTAATAGTATCAGTATGTCCAAGATTTATAGATTACTGGCAATTGTCATGAAATTTTTGCACCAGAACCAAATTAAGTTATTAACGTCGATTGTCGACTACCTATTAAAAATAAAAGTCAATCCTTGAGTGATCCTTTAATTCGTGGAAATACTGCTTCATTATGGGAATTCAATATTGATTTCGATTTCTCAATCTCTCCTAATGAAAGATACTTTACAATTTCCTTGTGTTCCTTTAATGAATTTTTGACCACATCATCTTCTCCCATTAAAGAGAATGTTTGTAATGAGATTAACGGAGATCCTAATCTAGAATATATATTCTGAAAAGTCTCACTCCCGCTAGCCAAAATTAACTGAAAATGAAATTCAAAATTCAGTTGTGCATACTCCCTTATTTCAACTTCTTTTTTTTCCATCTCAGAAATGATCTCACTCATCTTCTGAGTACAATTTTCTCTTGCCTTTAAAGTTAATTTATCAATGGATATTTGTTCTAAGAAGTTTCTGATTTTTAATATATCAGACATCTCATCTCGTGAAAAGCCTCTAACTGTCGTTCCCTTTCTTGGGATTTTTTTCACAATTCCTTCTAATGATAAAAGATAGAATGCCTCTCGTACTGGAGCTCTACTAGTACCAAAAAGCTGAGAATACTCTGCTTCTACCAATTTATCTCCAACCCCAATTTTTCCTTTCATGATATCTTCTAGTATACTTTCCTTTATTAATTTGGGAAGAGCATTATCAAATGTTCTCTTTTCAGCCATACAATCAAACTCCTCTAAAATATTTAGTTTATTTTCATATTTTCCAGATTTCTTATTTATTATTATTTTAATGTATATTATAACTCAATTGTATAATTATCCGAAACCTTAAATTAAATTTCCATGAACAAATTTGTCAATAAAAGTACTAAATAAGGCGTACGGCTAAAAAAAGTGATTGACAGAAAATTTTAATTTATTTAATATTACATCAACGGAATGATGTCGACAATCAACCTTACGCAAATATTTTTCGGAATATTATGTTATTTTCTCTAAGAATTTAGGATTTCTGTTAAATCAAGGAGGTAAAAGAAATGAAACCACTTCAAGGCTTAAAGGTACTAGATTTATCACGCATATTGAGCGGTCCTTATTGTACGATGATTCTTGCTGATATGGGAGCTGACGTTATTAAAATTGAAGCACCACAAGGAGATGATACCCGTACCTGGGGTCCCCCTTTTATTGGAACTGAAAGTTGTTATTTTCTTAGTGTGAACCGAAATAAAAAAAGCTTGGTACTAAACCTAAAAACTTCGGAAGGAAAAGCAATTTTTTTAGACCTTGTGAAGTCAGCCGACATTGTAGTAGAAAACTTTCGTCCAGGTACAATAGATAAATTAGGGATTAGTTATAATGTGATGAAGGAGATTAACGAGAAAATTATCCTTGCATCTATTTCCGGTTTCGGACAGACAGGACCTTATGCTAAACGCCCTGGGTATGATGTAATTGCTCAAGGAATGGGGGGACTGATGAGTGTTACCGGCGAACCCGACGGTACTCCTATGAAAGCTGGTTTTTCTTTTGCTGATTTAGGATCTGGGATGTGGGCATTAATCGGTATACTGATGGCATTGCAAGCAAGGAATCGTACCGGAAAAGGACAATGGGTTGATGCATCTCTTTTAGATACAATGATTTCCTGGCAAACTTATTTAGCAACTGGTTTCTTTGCAACTGGAATAAATCCACAACCTATGGGGAGTGCCCATCCTAGCATTTGTCCCTATCAAGTTTTTCAAGCAAACGATGGCTACTTTAATGTTGGTGTTGGTAATGAAACTCACTGGAAAAAGTTTTGTCAAATTTTGAAGTTAAATATAGCTAATGAGCCCCGTTTTTCAACAAATTCAAAGCGAGTAGAGAACCGTGATCAATTGATTCCAATTCTAGAAAATCGCTTTAAGGAAGAATCATTTAAATATTGGGTTGAAATTCTAGATGCTGTCGGCATCCCTGCCGGCCCTGTGTATCAACTGTCTGATTTATATGCTGACCCCCATGTATCAGAACGAGAAATGTTACTTTCGCTACAGCATCCAACACTTGGCGAGATTAAACAAGTGGGCATACCTATTAAGCTTTCTGATACGCCAGGAGAGTTAAAAACTCCACCTCCTTTATTAGGAGAACATTCCAATGAAATTTTACAAGAGCTTGGATATAATGAAGAGGATATTATTAAACTTTATAATAATGGAGTTTCTGGTGGGAAAAATCCAATTTTTCAAAATTCAAAAAAATAAATTGTTATGATGGTCGATAATTGTACTATTTTTAAAATAATAGAAAATATCTAACTTTGACTCTTTAAATACGTTTACCACAATTCAATTTTTTTAAAATGGAACAAATTCTCAATATAAAAGATGAAGTAGGTTAAAGATCTTTTTGATAAATATTCCGTGATAAATTATTTGACTTTTCAGAAAAATGTTTATATGATTAAACGGTCGACAATCCACCAAGAAGGAGTTGTTAATGGATACCCCTCAATTTTTAAAATTGTTATATCTCTAAAATAATAACAATTATTATTTAATCTATAGGTCGATTGTCGACCTATGGGCAGAACAAAAGTTATGTATAAGTAATAACTGGATTATAATCTATATAAAAAAGGGGGATTTACATTAGAAAAACATATACAAAAGAATAAATAATTCGTTATAGTGAAAGCGTTGTCAAAAGTTGAAAGCGTTGTCACAAGGGAAATATAGCAGCTGTAAGTACTTTAATCATTTCTTTTATAAAAAAAATTTTTCTAAAGATTTTTTTCATGAAAGATTGGCTTAAGACATTTCAACAAATATTAAGCGAAATAAGCGGAAACAATAAAAGTTCTATTTTTAGAAACCAACAAATATTAAGTTTTTTCTAAATTAAGCATTTAAATATATGGGGCTTTTTATAGGATTTTCGAAATCACTTATGTAAACAATCAATATTTTGAGGGTGTTAGTGTTAGGTAATCCAAATAAGGAAGGAGCGTTTATTTTGTCGATAAAACCTCCAAAACAAATCGAACATATTGGGATCGCAGTGACGGACTTAAATCAATCAGTTGAATTTTATACCAATTTCCTTGGATTTAAATTGTTAGGTTTCGAACATATAGAAAGTGAAAAAGTCAGGGTGGCTTTTTTGGAAATAGGAGAAACCCGATTGGAGCTTTTAGAGGCAACAAGTTCAGATAGTCCGATAAACCATTTTATAGAAAAAAGAGGGGAAGGAATCCACCATATCGCTTTTCAAGTGGATAATGTAGTGGAGCGTTTAAACTTCTTGAAAGAACAAGGAATTAAGTTAATTCATGAGATACCAAAAGAAGGAGCACACGGTAATTTAGTTGCCTTCCTGAACCCTAAATCTACCAATGGAGTACTATTAGAATTTTGTCAACCTCGGTTAACAGATAATGAGGAAAATCATTGACAGTTAATATGAATATATCGAAGGAGGAACTTTATTATGAAATTGTATTACGATAATGATGGGGATTTAAAATTCTTGCAAGGAAAAACAGTAGCGATAATAGGGTATGGTTCACAAGGTCATGCGCAAGCTCAAAATCTTCGTGATTCGGGCGTTAAAGTTATTGTGGCTGGACGTCCAGGAAAATCATTGACACAAGCTGGACAAGACGGGTTTAAGGTGATGACAGTTGCCGAAGCTACACAAGTTAGTGATATTATCCAGATTCTTATTCCGGATGAGTGTCAGGCGACAGTGTATCAAGACGAAGTTGCACCGTATCTTCGTGCTGGACAAATGCTACTTTTCTCACATGGATTTAACATCCATTTTGGACAGATTAATTCGCCACAGGATATTGATGTTGCACTGGTTGCCCCTAAGAGCCCTGGGCATCTTCTTCGTCGAGTATATACACAATCTGCAGGAGTGCCTGGATTAATTGCAATCCATCAAGACGCAACCGGAGAAGCAGAGGATATTGTACTTGCTTACGCTAAAGCCATTGGTTGTACTCGTGCAGGTGTATTTAAGACTACTTTTCGTGAAG
This sequence comes from Bacillus sp. ISL-78, assembly GCF_018613455.1. Classification (NCBI taxonomy): domain Bacteria; kingdom Bacillati; phylum Bacillota; class Bacilli; order Caryophanales; family Bacillaceae; genus Bacillus; species Bacillus sp. ISL-78. Next base: position 9,395 of record NZ_JAGGQC010000018.1, read on the forward strand.
AAACAGAAACCGATATTTTTGGTGAACAGGCTGTTCTTTGCGGGGGGGTCACAGCACTGGTGAAAGCCGGTTTCGAAACCTTGGTTGAAGCAGGCTACAGCCCAGAAATTGCATATTTTGAGTGTCTTCATGAATTAAAACTAATTGTTGACCTCATAAATGAGGGTGGCATGGCAAGAATGCGTTATTCGGTGTCTGACACAGCAGAATTTGGTGACTATCTTGCTGGCCCTCGTATTGTTACTCAAGCAACAAAGAAAGAAATGAGGAAAGTATTAGAAGAAATCCAACGTGGTGAATTTGCAAAGAAATGGATTCTTGAAAACCAGGCTGGAAGACCTTTTTATAATGCGATTAAAAAGTTAGAAGCTGAACACCCTATTGAACAAGTAGGTAAAGAATTACGTAAAATGATGAGTTGGATAAAGGAAGAGCCCAAAATGATGGGGACTAATTCATAATTCGGGGCTGTAAAGGAATAAAATTCGATTTAACATAAAAATTAAATGAATGAGTCGACACTGCTCGCAAAGCAAATTACCAATATATAAAGAAAACGAGAAACAGGGCTACGATGAACGGGTAGATCAGTAGAATTTGCAACAAATTTTCCCGACCGTACAGAATTATTTGACAGTATGACTGCTATAGAATTGAGGTGGAGTTTATTGTTTGATAAGAATTTTTTAGGGATTGATTGGGATCTTTTGGAGAGGTCCAGTCCGTATGAAGTTAGGTTCGTATAATCAAAATAATTATGAGCTCCTGGCGCGGGTTCTCAAGCCGGGATGGCCGATTGCAACGCCAGCATCTGTATTATGTAGCAGATCTGTATGCGAGCAGGTCACTGTCTTCGAAACATGGCTTTGCCTGACCTTAAGCGCATTTACTAAACCTAGGAGGAGTATTCTATGAGCATAGAAATCGGAGCTATTATTGTACTTTTACTCATGTTTATCATTGGAGCTATTCTTCCAATAAACATCGGCATTATTGGTTTTGTTGCTGCTTTTATCATGGGTGTGGTAGTCAGCGGGCTGAGCGTTGACGACATCTTTAGTGCCTTTCCTGCAGATCTATTCATCCTACTTGCAGGAGTCACATTCTTATTCGCTATTGTCCAAAAAAATGGAACTATCGACTTGATTAGTAGATGGGGACTCCTTTTGGTTAGAGGTAACATCGGTATGATACCATGGGTTATGTTCGCACTGGCTGCTATATTGACAAGCATCGGCACATCGGCAATCGCTGTTGCTTCCATCTTAATTCCAATTGCATTACGAATAGCTTCCCAATACAAAATCAATCCTCTGATGACGGGCTTAATGCTCCTTATAGGTGGGACTGCGGGAGCCTTCTCACCACTTAATCTTTTTGGTGTGATTGTAAACGGTATGATGGATTCCCAAAAACTACCGAATTCACCAGGTTTGCTTTTCTTAAACAACTTTCTCTATTGTTTAATCGTTGCGATAATTATATTCATTATTTTTGGCGGGCTTCGTTCAATTATTAAGAAAAATTCTGTCAAAATGTATACAGCGGCTACAGCAGAAACTATCGATATAGATGTAAATGAAGAGGAAAGCCCAGAAAAATTAGAGAATCGTTTGACTTGGTATAAAGGCTTCACACTCCTTGGAATAGCTCTTCTAATCGTACTAGCTCTCGGATACAAAATGAACATGGGATTTGCCGCGTTCGGGGTCGGATTGGCACTATCCTTAATCGCTCCAAAAAGGCAAGAAGGCGTCCTGCAGAGTATGCCTTGGCCGGTAATCCTTATGGTATCAGGGATTGTAACATATGTAGGAGTACTAGAACAAATCGGAGCAATCGAATATATGACCCAGCTAATAGCTGGCATGAATAATTCTGTAATGGCAGCTCTTACAGCATCTTATGTTGGGGGAATTATCTCATCTTTTGCCTCAACAACAGGTTTCTTGGCGGCCATTATTCCGCTCGCCATTCCAATCCTACAGGATCCAACCGTTTCATCCATAGGAGTCATCTCATCCATCTCGATTGCATCGAGCATAGTGGATATAAGCCCCTTCTCGACAAATGGGGCCATATTGCTCGCAAATGCTCAAGGTATGAAACAAAATGAATTTTTTAGAAAACTCTTAATTGCATCCGCATGCTTTGTTGCTATCGGACCCGGACTCGCTTGGCTCATATTCGTGGTAATTGGAACACCATGGTAACTGGGGAAAAATACACAGCGGGTGCGATAATTAGGGTAGGGGTGACAAAAGCCAACACATTCAAGCTGTTGATTTCATTCAGAATGAATCATGTGTGAAGATGGCCAATTTTTAAGGATAGAAGGGATATTCTTCTATTTCGTAGGGAATGGTTCGAAAAGAACTTTATTGAATTAGCGAGTAAAAGGAAGAATAAAAACTTGTATTAAAATCCTAAAAACCTTTTAAATTGGCACTTAAAAAGCCCAAATAGGACGTGTTAAAAGATGATTAAACGTGAGCTTTCTACACATAAATGGTTAAAAACGGAATTAGTAACAAGTCCTTCTTATGGAATTGTAGAAGAAGTACTTATAAAGCCAGATCAAAGAGTATATGAATGGGATCCATTATTTAATATTAGAAATGAAAATGGAATTTTGGAACAAATAGCAGTCGGTACTAGTGGTGTCCTGAAAACAATTAATGTAGAAAAAAGAGATTTAGTCTCTCCTGGTACACTTTTAGCTCAAATTAAAACCGACAATTTTATTACAGGAAGTGACCAATGAAAACTAGTTATTCTATAAACAAACGAAAAAAGTTGAGAGTTTGCAATCAATCTACTCGTTTATAATCAAATTTAAGTTTTATGGTTATTCCTCTTATTGCAGATTTTTATCAAAGTCTAGGAGACTTTGATTTAGAAAAACCATTATTATATTAAAAAAATTTTCATGGTATTTAGTTTTATGTTTTCCTAGATTAAGAAAAATTATGATGGTTTTTGAACAGAAGACACCTATCTTCCATTACAAAGGATTTCTTAAGGTTTTTATTAAATTCAAAATTTATGTGCAAGTGACAAGAAAAGTTAAACGAATGAAATACTTTATAATGGTTTATAGATTTTTTACGAAAGGGAGGAGTAAAATGGGGATTCAAGAAATGACAACCCAGCGTTTTCCTAAAGTTACGCTAGATGAATGGGCTAAGGTAGCAGAAATCTCTTTAAAAGGAAAGTCACTGAAGGATCTTCATACAAAGACATATGAGAATATTACATTAAAACCTTTATACGGGCCGCATGAGGAAGCAAGTGCCCGGGCTGAACAGTATCCGGGGGTTCCTGATTATACGAGGGGGTTTTTAAAAGGGGGATATATAGAACAACCCTGGAAGAATGCACAATCATTAGTAGCAGAATCGGTTCCTCAATTACAAGAAAAATTTTCGTATGCGCTGCAGTCTGGTCAAAATGCTCTGTCATTTGATGTAGAGGAAATGCCAGGTATGACGTTTACTCAGTTTTCAGAAATGATATCTGCTTTTCCAACAGACACGTATCCACTCTATATAAACACCAAAGATCATTTTCTAGCAATAGCATCTTTTTTATTAAAAATAGAAGCGAACAAGGTAAGCGGTGCGGTAGGAACGGATCTCATATCCCTGTATGCAGGAAAAGGTTTGGTGCCCGGTAAGCAAGCTCTTACTCTGCAATATGAAGCTATTGAACAGTTAAATGAGACCTTTCCAAAGCTTAGAACCATTAGAATCGATACGGTGCCTTATCATGAAGCGGGCGCTAATGCGTTTCAGGAAATTGCCATAGCATTAGCAGAAGCGGTATTTTACGTAGAATTACTGAAAGAGAAAGGTTGGTCTCCGTCGGAAGTAGCTGAAAAAATTCATTTTCACTTCGCTATAGGTTCTCAATTTTTTATAGAAACTGCTAAGCTGAGAGCTTTTCGTAAAGCATGGACAGTTTTATGTAATTCATATGGGATTATTGGAGAATCAGTTAAAGTTCCTATTAGTGCGGAAACGTCGACAGTTACTTTATCAAAGCTCGACCGACACGTGAACATTCTCCGAACTGGCAGTGAAGCTTTTTCCGCTCTCGTAGGGGGAGTAGAGTATTTACAGGTGTCACCATTTGACAAAGTTACTGGGAATGTGTCGACGCAGAGTGAACGAATTGCAAAAAATATTCCTCTCATTTTAAAACATGAATCCCATATCGGAAAAGTAGTGGATCCCTGCGGTGGATCATATTTTATTGAAACATTGACAGAGGAACTTAGCCATTCAGCGTGGCGGAAATTCATACAAATAGAAGAAGACGGTGGGATCATTGCTGTGCTCGAATTAGGCACACTACAAAAAGACTTAGCCGCTGTAATGGAAAAAAGGAACCATGACTTAGCTGTTCGTAAAAAATCAATGATTGGTACAAATATTTACGCTGATCTCGGAGAACGTGTGCCAAAGACTAAGAAAAAAATGAACAAAGTGTTAGCGGAAGCGGAAGCTTCTTCTTTCCACGACCTTATAAGAACTATCAACAAAGGAACAACACTTGCTGAACTCCATGTTAAAAATAATGGTAGACAAGTCATTCCTATCAAAGGACAACGCTTAGCTGAACCTTTTGAATTGTTGAGAGAAAGAGCAGAAAAAATCCAGGCATCCGGAAATTCATTAGAAGTAGGTCTCATTTGTTTAGGAAGACTCAAAGAATATAAACCAAGAGCTGATTTTGTAACAGGTGTGCTGTCAACAGGCGGTATTTCTGCCAAGTGGAGTGGAGTATGTCAATCGGTCGAGGAAGCGGTGAAATTTGTAAAGGAAAGCGACCTGTCTTATTACTGCATTTGTGGCAAAGATGAAACATATGAACAGTTCGGTCCGCAGATCGTGGGAAAATTAAAGCAGGCTGGTGTAAATTTACAAATTGATCTTGCAGGCAGGCTTTCTGATGAGGCAGAAATGGAATGGAAGAAGTCAGGTGTAAAGGGGTACATCTATGCGGGACAGAATGTGTTGAAGAAATTAACAGCTTTGCTTAAATTTTTGGAGGGAGATTCGACATATGAGTAAACCGGATTTTAAACAGTTCACTCCAGCAGGCAAGTCAGATCATCCGTCTTTTGAAGAGTGGAAAGCTGAATTGGAACAAGAAGTGAAGCAATCTTATGAAGAACTTTCCTTTGTAACGAATGAACAGATTACATTGCAGCCTCTATACACGAAAGAAGATTTGAAAGACTTTAAGCACTTACACGATTTTCCTGGTGTTGCTCCTTACACGCGTGGTCCTTACCCGACAATGTATGTCAACAAGCCATGGACAGTCCGCCAGTATGCAGGCTTTTCTACAGCAGAAGAAAGCAATTCCTTTTACCGTCGTAATTTGGCGATGGGGCAGAAAGGGTTATCTGTCGCATTTGACTTACCGACTCACCGAGGCTATGATTCCGATCATCCTCGCGTTGTCGGCGATGTAGGGAAAGCGGGCGTAGCAATTGATTCAGTGGAAGATACGAAAATTTTGTTCGACGGCATTCCGCTTGACCAAATGTCCGTGTCGATGACGATGAACGGTGCCGTTCTTCCTGTTATGGCCTATTATATTGTTACCGCAGAAGAGCAAGGCGTGCCGCAGGAAAAGCTGTCAGGCACGATTCAAAATGATATTTTAAAAGAATACATGGTGCGCAACACGTATATTTATCCGCCAGACATCTCGATGCGGGTAATTGCTGATATTTTTGAATATACATCCAAACATATGCCGAAATTCAACAGTATCAGTATTTCTGGCTACCATTTGCAGGAAGCAGGAGCGCCGGCAGATATTGAGCTTGCGTACACGCTCGCGGATGGGGTGGAATACGTGCGAACTGGATTAAAAGCAGGCATTGACATTGATTCATTTGCTCCGCGACTTTCATTTTTCTGGGCTATCGGCATGAACTATTTTATGGAAGTGGCGAAAATGAGAGCTGCCCGCAGGATTTGGGCGCAGCTGATGGAGCCGTTCAAGCCGAAAAATGCGAAATCAATGGCGCTAAGAACACATTCGCAGACGTCAGGCTGGAGCTTGACAGAGCAGGATCCGTTTAATAATGTGACGCGGACGCTAATTGAAGCTCACGCTGCGGCGATGGGGCATACACAATCGCTCCATACGAATGCATTGGATGAAGCGATTGCACTGCCGACTGATTTCTCTGCCCGGATTGCCCGAAACACACAGCTGTATTTGCAGGAAGAAACGGGAATTACAAACGTCATTGACCCGTGGGCTGGTTCTTATTATGTGGAGTCGCTGACAAATGAACTTATGGAAAGAGCGTGGCAGCATATAGAAGAAGTAGAACAGCTTGGTGGCATGACTAAAGCGATTGAAACAGGGCTTCCAAAAATGCGGATTGAAGAAGCGGCAGCGAGACGCCAGGCGCAAATTGACTCCGGAAAAGAAACGATTATCGGGGTTAACCGCTATCGGTTGGAGGAAGAAGATCCAATTGACATTCTCGATATCGATAATACAACTGTGCGTCTGAAGCAAATTGAGCGACTGCAGCGGGTGAAAAAAACACGAGATGAGGCAAAAGTGAACGAAGCACTAAAAGCCATTACAAAATCAGCAGAAACAGGGGAAGGCAATTTGCTGGAACTCGCAATCAATGCGGCAAGAGTAAGAGCTACACTCGGGGAAATTTCAGACGCAATTGAAGAGGTGAGCGGAAGACATAAGGCGGTTATCCGATCTATAAGCGGTGTGTACAGCTCTCATTTTTCTGATGAAGACCACATAGCAGAAGTGAAGCGAATGACAGAGGAATTCTATGAAAAGGAAGGCCGTAGGCCGCGTCTACTTGTCGCCAAAATGGGGCAGGACGGTCATGATCGCGGAGCAAAAGTTGTCGCCACTGCCTATGCGGATTTAGGATTTGACGTTGATATTGGCCCACTATTCCAAACGCCGGAAGAAACCGCTTTACAAGCAATTGAAAATGATGTCCATGCGGTTGGCTTCAGCTCGCTTGCTGCCGGTCATAAAACGCTACTACCAGCATTGGTTAACGAGTTGAAAAAGCTTGGCCGCGAAGATATTATCGTTTTTATCGGTGGCGTTATTCCGGCTCAGGACTACGAATTCCTCCGTAATAACGGGGCAACGGCTATTTTCGGTCCAGGCACAGTGATCCCGGTTTCTGCTCAAAAAGTCCTGGAAGAAATATACCGTAACCTCGGCTACGAGGAGTAGATGAATAATGGATAATAAAAAGCATTCAAACAAGGAGGGAAACAGCGAGTCAGCTCTTCGAGTTATGAAAGGTGTGGCTTCTTCCCACGACGGATTTGTTTTTTCCAAAATGAAACGATTTCAAAAAAAAGTGGATATTCTGCCTGATGTAAAAGAACTGGCGGAAAGAGTGATCGCTGGAGAACGGAAAGACTTGGCCAAAGCCATTACCTTTATTGAAAGCCAGTCAAGAAGCCATTATCAATACGGTCAGGAGCTGCTGCAGTGCCTTCTGCCTAGCACAGGAAAATCGATCCGCATCGGTATTACAGGTGTACCTGGAGCGGGAAAAAGCACGTTCATTGAAGCATTTGGTCATATGCTGTGCGACAGCGGTTTAAAAACGGCTGTACTCGCAATTGATCCGAGCTCTTCGATTTCTGGAGGTAGCATTCTCGGCGACAAAACGAGAATGGAGCTTTTAGCGAAGCACCCGAGCGCGTTTATTCGGCCGTCACCATCAAGCGGTACGCTTGGCGGTGTTCACCAGAAAACGAAAGAAACGATGCTACTATGCGAAGCAGCTGGTTTTGATGTGATCCTTATTGAAACAATTGGCGTCGGTCAAAGTGAAATTATCGTCCGCAGCATGGTTGATTTCTTTCTGCTCATCATGCTGACAGGGGCAGGCGACGAGCTTCAAGGGATGAAAAAAGGAATCATGGAGCTTGCGGATGCGATTGTCGTCAATAAAGCAGATGGCGAAAATAAGCGGCTTGCCGAAAAAACGAAGCTTGAATTTAATCAAATTCTTCATATTCTGCAGCCGTCGACGAAAGGCTGGGAATCCAATGCCTATACGTGCTCTTCCATCAAGGGGGAAGGTATCCTTGAGCTGTGGGATGTGATTCAGGAATTTGAGAAGAAAATGAAGGACAGTGGCACGTTTGAAGAACGTCGCCGTCTGCAGACGAGAGAGTGGCTTCACGCACTCATTATGGAACAGTTAAAAATGAATTTTTATAACCATCCTTACGTTACCAGCCACTTGGCCGACATGGAAAAAAAAGCGATGGCTGGAGAAGTAACTCCGGCACAAGCGGCCGAGGATTTATATTCTCATGTCTATAATATTGGGGAAAATGATTAAAATTGAGCAAGGGGCGTATTACCTCCAATTCTTGAGGCTTTTATGATAAAGGAACATTGGGGTTACTAGGAGAAGCTGGTATGCGATTACCCAGACCGATTGGACAGACTTTAGGAGTTTTTGGGGGAATAATTATATGAGAGGCAGCTGTATCTGCCGGTATAGTAAGCCTCATTATGATTATTGTGGTAAGACGTCATAGCCTTGCTCCTTCAGAAGCACGGCCGCAACAGAAGAGTCGACTCCACCAGACATTCCGACTACTATACGTGTGCCTTTTGGTCCCTTTATCATATATTGACCTCATTTTAAAAAGTTTTGTTTGCTTACGAATAAACGATTTTAATAGTTTCTTTTTGCTCCTTCTCAACTTGCTCTTTTGTATGAACCAATTTTTACTTTAGCAAATTTACAAAACGGGTGTTTCATGATAATAAAGTTATTTCTTTAGTGCTAAAGAATTCAAAAAAGGGAAAATGTACGAGAATTATAGGTTTCTATGCAAGACCAACACTAGAATTAAATGATCATGAGATTGACTAAGCTTTTTACCGAAGAACTGTGAATTCATGCACCTTTTGACGCATTTATGCGTATCTGAGAGCTTATTATATCCTAAAGCCATTAGAATATTCAAAAGGGAAAAACATGCATAAAAATCACCTAAACAACACTTTAGCACACTAAATAAGCACTACACTACATTTAAATAATCTTAATTGAGATTGAATGGTAAAACCGCAATTATTACTGGTGGCGCTAATGGAATTGGTTTAGAAGGTAAAGTTATTTGCTAGAGTAGGAGCAAATGTTGCATTAGTTGACTTTAATGAAAAAGCGGGAAAAGAGCGTGAACAAGAGCTTCAAGAAAAATGGGGTAGCATTAAATTTTTCCAAACTTATGTGTCAAATAGGGAAAGTATTGAACATATGGTCCAAAGAGTAATAGGGTACTTTGGACGTATAGATATATTGGTCAACAATGCAGGTATAACAAGGGATTCAAAATTACCCAAAATGAGTGTAGAAGACTTTTTAAAAGTAATTGATGTCAATCATACTGGAGTTTTTCATTGCACACAAGCTTTCCTTCCATATCTGCTGAAGCAAGATAAAGGAAAAATCATTAATACCTCTTCGGTCGCCGGTGTTGGAGGCAATGTTGGACAATCAAATTATTCTGCTGCAAAAGCGGGTGGCATCGATTGACCAAAAACTAGGCAAAGAACTTGGAAGAAAAGGAATAAATGTAAATGCAGTTGCTCCTGGATTTATCGAAACGAATATGATTACTACGATTCCAGAGGAGCTAATCATGCAAATTAAGCTGATAACTTCTAGCCGCGATTAGGAATACCCTTAAACGTAGCCAACGCCTATTTATTTTAGCGTCAGACAAATCTGATTTTGTAAACGGTCATGTATTGAATGTGACTGTGGAATGTTGAAATAATTAGATTTTAGGTAAGTCTGCATAGCTATCAAGCTAACCGAACAAACTACCCCAAAATGAAAAAAACGTTATTCTTTCTGTTGAATTACAAGAAAGGGTGACCTAATCTAAGTGGCATAGAAGTTATGCACATGATTAAAAAAGATCAACTTCATCAACGGATGAAGTCTGCCCAAAATGAAGTTGAATTCATTCATAAGTAATTTGGACTGCTGCTTAATCTCCAAGTTAACAGGATATTGCCCTTCTATGTTTCTAGTGAGTTATTTTCACACCCAGAACATGTAATTGAACAGTCAAGTAGGTTTTATTTCTCTATCAAATGGTTTTTGTACCAGAACCGCAAAAAGGGATTGAAAGGAGCAACAATAATGCTTCAAAGGTTAAGCGATGAATTCTTAATTAATACCTATGTTAAAGCATTAAATTTAGAGATTGATCCAAATTTTATTTCTTTATTAAACGAAGAAATATATAGAAGATTTGGTTCTCATGAAAAACATTTATCAAACTTGAACCTACTTATAAGACAATAAAGCAATGGTAATCATTTTTAGTGTTCGTAAAAGTACACTTTTACGAACGGTTCTTTTTTTTATAAAAACACCTTATTTTCACGTTCGTTAAAGTTGAAAAATCTTTTATGAACGTTCGCGATTTTGCATATACTTTTACGAACACTTTTGGTAGAATAATAGGAAAGTAAGTAGAAAAAGGAGTGAAAAGATGGAAGTTCGTAAATTCGGATACATAAGAGTTAGTAGCAAAGATCAAAATGAAGGACGTCAGCTTCAGGCTATGGAAGAAAAAGGATTAGATGAACGAGATATCTTCCTAGATAAACAAAGTGGGAAAAACTTTGACCGGACTCAATATCAATTATTAAAACGTATGATCCGAAAAGGGGATGTCCTATATATTCATTCACTCGATCGTTTTGGCCGAAACAAGGAGGAAATTCTACAAGAATGGAATGACATCACGAAAAATATCCAAGCAGATATCGTGGTCATGGATATGCCATTGTTGGATACTACTCAATTTAAGGATAGTTTAGGGACCTTCATCGCAGATCTTGTTTTACAAATCCTTTCTTGGATGGCGGAAGAGGAACGGGACCGTATTAGAAAACGGCAGCGTGAAGGAATTGATGTGGCTGTAAAAAATGGTGTGCCCTTTGGCCGACCCAAAACTCAAGTAACTGAAGAGTTTAAAGAAGTCTATGATTTATGGAAATCAGGAGAGATAACAGCTGTGAAGGCCATGGCGGAAATAGGCGTTAAAAAGACGACTTTTTATAAGTTGGTTAAGGATTATGAAAAAGACTTAAAAAAAATCACTATATAATAGAAGAAACTCGTCAAAAAAGTAAGCCTTTGCTTAACAGGACAAAGGCTTTTGTGATAAGTACCTTTAATTGAGTCTACTATTCTGGTAAATATTCTTTATATTTTTCTCTTAAGTAGTATAATCCTTCTTCATTATTCGTCATATTTAATTCCAATTTGTCCTTTAAGTGCTGATATTTACCTTTTGCTTCTTGAATAACTTGATTCCATTCTTTGACCCACACTTCTAGGTTACTATCACTGGATTTGTATAACAATCCCTGTGTTCTGTTATGTTGGTTTAACTCCTTTTTTGTGTATTTATCAAATTTTGTACCTACTAAAATAAACTTCCATTTGGTCTTTTCTTTATCAAAATACATATTTTCTTCTATTGTATAGGCATATTTCTTTATTTGGTTAAGTTCCTTCTCTGTAATAGTACAAGAAGGGCGCTTTAACTCAATAACTAAATTTTCATAATTATCCTGTTCTCCAATGATACATTGTCTTGATAAGCCAATATCAGGTATATCATCTAAACCAGTTAGCTTTGAAAAATCAATTTCTTCTTCAAAGTCTCTTCTTCCCAACTCTTTTATATGTTGTTTAAGAACTTTTTTTAAAGTAACGTCATCATAACTATAGCTATAGTGTTCACCAAATAACCATAATTCATTGAGAAGAATTTTATGCAATTGACTTCTTTCTTTCAATCTCTTATGAAAATTTTCACCATATAAAATTCCCTCAAGCCCATACAAAAATGAAATTCTATTGCTAATTAAATTAGTTGTATTAATTATGGAATCTAAACTTGTTTTTTCCAAAATTGATGCTAATTCATTTTGTTGTTCAGTAGACAGAGTTAAAACTTCAGATAAAATAAATTTGAGACTGGTTGGATTGGTTTCCAAAGCTTCTTTTAAGAGCCTATAAGTTAACTGTTTGGAGTTTTTTGTAGCTTTGCTAAATTCTGGAATAAATTCATTTACCTTATAGGCAAATATATCAAAGACTTGTCTAGTTGCTTTATCAACATCATTTTTTGCTTCGCCTATAAAAGGGTAAATTTTATCATTCTTTATTTTTATCACTTCATTTGAAGCTGCATCTGCTAATCTTTCTCGATATAATTCTTTAATCTTTTTTAGTGCTTCATCTCTTAGTATTATATAACTTTCATCTAATTCTCTAATATCAAACCTATTTTCATCTACCAGTTTACTTATTATATTACTTTTTAAAAAAGCAGTATGGGAAAATGCAGTTGTTCTAACACTAGAAATTTCTTCATCTATACAAATATCTTCTAGACCACAGAGATATAAATTTTTATGTTTACCTGATTTCCATTCAATAATTTTTAAATTCCCTCTTACTATACCTATCGAATCATTCACAGCAGATATTTCGTGTTCAATAACATCCGCGATGGCATTATTAGGTTCAATTAAATAACCATCAATATTTATTTTAATTCCTTATATGCCAAGAGATATGGAGCGAATGTAGCAGTAAGTGCTTGATAAATATCATATGGCTCTGGTAATTTATCAATATTTTCATAGACTAAGTTGGTTATTTTTACTGTAACTCCGGTAGAATTACTATAGAAGGTAGAGGGTTGTGAAATTTCAAATACCTTTAACTGATTCAGTTCACCAGTAATACTAAATTTAATAAATTGGTTTTCTTTCTTTAAAATGCTATGCCACCGTACACTCTCGCCTAAGACAAATGCACTGTATCTTCCTTCACCTTGTTTTCCATGATACTTCCTTCCTTTTGGACTAAATTTATTTTTTGATTTATGAGATCCTCCTAAATTCCCAAAATCAGTTGTAATATGTTCATGGTTTATTCCTATACCGTTGTCAGTTATAACAATAGACTCAATGCCATTTAAACTATTACGCTCTAGAATTATTTCAATTTCTTCTGCATCTGCATCTAATGAATTCCATATCAATTCTTCCAAAGCCTGAATTGGCTTTGTTTTTAATAGTTTTGAAAGATGCTCATTCGTAAGTTGTACTTCGAGTTTTTCGACTGTCATTTCCTTCACCTCTATAAACACAAATTTTTATGTTTTTCTTTTAAATGGGCTAGCTGGATTTTTTATATTGAATTATTTAGTTATGGAAGTTTTCAAAGTGAGATGTTGTTAATGGTTATATTTTACTAATTATATTTATTATACCTCTAATGAATTATATATCCACATGCTTTTGTATATATAACCTGTGTACTTCCGAGTTATTTACAAGACCTACTTGGGTTTAAAGGAAAAGAGCTGTCAAACCAACTAAGAATTTTTGTCTAAGCCCTTCTTTTCTTTTCAAAAACAACAAAGTTTACGAAAACAGAGTTATTTTTTTACGATTTCAGGCTATTTTTAACGCTAATTTTTGGACATTTTTTTCATGTGTTCTCTAATAAAATAAACACTATGGCGTTATATATTTTATAAAGGCGGTAATTAACTGATGGAGAGAAAGAAGTTTGAATTCGTTAAGCCAAAAGTTATAAAGACTATAGAAAAAGATCCCGAGTCAATTTTTAGGGAATTACAGATACCCAACGTGAAAGGACTGTGGTCTCAACAAGCTGATATTCTACGAGAATATTATAATACTTTTAAAACAAAACAGGACGTTGCTATTGAGCTACCGACGGGCACAGGTAAAACACTCATAGGCTTATTAATAGCTGAATATAGGAGAAGATGCTTGCAAGAACGTGTTCTCTACTTATGTCCAACAAGGCAATTAGCAAGACAAGTCTATTTAAAAGCAATAGAATACGGCTTGCCTGCAAGTCTACTTATTGGTCCTCAAAACAAATATCCCGAAGAAGCTTATGGTGATTATGTAACAAACAAATGTGTTGCTATTACTACATATAGTGCCATTTATAATACAAACCCTAAACTTGATGATGCGGATGCAATACTTTTTGATGATGCTCATTCTGCTGAAAACTATATTTCTTCACTTTGGACTGTTGAAATAAAAAGGAAGGAAAATAAAGAAGTTTTTGAGAGCATTATTAAGTTATTCAAAGATGATATATCGGATTATCATTACACTAGGATAATGAGTGAAGATGCAGAATATTACAAGCCAATTTATGATCTAATCCCATACCCTAAATATCTCGAAAAGCTACCTCAATTAATAGAACTCCTTGAAGCCAATATAACTAAATGTGGGGATGCAAAATATCCTTGGTCCAAAATTAATGAAAACTTAGAAGCATGCCAATTGTTTTTCTCTTGGGGAGAAATTAATATTAGACCATTAATCCCACCTACACAGACACATGGGGCTTTTAATAGTGCAAAACAGAGAATTTATATGTCAGCTACTCTAGGAGAAGGTGGAGAGCTAGAAAGAATTACAGGTGTACGAAAAATAAACAAAATACCGATACCTAAGGGCTGGGAGAAATATAGTAATGGAAGAAGGTTAATTTTATTCCCAAATCGTGTTTTTAATCCTGAGGATTCTCTAAATGTGGCTATTGGTGCAATACAAAATCAAGGTAGAGCATTAGTACTTTGTCCGGATAACCGTACTGCCCAGTATTTTATATCAAAAGCAGAAGAAAAATTGCCTGGATACTCTATTTTACAATCATGGGATATTGAAGATAGCTTAGACTCCTTCACAAATAAGAATAAAGCAATTCTTGTTCTAACAAATAGGTATGACGGAATTGATTTATCTGGTGATATTTGTCGTCTGCAGATAGTTTATGGAATGCCCGAAGCAACGAACTTACAAGAAGGATTTTTATGGAATAGATTAAATGCAAATACTGTATTAAGTGAATTAGTAAAAACAAGGATTACTCAAGCGCTTGGGCGTTGCACACGCTCTAGTGATGACTTTGCCAATGTACTAATGTTAGACCCTAATCTTTTAAAGTTTTGCGCAAGCCGTGATAACTTGATCGGTTTCCATCCAGAGATTCAAGCAGAAATTGAATTTGGGCTTGATAACTCAGAAAAAATTGAATCCATTCAACAAATGGTTGATTTTATGAACGATTTCATAAATGATAAAGATTATTATTCTTCTATAAATGATGCAATAACCGAGATACGTGAGGAATACGAAAAAAAGCCCAAAACTGAAGTGAAAAAACTTATTCTTAGTGTTGAGAATGAAATTGATTTTGTGTATGCTCTTTGGAAAATGGAACTTGATAGAGCTCTTGAAAAAGCTAAATCAACTCTTGAAAATTTAAGTGGCGGCAAAGAACTTGATGGTTATCGTGCCTGGTGGTTTTATATTGCCGGTAATGCAGCACATCTAGCTAAAAATTATATATCTATTGACCCGAATTTAGATAAAAATTACTACTCATCAACATTACGGATTACGAGTGGTATTTCTTGGCTATCTGACTTAATCCACTATGTTCCTATAGAGAGCGATGTCCCTAAAATTGACCCATATCTTGCAGCTCAAACAGATAATATTGATACAGTCATAAGCGATCTAGGAATAGTAGGAACAATGTTTGAAAAAAATATGAAGCAGTTGTTGGAATTAATTAATGATGATGATGCTAAGAAGTTTGAAAGTGGACTAGTAAATTTAGGAAGAGTACTTGGTTATGTCTCCTCCAAACCAAATAGTGATACTGCTCCTGATGGAGTATGGATTCTTAGGGATAGAATTCTTGGTTTTGAGGCTAAAACAGAAGAAGATGAGCAAAACCCTGTATATAGTGAAGCGTGTAGACAAGCTGACGGACATAAAAAATGGATACGTGAAAATGTTCCTTTCCCAGATGGATCAACAGTTGAGGTTGCATTAATAAGTCATAAGAGTAAAATACGTAGAGATGCCCTACCACAATCAAGAGGGTTATTTCACATCAATGTATCTGATATAAGAGAATTAGCTTTAAAAACTACAAGTGTATTGAGAAGTATACGTTCTGTAATAGTGAAACAAAAAGGACCAAATTTGTTTCTAAAGGAACATATTAGCAATACCTTATCATCTGAGAAACTTACTTACCGTGATATTGAGGAACTTTTCAAAACGAAATCACTTGACGAATTGAATCATTATTAATTTAAATTAGGGCGTTTTACTAGGATAATCATACTCCATTTTCACTTTACAATCAGGGCGAAACAATAACTTGCAATTATATGGTAAAATGTGGAGTGATAGCTGACTCCTTTATTTAACTATGCCTTCACGAAGCCTAACTTATCTGAACTCATTTCATTTACCCGTAAGTCTAATTACAAGGGGTATGAAATCCTGCGAATAAGTGAGCATTCGAGAGATATTCGCATCAAACTGAGGGAGTTTAAGAAGGGTTCATCAACAGATAAAAGAAATACCATTTCTGGTACTGTTTTTGTTGGTTTAGGAACCCTTCAACAGCTAAAAACTATTGTTTGTGAAATGTTACTTTTGTAATAGTTGGAACATGCTTAATTTGGAGGCTTTCCCTCCCATGTCTCAACGGGTCAATTGCCCTCTCATTCCTTCGTCATGCCTATCCAAGGGGTGGAGGCCAGTTATGCTAACCTTGATGGGTCACAGTGCCCTTTTGTTTAAGAAACCTGGTACTCGTACATATTTGAAATCCTACGAATAAGACAATATTCAAAATTAACGTTAACTATTTTGAATGATACATTCTATATAACTAATTTTTTATTTCTATGCTGCTAATGGGATTAATACTTGGATTTACTTGATTAATAGACATCACGAGACGTTTAACAATCACATCACGATTAGACATTAGAACTCTAAGCTTCTCAAATGATTCTGATGATGGGCGAATAAAGGAATAGTAGCCGTTTTTGACCATATCCGCGATAACGAGCGCATCTTTTTTATCACTCTTCGATTGGGTATTATCACGATTCTCTTTATTCCTTTTTACTAAGTGGGGATTGACTGTTACAACCTCAATGTTTTGGTTATATAACCATTTTGAAAGGTTAATCCAGTAATGGCCTGTAGGCTCCATACCTACTATTGCTGCATCTAAGTTTTTTAATCTTTTTAAATCATGAATCCATTTTAATAATTTAAGGAACCCCTCTTCATTATTTTCAAATGTAAGAGGGTCTCCAACTACAATTCCACGGAAGTTAACTGCTCTTGCAACGTGTAGTTGTTGAGCGATATCCACACCAACAATAAGGTGAGTATCGGAAATTCTTTCTATTAGTTGATTTTTTTTGTCTTGCATTTTAAAATTCATATAAGGGTTCCTCCTAAAGTTTTGAGTTAGAGTGGTGTCTTACTCATATCTTACTGAGGAGCCCTATTTTTTTCAAAGCTGAAAAATAACGAACTACAGGAATGCTAACCTACCCCTTTAGTTTCATAAAAACTGCCTTAAAGACAGCTCCGATCTTAAGCTAACGCACCCTATTGTTTAAGTACATTCTGTCACAAACTTAATATTTTTTACTACCCTATACTGGAATCTTTCCCCCTAGTGGAAAAAAGAAAAGATATACTGCAACAACCCCTTGTTATATCACTATCTGATATATCGATTGTCTAGATAATCACGTACGTCGAGCATCAGAGGTGGATGACTCCTACTTTGTATTTTTTGGGTTAACGGGCGGTAAGCCTTTGAGATACTCTGCATGGCGGCGCACTTCATTTACCCCCAGTGGGCCACCATGACCGAGATAAAATGTGCGGTGGCCGGTTGAAATTAAACGCAGAAGTTGTTCCGCTACCCGATGAGGATCATCTTCAAATGGCGGGCGTATGGCATGGTTTTTCCTTATGATACCGCCAAGTAGAATACCCGAGGCTAAGAGATCACCCACCATAGCTTCTTTCGAATCCAGTTCAACTGAAATAGACCCTGAAGTATGACCCGGTGTGTGGGTAGCTGAGCCAGGTAAGCCGAAACGCCCCAAATCGAAGGCCTGTTTTGTGGAAACCAATAAATCTGGCGTAAATCCCTCATAAGACTGAAGGATGAATCCCGTTTTGAAGAAAAGTCGTGCAAACCGTCCCGTCGCGCAATACGTCATCTCATCTTCCCTACTATAATGCTTGGCGTCACCCTCATGGGCTAGTATGGGAGCTCCAGTAAGATCCCGCAATCTTGCCGCACTGCCGGCATGATCGACATGTGCATGGGTTATGATTATTAGATTGATGTCCTTGAAAGTTAACTTCTCCTTTGTTAAAGCCCTTGCGATTTTCTGCTCGGATCCCGGTATACCGGCATCGACCAAGACGCAACCTTCCGTTCCAATCAGCAAATGGGCGTTCACCATGTGCATTGGAAGAATGGGAATCCGGACAATTTTTACTTTATTCATAAGCGCGTCACCCCTTTTAAAAAATACCGAACCGTTCGGTATTTTTGTGATATCAAAAGTTTTCCGAATATGCCATAGCAATGTTAAAATATAAACAGTTATATTATCGTGGGAACGGGGGTCTGCTTTCATGCGTAAGGGTGAAAAGACACGTCAGCATATTATTGAAAAATCAGCCGAACTGTTTAATCAAAAAGGGTATGCCGGCTCTTCCATACAAGACATCATACAAGTTACAGGATTGACCAAAGGCGGGGTCTATCGGACATTTTCCGGGAAAGACGAAATCGCGCTCGAAGCGTTTGATTATGCCTCTCGGGTTATGACAGAACATTTCTTGAAGGCTGCCGAAAAGGCGGAGACGGCAATCGACAAAATCATGAAGGTATGCGCAGTGTACGAAGATCCTGTTAACCATCCACCAATCGAAGGTGGTTGCCCCTTGCTAAACACGGCGGTGGAGGCGGATGACGGATATCTCCTGCTTAGAGAGAAAGCGGAGGCCGCACATGGTCAATTCACATCATTTATTCAGAGCATATTGGACGAGGGAATCTCCACAGGGGAGCTGTCCACAGGTCTCAATACGGAAGCCATCGCGTCATTCGTGGTTTCTTCCTTAGAAGGCGGGGTAATGGCAAGCCGGTTAACCCGAAACAACAAGCACATCATATTTGTGATTCAGCAGATCAAGCTCGTCCTTTCGTCTCATACAGAAAAGGAAGGAACCACATCCTCCTTGAATAAATAAATCAAAAAAAGGGACATTACCTTAGAAAACAGGTACCGTCCCTTTATTATTTGTATGCTTATTCAACAAAACTGCCCCGTTAGTTCCATCAAAAAAGCTACCTTAAAGACAGCTCTGATTTTAAGCTAACGCAAGTTGAAGATGAAAGTCTGTAAAAAACCTCCCTTAAAAAAGAGAGGGTAACATAATACAGAGTATTAACAGTCAAAAGTCCAGTTTTTTTCTTCCTTGAAGTGGAAAACGAAGAAGATATATGTTATGTTTGGGTCGTTACATAGTATATTTAAAATTGAGGTGTATCAAAATGAATAAAACAGAATTAGTGAAAGCTGTATCAACACAAGCTGAATTGACACAAAAAGAAGCTGCAAAGGCAGTTGATGCGTTATTTGAAACGATTTCTAACACCCTTGCTAAGGAAGAGAAAATTCAATTAATTGGATTTGGTACGTTTGAAGTACGTGAACGTGCAGCAAGAACTGGCCGTAACCCACAAACCGGTGAAGAAATAAGTATTGCTGCTTCTAAAGTTCCAGCCTTTAAACCAGGTAAGGAATTAAAAGAAGCCGTAAAATAAAATTTAAATATATATATTATAATATTGTAAAAATACTCTGGGGATGAGTCTCCAGAGTATATTCTATTTAAACGATGGTTTTCGAGATTGTAGAAATCCAGAGCAGAGAACCGACTATCTACACCAGTAACTTAGCGGATGCAGACTTACACGCTGCCGTGGGGGAAAGAGTCTTTAATTGGTGAGTGTTTTACAAATGTTAAAAGAAGTCAGAAAGTAAAGAAACATTTTTAAACAAAACATGTTTACGAAGTTTTCAATGATGGATATGTAGGTATGTGATTTAATGATAACTACAAAATGAGTTATCTTAAAAAGTATAACGTTGAAGCACAAGAGAGTTTCCTTGTATTAAATAAGCTTTTAGATAGTCACCTAGTAGAAGTAGATTATTGTGGGTTATTCAATTGTTCTTTAGCCATATTAGTTAATCAGTGAGGATAAAGCGCTTACAATAAATTATGATAGAATGCCTTTTCGTAATAATAATCCAACAGCATGTGCACGGTTCTGGGCACCAAGCTTTTTTATCGAAGATTTCACATATTGGTTGATCGTTAACTCACTAATCTCCATGGAAATAGCCATTTCCTTTGCTCTTTCTCCCCATGAAATTCTCCTCATCACTTCTAATTCTCGTTTCGTTAATCCCATACTTGGACGAGGAAGGTCAGATTCCTCCAAAAATTTTCCGATGAGCTTCCCATAATGAGTAAAAGAGGAGAGTAAAGCTTCACCAAAATGAGTCCCTTCTAAAAACTGAGTTGAGCAAATAAATCCAATGACTGTTGTGCCATTGCAAATGGGTACAACAATAATTGAATGAACATTCGACGCAATTATGTACTTGCTGCTCGTTAGCTTCAAGCAATCAATACCAGTACAAAATTTGGCTTTCCTTTCACGGATAGATGATTCAATAATAGGCAAGGAGCGAATATCATCACGCATCTCACTTATATATACCAGTTCGTTAGAGGAGAGGGAGATAATGCCTTCACCAAGATATCCTAACGTGGAGTACCTCGATAAGGTCGCATTAGAAACTGGAAAAAGCTCCACGTATATTTGTAGAATCTGGTACATCTTTTCTTCATGGGACTCTGCTTTTTCAATTTTTTGGATATGATTCTGTATAGTATATAGTGAAACCATCTTTTATCCTCCTTTTTAGGGAACGAGTATATGAAAAAATGGGAATATTCAATTATACAAAACAAATTACAATTTTAGTAGGTATTCCCAATAAATATCAAGAAGGAGGAAGAAGAATATGTTATCAGGTAAAAACTCACAGCTAACAGTTCAGACTATGGAAATGGATGCAGTGGTAGTAGGTGCAGGCTTTTCGGGATTGTATATGCTCCATAGTTTAAGAGAAGCTGGTTACTCAGTACGTGCGTTTGAAACTGGAGACGGTGTCGGTGGGGTCTGGTACTGGAACAGATACCCTGGTGCGCGCTGTGATACCGAAAGTGTTTATTACAATTATACTTTTTCCGATGAACTTTTTCAGGAATGGACATGGTCTTCAAGATACCCTGCGCAGCCGGAAATTTTACGCTATCTTAATTATGTCGCAGATAAGTTTGATTTGCGTAGCGATATTCAATTTAAAACTCGTATTACAGGAGCTCATTATAATGAGGCAGTGGAGAGATGGGATGTCTATACAGATAACGGTGAAAAGATTTCAGCTAAGTATTTCATTTCTGGTGTCGGTTGTCTTTCCGCCTCGAATCTTCCGAGAATAAAAGGGATTGAAAGTTTCGAAGGGGATTGGTATCATACCGGAAATTGGCCGCACGAGAAGGTCGACTTTACAGGGAAAAAGGTAGGTGTAATTGGAACAGGTTCAAGCGGCGTTCAATCAATACCAGAAATTGCGAATGAAGCCGATCTTCTCACGGTGTTCCAGCGCACTCCCCAATATAGCGCACCAGCAAATAATTATCAATATAGTACAGAACAGATGGATGAAATCAAGAAAAACTTTCAACAGTTAAGAACACAAATGCGCGAATCACTATTTGGCATGCCAATTGAGCCTCGTAATCATTCGGCAATGGAAGATACAAATGAGCAAAGGCAAAAGGTTTACGAAGATGCGTGGCAAAAGGGAGGATTTTACCTAGCTAATACCTATAACGATTTATTAACGAATGAAAATTCTAATCATACAATGGCTCAATTTTTTCGCTCAAAAATCGTTAAGATTATCGAAAAACCTACTATAGCTGAAAAGCTTCTGCCAACCTATTATTATGGGACAAAACGTCCGATTTTAGATACGAATTACTATGAAACATATAACCGTGAAAATGTTACATTAATCGATGTGAAGAAATCACCTATTTTGGAAATAACGCCCAAAGGGATTAAGACATCTGATGGAGAATACGAATTAGACATACTCGTTTTTGCGACAGGTTATGACGGCATGACAGGCCCCTTATTTAAAATGGACATTCGTGGAAAAGGGGGGGAGGCACTCAAGGAGAAATGGGCAAACGGAACAGAGACCCGGACATATTTAGGACTTACTACCGCAGGATTTCCTAACTTCTTTATGATCACAGGTCCCGAAAGTCCATCTGTGTTAAGCAATATGCCCGTTTGTATCGAGCAGCATGTGGAATGGATTATAGAATGCATTCAGTATTTGGATAACCATGGTATCGATGTGATTGATGCAAAGGTAGAAGCCGAGGAGGCATGGAGTAAGCATTGCCGTGAGGTGGCTGAGTCTACGCTTTTCATGAAAACGGATTCTTGGTATACAGGAGCAAACATAGAAGGAAAGCCATGCAGATTTCTTATTTATCTTGGCGGAGTTGGCCCATACAGGAAAATATGCGATGGTGTGGCAGAAAAGGGATACGAAGGCTTCACATTACAGTCATCTAAAAATGCGTCAATCTCACCAAATTGATTATAAGAATTCCAAAAGGGGAGAACAAAGAATGAGTATGAAAGGAAAAAATTCGGTGATTACTGGCGCTGGAAGCGGGATAGGCAGGGCAACGGCTGAAAAAATGGCTACTCAAGGTGCAAGTCTTCTCCTTGTCGATTATAATGAGGAAGCCCTTAATGATACAGTTAATCTGATCAAGCTAAAAGGGGGAGAAGCAATCGGAGTCAGAGCAGATGTATCAAACCCTAAAGAGGTGAAGCATTACGTCAATGAGGCAAAACTAAAATTAGGCAGGATTGACTTTTTTCACAATAATGCTGGAGTTTTGCAAAAACCATCGCTCTTGCATGAAACTGAAGAAAGTGAATTTGATCGAATAATGGAGGTAAACGTCAAGGGAGCTTTTCTTGGATTAAAGTATGTGTTGGCAGTAATGGTTGAACAACATTCTGGTGTCATCGTTAATACTTCCTCTCATGCAGGCATTCGCGCTGAGCCAGGTTTAGGTGTATACGCAGCAACAAAGCATGCGTTAGCTGGAATGACGGTAACAGCTGCGAGCGAATATGGTTCCCAAGGTATTCGTGTTAATGCGGTTTGCCCCGGTGGAGTGATGACGAATATGACGGCTGGAATGGTAGACAGAGATCATACAGGCTTTTGTCCAATGCAGCGGCTGGCATCAGCAAGTGAAATTGCGGCAGTTGTGGCCTTCCTATTTTCTGAGGAGGCCACTTATGTAAACGGTGTTCTAATGCCAGTTGATGGTGGTTTATCTGTATAATTTTGTAATCGTTATCATTAAGGGGGTTTTAAGAAATGGAAAACAAAGTCAACAGAGAATTAAAGCAAGTATTAGCTTATCTTCCGGTACTAATCATCTCTAATGAAAGCATAGTCGCCGTTAGACAAGGAATGAAGGAAATGGCTCTTCAAAACGCACCAGCTTCAAACGAATTGATCTCCATGACCGAACGTTTTATACCTGGACCAGCTGGAGACCCTGAGGTTCGCGTCAAAATCTATCAATCTGTTCAAAAATCAGGTAGCGATGCAGGTTTACTTTGGATACATGGTGGAGGATATGTAATAGGAACACCGGAAATGGACGACTTCCTCTGTCAGCGATATGTGTTAGAAGCAAACTGTACGGTTGTCTCGGTTGATTACCGGCTTGCACCTGAACATCCATTTCCTGCACCAGTAGAAGATTGCTATGCTGCATTGAAATGGTTCTCGGATCATGCCGATGAGCTAGGAGTTGATCGGTCCAGAATTGCTATTGCTGGTGCTAGTGCAGGTGGAGGGCTCACAGCTGCCACATCTCTACTAGCAAGAGATCGACAAGGGCCTCCGCTTGTCTTTCAAATGCCCCTTTACCCGATGATTGATGACCGACATATCACTCCTTCTAGTACTGAAGTTCAAGATACAAGGGTATGGAATGAGCAATCTAACCGAAATGCATGGGCAATGTATTTAGGTGAGCAGACTGAGGAAGTATCACCTTATGCAGCCCCAGCACGTGCACTTGACTTAACATGTCTTCCGCCTACTTATACTTGTGTAGGAGACTTAGATCCGTTCCGTGATGAAACGATTGATTACGTTACAAAACTAACAAAAGCAGGAGTTCCTACCGAATTCCACTTATACCCTGGTTGCTTTCATGGGTTTGAAGGATACGCCCCTCATACAGAAATAGGAAAGCGCGCTATCAATCAATACATCGAAGCGTTAAAATATGTTTTTGAAAAGGAGTTGGTGAAAAATAGGAGTTTTTAAGAAGAGAAAAGGAATTAACGAGCTGTTATAGGCAGCTCGTTTGTTTTTTATCGCATTAGGCAGTGTTAACCTAGAGTAAGTTAATCTAAAAAAATGTACAAGAGAATTATTTCTACTCTCAGCGGAAGATTATATTAATAATGCTTAATTTCAAGAGGCAAATAGTAAATGATCCAAGCTACAAAAAAGACTAATTGATTTACGTTACTGGAGAAGCTTTTAGATAATCAATTAGTATTTTTTTGGTGATTAAAAGTTGTCTATTTGGATCCACATCGGATTCCAACATCACAATATCTTGGTGTAATGATAATTTTTTTGAGAAAATGGCAAACATGTTTGTAATGGATGACACTGTATCCCTTAAAGGTATATCTGATCGAATGGAATTATCTATCTCCCCGTCACTAATGATGTTAAAAAATATTTGGGAAACTTCATGAAGTGAGTCATTATAATTTTTTATGTCCTCTAATGGTTCTTCAGACTGTGCGGCAAAGTTTTCAAATGCCTCTAATAATTTTGTAGATTCGCGATCCTTTTCTGGTAACGAGATAAAATAATCAAAGAGTTTTTCTAGTTTTTCAATGCCTGTGATCGGCATGTTCCTTATTTCTTGAAATATAGTGATCCGTGATGAAACAGATCGTGATGCTACTGCGACGATCAACTTTTCCTTCTTTGGGAAATATCGAAACACGGTGGCTATACCAATATTGACCTCCTCAGCAATATCCTGCATCGTTGCCTTCTCAAAGCCCTTTCGGGTAAATACTTGTTCAGCAGCTTCAATAATACTTTGCATTCTTAATTCTTTTCCGGTAAGTCGTTCCTGTTTCCATCTGATTGTGGGTTTCATCTTAAAAACAACCCTTTCGTCCGATTTTAATCGTTTTATGCTATCAAAATACATAAGTATTGTCAATAAAGTCCATTTTTTTTACTAGGTAAGAAAGTATAACTTTTTTTATTTTGAATGGTGTCTAGCTACAGACCCAGCCCCACTAAGTCATTAATCAATCCCATAGAAAAGGGAAGATCGCCTTTTGGTTGGGCTCATCTTATGCTGGTTGGACTAAACTGGGCGCTTGCGCTTTTCTCTTTTTTCTACGGATAGTAATAATGTAGTATATTAAACTTGCTTTTGGATTGATAGTTATACTATCATAATGATAGTTTGACTATCGATTAAGATTTTTTATCAAAATATTTATTTCATTGGCCTATGTTTTAAGAAAAGGGTTAAACATTTGTTAGGAGGATAAGAAAATGGACAACACAAAAAAAGTTGCTTTAATTACAGGGGCAGGCAGCGGCATTGGGCGTGCTAGTAGTATGAAACTCTCTGAGAACGGTTACAAGGTGGTGCTGGTAGATTTCAATAAGGAAACAGGTGAAAAAACGCTGAATTTGATAAAAGAAAAAGGCGGAGAAGGAATCTTTGTACAGGGTAATGTTTCTAATGGCGAAGATGTTAAAAACTACGTAAGAGTAGCAAAAGATACGTATGGCCAAATCGATTTATTTTTTAATAACGCGGGTATCATTCAGAAGTTTGCTTTACTTCAGGATATTGAAGAAGATGAATTTGATCGCCTTGTTAGAGTAAATATTAAGGGTGTTTTCCTTGGATTGAAATATGTATTAAAAGTTATGGAAGGTCAGGGTAGCGGGGTTATCATCAATACTGCTTCTACTGCGGGAATACGTAGCGAACACAGTATGAGTGTTTACTCAGCCACAAAACATGCTGTGGTAGGGTTAACAAAATCAGCAGCACTTGAATACGTCAAGAAAGGGATTCGTGTAAACGCTATTTGTCCAGGTGGTGTAGTAACTGGAATTACAGATAGCGTCACTAGATCATTTGAACAGCTTGGGGCTTATATCCCTGAAGAGCTACCGAATATGAGGATTGGCAGATATGCAGAACCCCAAGAAATTGCAAAAGTTGTTTTATTCTTGGCATCTGAAGGGGCGAGTTATATGACGGGTTCCACTGTTTTAGTAGACGGTGGATTAACCTTGTAGATTTTCTTGCTATATTAATAGAATCACTCAAAAAAGGTAGATAGATTGTAGTTCATTGGACTTGAAAGTATAAAATAATATTTAAGACTGAAAGGGTGTTATATAATGGGGCGTTTAGATGGAAAAGTAGCAATTATCACAGGTGCAGCTATGGGGCAAGGCGCAGCAGAAGCCAAATTATTTGCCAAAGAAGGCGCTAAAGTTGTAGCAACCGATGTCCAGGAAGTTGTACTTCAACAACTTGTCGATGAAATAAACGATATGGGTGGAGAGGCAATTGCCATTAAACATAATGTCGCTTCTGAGGAAGAATGGAAGGGTGTTGTAAACAAGGCAATTGAAACATTTGGAAAAGTAGATGTCCTTGTAAATAATGCGGGTGTTAGTGAGCCTAAAACGTTATTGAATATAACAATGGAGCAGTGGAATAAAGTAATGGATATCAACTTAACAGGCTGTGTATTAGGAATGAAAAATACAATTCCTGAAATGCAGAAAGTTGGCGGGGGATCCGTTATTAATATTTCTTCAATCGGCGGTATTGTAGGTATGGCTGGAACAAGCCCTTACACTGCAGCTAAGGGTGCATTACGTTCTTTATCAAAAGCAGCGGCAGTCGAATATTCGAAGGAAAATGTCCGCGTCAATTCTGTTCATCCAGGTATTATAGTTACACCAATGATTGAAGAGCACCTCGACGAACAATCCAAACAATATTTTACAAGCTTTACTCAATTACCTCGTTTAGGTCAGCCAGATGATATTGCTTATGGAGTTCTATATTTGGCATCTGATGAATCTGCTTTTATGACTGGTTCAGAATTAGTCATTGACGGTGGTTGGACTGCACTTTAAGTATCAGGATTAATGATAAACCGGTATCGTTTTAGAAAATGATACCGGTTTTAATTAATGCTCGTGGTCAAAACCATTCGTCAAGTCTAAAAATTTGATATGTGGTTTCTCTGCATGTCAGGTGAATGGCTGCTGTAGCCCATTAAGAAAGGTTTTGCAACTATTTCCAATCAGGGTTATCGCGTTATGGAACGAACAGGGCCTGATTTCCACCTACAAAAAAGGATAGAGCCTATAGGCTTCTATCCCTTTTTGTTCTATGGTTTTACTAATATAAAATGATTTACCTGTTATTTTAAATTTTGAACTTCAAATAAAACACCATCTAACTCTTTTGCCGCTTTTGTAAGTGTTGGCGCATCAAGCGGGGAAGACGTTGCACCAGCTTCTATTGTGTGAAGGGGAGTTTCGACCTTACCATATAGATCCGGGCTTTTAGCTTTCACGTCGTCTTCAAATGTTTGCCAAGATTCCTCAAGCTTCGCTCCACTTTCTTTTACTTTTGTAGCATCCTTGGCTTTTAGCTGTGCATTTAGGTCAGCAATCGTTTGTTTCATATCTTTCGCGCCATCACTAATGGAAACAGATTTTGGAGAAGACTGTTCGGTTTTCTTGGTTTCATCAGCTTTCTTTTCGTTATTGGTACCGCAAGCAGTTAAGCTTAATGCAGCTACTACGATGATAGGAACTAGTAATTTACGAGATTTCAATTTTGTTACCTCCGGTATGTACTTTTATTTTACTATCTTTTCTTTTATTTAAAAGTGCTGCAATAACAGCAATTATAAGTAAGATCACCTGAGGGATAATACTTTCCCAGGTTGAATATACACCGAAAAAGTCAATGCTATGGATGGGTGCTTGAGTTGCCGGTAATAACCCGGCAAGCTGCAACCCATGAATCCCCATGCCAGCAAACTTAATGCATAGGTAGAACATCAAAATGCTTGATACGAGGAAGAATGGGCGCATTGGAATTTTCAAACCTACCTTGAGTATGAGGTATGAAACAATTACAAGGATGATCAGCCCAATGGCAATCCCTAGTAAAAGCGTTGCAAACTTAATGGAAGCAGCCATCCCGATAAAGAATAGGACAGTCTCTGTTCCTTCACGAAAAACAGCCAGGAAGGAAAGAATGGCTAGGGAGAACAAGCTACCGGTATCAAGTGCTTTTGTACTTTGTGTCCGAATATATCGTTGCCATTCAGCAAGACTTGATTTACTGTGAAGCCAATAACTCATATATAGAAGCATCACTGCTGCAAATATCCCTGTCCAGCCGGATATCAAAAAATTGTTACTGCCGAATGTACCAGCAGAAAATAATAGGTTTACAATTACGCCAAGTACAAGGCTTACTCCAAGTCCAGCTCCTACTCCGTACCAGATCCATTTACTTTTCGCTTCATGGCCAGCTTTTCTCAAAAATCCAAGCAAAGCCACCACTACAAGTAATCCTTCCAATCCTTCGCGAAGAAGAATGGTCGTTGCATCAAGCATCGTATAACTTGTCTTTGCTACCAGTGGAGAGAGGTAATCACGCATACCTTCAATCGTTTTTTTTGCACCTAGTACATCTGGGTGATTGGAGGATAGCATGGCGTAGCTAGCAACCATATCCCTTTCTGCATTACCATATATCTTTGAGGACTGAGTAAGGACAATTCCCTCGACATTTAACCATGATTTTCGGAACTTCTCTATGTCCCCTCTTGCGCCTTCGATATCATTATCATTAATCTTCGAAAGAGACTGATTTAGCAGTGTCACAAGTTCTGCTACATTTCCAGTGGTACCTGAATTTTTACCACTTTTAGATGAAGAAGAATACTTACCCTCTATAAACTTTTGGTTGGTCTCTTTTAATCTAATAAGTGCATTTTTTAATTTCTCATTATCCACAGGCTGCTGAGCAAAAGCGAACTGAGCTTGACCCATGTTATCTTCAATATCATGATAGGCCGGCTGAGAATGGTTTTTCACTCCATCTTCAATTGAAATCCAAGTAGATGTAAAGGTTTTGTATTGCTTAAAAGCTTCCTTTGTGTCCCCCTTATCCACAGATTGGATAGTTTCTACAATTATCTCATTTGCCTTTTTCATATCATCGGATGCATTAGCTGCAAAACTATTTATTGGTAAAATGACAAAAGCTGTGAGTAAAATTAAAAAAGTCGTAACTAACTTGCTTTTCATAAAGGCCCCCTATGGAATGAAAAGTATCTTGTTATGTATAAATAATTTTTATAATCAGTAATGAAAATCATTATCAATTATATTTATAGAAACTATACGTTCTTTATTAATGGATGTCAATAATATTTTGATATGAAGGAGTTTACTAATGCAAAAGTTAAAAATCCCTATAACACCAAAAATGTCTGATAGAACGGATGTTAGGTTGATATTAGCATCTTGAAGAATTTTGTGAATGCGGTTCTGCTCTGATGTGCGATGATGAATCAATTTTTTT